>NZ_JBHHMI010000008.1:0-215972 GCF_042136365.1 Paenibacillus enshidis | reverse complement strand
TATTTCTGAATGAAATGTCGTCTTTTTGATGAATTCTCTTTTGGCCCTCAGAAAAGCTATGTTTTTCAGTGGCCTCCAAATGCCGCGGGTCTTTTTAATTGAGCCCTGTTACCTTTAGTAAAATATACTGTTCAGAATTCGGTCCATCGCTTACAATAAAGCTCTGACATTGTGGGGGCGGCCACCCTCCTTCTCCGCCTCCAGGTTGTGCAGCGCCGGTTCAGGGACAATGGATCTTTTGAGCCCTCTTCTTAATTAATTTGTACACTCTGGCTTCATAGGGACGGATTGTTTTTTTCTGTTCACTCTCCCCCTCCGGCAGCCCCTCATAATTGCCGATTAACAGCTCTCCCGCATCGTATGCAAGCTGATCCGGCCACTCAAATTCAACGGTGTCATGGCCAAAGTTCAAAACGACCAGCAGACATTCCTCAGCAAGTGTCCGTGTATAGACATACAATTCCAGGTCCTCCGGCAGCAGAAGTGTGTATTCCCCGTAAACCATCACTTTATGCTGCTTGCGCAGGGCGAGCAGCTTACGGTAATGGTGGTATATAGAGCTAGGGTCCTTGAGAGCCGCTTCAACATTGATCTCTCTGTAGTTATCATTGACCTTCATCCAGGGCTTGCTATCCGAAAATCCCGCATGCTCGCTGGCATCCCATTGCATGGGAGTTCGGGCGTTATCCCGGCTTTTCGCATAGATTGCGGCCATGATTTTGTCCTCAGGCACCTGCTGCATTTGCGACAGCTTATAGAAATTCAGCGTCTCGATATCCTTGTAGTCTTGAATATGCTTGAAGGAAGCATTGGTCATGCCGATTTCTTCCCCTTGATAAATATAAGGGGTACCCTCAAGGGTCAGCAAAAACGTAGCCAGCATCTTCGCGGATTCCACCCGGTATTCTTTGTCATTACCGAAACGGGACACCTGGCGCGGCTGATCATGGTTGCCCAAATAGTTGGCGTTCCAGCCCTTATTATGCAGCGTAGTCTGCCAGTGGGCCATAATTTTTTTCAGCTCCGGCAGCGTCCACGAACGGGTTTCCCATCTGGAGGTGCCGGTCGATGGAGAATCCAGCGTCATGTGCTCAAACTGAAATACCATATTGAGCTCATGCCGCTCGTTCCCCACATACTCCAATGCCTGTTCCGGTCCAAGACCCGAAGTCTCCCCTACGGTCATAATATCGGATTCCATCAATACCTCTTCATTCAGCTTGCGCAGCAAGTCGTGAACATGCTCCAAATTCGAAAAAAACTGATTAGCCTGAACTACTTCCAAATGATTAGGATTCTCCGCATCCGGAAGTCCTTTAGCCTTGACGATATGCGCAATGGCGTCAAAGCGGAAGCCGTCGACTCCTTTTTTCAGCCACCAGCGGATCATTTTGTACAGCTCCTGAATCATTTCTTCGTTTTTCCAGTTCAAGTCAGGCTGGTATTTGGAATAAAGATGCAAGTAATACTGCCCTGTTTTTTCATCAAGCTGCCAAACCGAGCCGCCAAAATAAGACTCCCAGTTGTTGGGGGGAAGCCCGTTTTTTCCATCATGCCAAATATAATAATCCCGTTTCGGACTGGACTTGGAGGATCTGGATTCGATGAACCAGGGATGCTCGTCGGAGGTATGATTCAATACAAGATCCATCATGATTTTAAGCCCCCTGTCATGCGCTTCCTTCAGCAGCTCATCGAAATCATCCATCGTGCCGAATTGCGGTTTGATCGCATAATAATCGCTGATGTCATAACCGTTATCCTGGCCGGGGGACTGATAAATGGGACAAATCCAGATCACATCTACACCCAGATCCTTCAAATAATCCAGTTTCGAGATAATCCCGCGCAGATCGCCGATACCGTCTCCATTGGAATCTTTAAAGCTAATGGGGTAGATTTCATATACAACGGCTTCTTTCCACCACTTTTTATTCTTTATTGCTTCCTCCTGCCGGACAACCTCTTTTTCTTCTAATGTCGCCACTGCCCTTACCTCCCTGAAATGAAGGAAATTTTGTCATCCACCATCTGCGAACATGCTCTGCCTCCTGCAAAGCTTTTCACTCATTTTGCCCATAAGAAAAACGTCTATTCGACGTAATTCACAGAAGACAGACCACATCTAGCAGTAGTTTTTCTTGCGATTAAAGAAAGCTTCAGCTTCGCTGAAAACTTATACTTTCTTTAATCTAAAAAAAATCCCTTCCATGTAAACTGCGTTTCTGACACAGTCGCACGGAAGGGATCATACCTGTCCAATTCGGGTTCTATAATATTATTGGGAAAGACGGATCGCAAGCTCATACAGATCCATGTTAAATGGTTTTTTTGTATTGACTACTGTATTAATATCGGTGGCAACAAGTTCGCCTTTGATAATACCGCATGCCTTATCGGATAGTCCTTCAATCAGTTGACGCACCGCAAAATCGCCAAGTCTGCTGGCCAGATTACGGTCAAATGCCGTAGGCGTGCCTCCGCGCTGAATATGGCCCAGCACCGTTACACGCGGATCGTTCGTCGGGAAGCGTTTGACGAGCTCTGCCGCCACATCTTCCCCTTTACCCACACCTTCGGCGACGATAATAATACTATGTCTTTTGCCATGAGCGAAGTTTTGCTTCATCCGTTCTGCCACTTCGTCCATATTGAATTCAACCTCAGGAACCAGAATTGTCTCAGCCCCGGAAGCCAGTCCGGCATGAAGGGCAATATCGCCGCAATGGCGGCCCATTACTTCCACGATAGAAGAACGCTCATGGGAGGACATGGTGTCCCGCAGCTTGTTGATGGCATCCACAACGACGCTGACCGCCGTGTCAAAACCGATCGTATAATCCGTAAAAGAAATGTCGTTATCAATCGTGCCCGGCAGCCCCATCGTTTTGATGCCTTGCTGGCTCAGCTTGTTCGCTCCCTGGTAGGAACCATCACCGCCGATGACGATAAGCCCGTCAATACCACGGTCGCGCAAAATTTGCGCACCCTTCTGTTGCCCTTCCAACGTTCTGAACTCCTTGCAGCGCGCCGATTGCAGCACCGTTCCGCCCCGATGGATGATATCGCCCACACTGCGCAAATCCATCTGGAAAATGTCATCGTTCAGCAGGCCGTGATAGCCGCGCTGTACGCCGTACACTTCCAATCCGAAATACAGACCGCTGCGCACGACGGCACGAACGGCCGCGTTCATTCCCTGAGAGTCTCCACCACTCGTTAATACTGCGATTTTCTTAACTGCTGTCATGTTCATTTCCTCCTACATTCTCTCATAATTGCCTTCGAATCCAACGACTGTTCACGAAAAAGAACAACCGCATCAGCGGGCTTTTCTTCATTAAAACCTTTGAGACACGACGGACCTCCTGCTGCTCGCTGACCTTCGGATCGGATAAATATAACGCGAGCAGACCCTCGATAATCATCCGGTGGAAGGAGCTTTCAGGTATTGAGGACACATCCGTCCGCGCCCGGTTTACAATGAACACGATCCGGTCAAGCATCGTTTCCGTGTCTTCGTAGTAGTTGCAAAAGTTCAAATCCCCGCCTATACGGTCTTCGTGTTGGTCGATCAGATAATCCAGCAATATATGCAGACCGCAGACATGCGGAAAATACGACCGGTGAATTGCAGCTGCCCGCGAATCGGTCAGATTTGGGGCACTGGCAGCCAGAAACAGCATAAACACGCCTAGCGTTGAGCCCGTCGCCGCCGCAAATTCATTCCATCGCAATTCCGGTGTCCGCTCTTTATGAAGGTTCCACCAATCCATTAATGCTGCTTCCCGGAGCTCCGGCTTGATATGCTTGTATACCTGCAGATCGGTATAAAGCCTTGCCAGATCAAGAATATAAGGCATAGCAGCTTCATAGCCCGGAAGCTTGCATATGCATGACTGACAAGTCTCCACCAGGTGAAGCAGGTATCCTCCATCTTCCTGTTCTTCCCGCAAAGCATAATAATGAACAGGTTCCGCCGCCGGATTAACCGCATCGAGCATGGACTGGTGCAGCAGTCTGAAATCTTCCGGGTCCAAAGACCTGCTTCGGTCGCACAAATTATCGAGATAGTCACTGATCGTCTGATAAGCGACGATCAGCTGAATCAGCGTATGGCGGGCCGGCAGGTTAACCGCCGCATAGACCGCACCGCCGATACAGTGAAACGCCTTGCCTGATATACTTGCAAGCGCCTGCTTCTTTAGTTCGATATCCGGAATTTGTTCAGCCCTCTGGCGCCAATATTCCAGGGTACGCTGTGTCTCGGGAAGGATGTATCTGTACATACGGTTCATCAACCCCAAGGGACCGCGCGGAGCCTGAAACTGTCTTAGCTCAATATCATTCAAATGACGGTGCCTCCACATTTGTCTACGTTTTTCGCAACCTATCCAAACAAACTTATTATAATATGATCGCCAAGTTTGCACAAATAAAGAAAGTCACTTTTCGACAGGCTCCGAACACTTATCCCGAGCGCCACCCATGGATGCGCTCTTCCATTTCGTTCAGCCACAGCCATGATGATCAGCCCCTGCTGTTTATAGTCATTATGTATATTTAACACCAGTCAAATCTGCGGAAGCAAAAAAGCGCAGCTCCCCATGGGAAAACTGCGCTTTTATGACGTTCAGCCGAACTTTATAAGAGATCCGTTGCCGGAAATGTTCTTACAATTTAGTTACGTTAGCTGCTTGAGGTCCACGGTTACCTTCCGTGATTTCGAATTCAACTTCTTGACCTTCGTCCAAAGTCTTGAAGCCATCGCCTTGGATTGCGGAGAAATGTACGAAAACGTCTTCGCCGCCTTCAGTGGAGATAAAGCCATAGCCTTTCTCTGCATTAAACCATTTAACTGTACCCTTCAAGTGAACAACCTCCTAAAAATACCGCCATCTATGGCGAATATCCATATTATACTCCAACATTTTCAACATTGCAATTGATGTTTTGGCTACTGGGATGATTTGTTTTTCCCTGCCGTCTGCGGTATTATGGACCAAAACACTTACGGAGATATGCATATGATGAAAAAGCATGAAATATACAAAAAAGACAAGTGGAACATGATGACAGTCGAAGTTCAGGGCCGCTACATTGTCCTGCGGGAAATTTCCGACGACTGGGGAGAGGAAGCGCATACTTTTCTGAGCCGCCCTGCCCTGATGCAGTGGGCCAACAACCGCTTCCCGAAGGAAGAGTTTCAAGGCAACGAGGAAGAATGGGAGCGAATCATGAACGCTTTTAAGCAGGTGTAAGACGCCGATGGATACGAGCAGCTCCATCATTTTTATTATCCTTTCCTTTACCCTGGGAGCCGTGCTTCTGATGATGCGTGACAGCATCCCCGCCCAGTTGAAGAAGTGGATGGCCCTGACAGCTGTCGTTATGATCTGTTTTGCCTTTTTCCTTATAGTATACGGTTTGATGCTGGGTGGTTCCAGCTAAAAGCAGCAATTTATATTTGCTTCCCCCTGAGGCCATACTATGACTTACATGTCATGGTAAAAGGAGGATGCATATGGTGCGGTCTGCCAAACCCCTAGCCATCCTGCTCGCCATCAGCCTGCTTTCTCCGCTGGTGCCTGCAGATGCCAAAACCGAAACCCGAACATTGCTGATGAAAGAACAAAGGAGGCCCTATATGAGTAAAGTACTGAAACGCGAGGAAGTAGCACAGGAACACAGCTGGAAGCTGGAAGATCTGTTCCCAAATCAGCAGGCCTGGGACAAGGAATACGAGGAAATCAAGCAGTTAACAAAGAAAGCCTCCTCCTTCCAGGGCAAGCTGGATCATGCCGAGGCGGTTCGCGACTGCTTCAAGCTGGAGGATGAATTATCACTGAAAACGGAACGGGTATATGTATTTGCCCATCTCCATCATGATGAAGATACTGCAGAGCCTACATACCAGGCTTTGTCGCAAAAAGCGAAAAAGCTCAGCGTGGAAGTCAGCGAAGCGCTCTCTTTTATTACTCCCGAAATTTTATCCCTGCCTGAAAACAAGCTGGATGAGTTCATTGCCTCCCCTGAGCTTGCCCCTTATAAATTCACGCTACAGGAGATGAAACGGGAAAAGGCGCATATTCTGAGCAAGTCCGAGGAAGCGCTGCTGGCCCAGGTCGGCAATCTTTCGCAGGCCCCGCAAACGATCTTCGGTATGCTCAATAATGCGGATATGAAGTTTCCGCGCATCAAGGATGAGAACGGTAACGAGGTTGAACTGACGCATGGAAGTTACATCCAGTTCCTGGAGAGCCCCAACCGCGAGGTGCGCCAGCGGGCCTTTAAAGCGGTATACGATACGTATGCTGCCAATAAAAATACGATCGCGGCCGCGCTCAGCGCCAATGTAACCAAGAACATTTTTTATTCCCGGGTCCGCAAATACCCTTCCGTGCTGGAAATGTCCCTCTATGGCGACAACATTCCGAAGGAAGTGTATACGAACCTGGTCGACACGATCCATGAAAGTCTTCCTCTGCTGCACCGCTACATGAAGCTGAGAAAAAAGCTGCTTGGTGTAGATGAGCTTCATATGTACGATTTGTTCGCCCCGCTGGTGGATGAATACAAAATGGATATCACCTATGATGAAGCCAAGGATACTACGCTGGAAGGGCTCAAGCCTCTGGGTGACGATTATCTGGCCACGCTGAAAAAAGGCTATACCGAGCGCTGGATCGACGTATATGAGAACGAGAACAAACGCACAGGCGCCTACAGTTGGGGAGCTTATGGCACCCATCCCTATGTGCTGCTGAACCATAAGGACAATCTGAACAGCATGTTTACGCTGGCACATGAAATGGGCCACGCGCTGCATTCCTACTATTCGGATAACGCGCTGCCTTACCGTGACGCCCAGTATACGATTTTCCTCGCAGAGGTGGCTTCAACGACGAATGAGGCCTTGCTGATGGATTACTTGCTGAAAAAATCACAGGATCCGAAGGAAAAGATGTATCTGCTCACCTATTATGCCGACCAGTTCCGTACAACGGTATTCCGGCAAACGATGTTTGCCGAGTTCGAGAAGATCATTCATGAACGGGCGGAACAGGGCGAATCCTTGACTCCGCAGCTGCTGTCGGATATCTATTATGACCTGAACGTAAAGTATCATGGGGCGGATATGCATGTGGATAAAGATATCGCCATGGAATGGGCGCGTATCCCGCATTTTTACAACAGCTTCTATGTGTACAAATATGCGACCGGATTCTCTGCGGCCACGAGCTTTTCCAAGCAGATTCTGGAGGAAGGGCAGCCGGCGGTGGACCGTTATCTCGGCTTCCTCAAAAGCGGGGGCAGTGATTACTCTATCAATATTCTGAAAAAAGCGGGCGTCGACATGTCTTCGCCACAGCCGATCCGCGAGGCTATGAGTGTATTTAAGGAATTGATCGAAGAAATGGAAAAGCTGTCCTGAGCAAAACGGATGTCTGCATCACCGAGATCCATAAAAACCTGTCGAATATTGGCTTTCATAAAATCCCTTGCCTTACCGGACAAGGGATTTTATACTTATTACGCCAAGGAGGTGGCCCTGATGAAATTACAATGGTCTCTGATTTCCGCACTGATTATCGCTTTGCTTACAGCAATTTTCGCCGTTATCAACGTCAAAGCGGTTCAGGTTAATCTGCTGTTCCAGGTTGTCGAAATTCCACTTATTTTGTTGATTTTAGGCTGCACACTGCTCGGAGGCTTGATCGTATTCTCCCTGGGCATGTTCCGCCAATTTAAGCTGCAGCGTGAGATTAAACGCCTCAAACGCCAATTGGAGCTCCTGCAGCAGCCAGCGGCCCAGGCTGCCGGAACAGAACAATTGAGGAATACGTCCGGGGAGACCCAAGAAGCCGCCACTGCCGACGCAGCTTCCGTCAAGGATGTCTGACCGGTTGTCCAAATAAGGAGGAAATCTGCATTCATGAATATTCAACCGAATGAAGAATACATTATATCTCTGCTCAAGAAGCTGCTGGACACTCCTAGCCCGAGCGGATACACACATGGAGTGATGGAGATTGTGCGCAAGGAAGCGGACAATCTCGGGTTCCCGGTGCAATGGAATGCCAAAGGCGGCGCCATCATTACGCTGAAGGGCGAAGATGCGGATAACACGATTGCGCTGAGCGCTCATGTGGATACGCTCGGCGCGATGGTACGTTCAGTGACGAGCCAGGGAACGCTGCGCATCACTTCTGTCGGCGGGTTCATGATGAACAGCATTGAGAATGAATACTGTCAAATCCATACCCGGAACGGAAAAATCTACACTGGCACCATTCTGTCAGCCCATCCCTCCGTTCACGTCTATGCGGATGCGCGCACCTTTGAGCGCCAAGAAAGCAACATGGAAGTACGGATTGATGAATTGGTGGAAAGCAAAGAGGATGTCCTGAAGCTGGGCATTGGTGTGGGGGATTTCATCTCTTTCGACGCCCGTGCGATCGTGACGCCAAGCGGATATATTAAATCACGTCATCTGGACGATAAGGCCAGCGTTGCGGCACTCTTCGGGCTGCTGGAATCATGCCGACGCGAGCAATGGACGCCGAAGCGTGATGTCAAGCTGCTGATTTCCAATTATGAGGAAGTCGGTCACGGCGCAGCCTATATCCCTGCTGACATCCGTGAGATGATTGCGGTAGATATGGGCGCGATCGGCGATGATCTGAGCTGCAAGGAGACGGACGTTTCCATTTGCGCCAAGGACTCGTCCGGCCCATATGACTATGACATGACGAGCCGGCTGATCGAGCTGGCCCATCAGCTTGCGATCCCTCACGCCGTCGATATTTATCCGCAGTACGGCTCGGATGCGTCCGCAGCGCTCAAGGGTGGCAGCAACATCCGCGCCGCACTGGTTGGTCCAGGGGTGCATGCCTCCCATGCGATGGAGCGCACCCATAAGCAGGCGGTGCTGAATACTTCCCGCCTGCTTGCTGCTTATATCCTGACTTAATGCAATATGCATTATGGCCAAAAGGCCTCCCGGAACCGCAATCATGCGGTCTTCCAGGAGGCCTTGGTACTGTGGCCCTACTTATGAACCCTTGCTTTGCTCGATTTTTTCAGCCAATTCGTTCAGATAGGTCCAGCGTTCCAGCAAATGCTCCAGCTCCTGCTCCGCTTCAGCCTGTTGGGCCGTCAACTCCTGCAGACGGGCCGAATCGCTGAACGCCTGCTCCATGTCCACAGCGATCCGGGCGAGGCGCTGTTCCGCCTTCTCTATCATTTCATCGATCTGCTCATATTCCCTCTGCTCTTTATAGCTGAATTTCAGCCTTTCTTTCGCCGGGGCCTTCACAGTGTCCACAGCCTTCTCCGCTTGACCGTTCCGTGCCCCTGATGGTGCAGATGCCTGCTGCTTATCCGGCGCATTGCGGGCGATCCATTCGGCATATTCGCTATAGTTGCCTACATGCACTCGAACCTGGCCGCCGCCCTCGAAGGCAAATATTTTGTCTGCCGTGCGGTCCAGAAAGAAGCGGTCATGGGAAACCGAAATGACCACGCCCGGAAAATCGTCCAGATAGTCCTCTAACACACCCAGCGTCTGAATATCCAGATCATTTGTCGGCTCATCCAGTAGCAGCACATTGGGCGCTTCCATCAGTACACGCAGCAGGTACAAGCGGCGCTTCTCTCCTCCGGATAAGCGGGAAATCATGGACCACTGCATATTCGGCGGGAACAGGAAGCGCTCCAGCATTTGCGCAGCTGTAATGGTACTGCCGTCATCAGTGCGGATGACCTCCGCCCCTTCCTTGATATATTCAATCACCCGCTGATTCGGGTTCATCTCCTGATGCTCCTGGGTGAAATAACCCAGCTTCACCGTAGCTCCCAGCACAACCTGTCCGCGGTCAGGCTCAATTCGGCCGGCAATCATATTCAGCAGGGTGGACTTGCCGCTTCCGTTCGGCCCAACGATGCCGATCCGGTCGCCGGGCACCGCCGTGTAATTCAAATGCTCAATCAACGTGCGGCCCTCAACCGATTGGGACAGACCGTCGATCTCCAGTATTTTTTTGCCCAGCCGGGTTGAAGCGACAGACATATCCATATTGCCTCCGCGCTGCTCAGGCTGCTCCTCCATCAGCTTTTCGAATCGCTCGATTCTCGCCTTCTGTTTCGTGGAGCGTGCTTTGGCGCCGCGCCGGATCCAGGCAAGCTCATTGCGCAGCAGGATTTGCCGCTTCTGCTCGGAGGCGGCTTTCCTTTCCTCGCGCTCAGCCTTCAGCTCCAAAAATCTGCTGTAATTGGCTTCGTACCGGAACAAGCGGCCATGGTCCAGCTCCAGCATGACGGTAGCCACCCGGTCCAGGAAGTAACGGTCATGGGTAATCATCAGCAGAGCGCCGCGTCTTTTCTGCAAATACTGCTCCAGCCATGCAACGGAATCATTGTCGATATGGTTGGTCGGCTCATCCAGGATCAGCAGCTCGCAGGGCTGAATCAGTGCTGCCGCCAGTGCCACCCGTTTGCGCTGTCCGCCGGAGAGCATGCCCATTTTGGTATCAAACTGGGTAATGCCCAGTTTCGTAAGCACACTCTTGGCATCACTCTCCAGCTGCCATGCCCCCAGCGCATCCATCTGCTGATTGGCCAACAACAACCGTTTCTGAAGCTCTTCGCTGCCCGGATTCAGCTCCAGCAGCTCCATAATCTCCATGTATTCCCTTACGGCCTTCATTTCCGGAAGCATCCCTTGAAAGATCTGCTGCAGCACCGTCACATCCGGGTCGAAATCGGGATTTTGCGCCAAATATTGAATCCGGACATCGTTATTGACGGCAATCTGCCCGCTGTCCGGCACATCAAGCCCTGCGATGATCCGCAAAAAGGTCGATTTTCCCGTACCGTTGACACCCACGACCCCGATTTTGTCGCGTTCATCCATGCCAAAGGAAGCTTCCTTGAACAGTATTTTTTCCCCATAACTCTTTGAAAGATTTTCAACCGTTAATATATTCATCTATATATACCTGCTTTTCTAGTTTATTCGCTTTGGTCAGGAGACCAGTTGCACGACAGCTTCCTTTTATCTTACCACATGAGGCGAGCTTCACGTGAGCTCATTGAACAAACGTATATCACAACTTTTTACAACGAGTGTGAAACTAAACAAGCTGACGTCGATAAGTTTCGGCGCCAGCTTGCACATTAGGTTCTTCTTTTAGTGTTTACGAAGTTTAAGTTGACCTTAAAGATTAAGGAACGTTCTATGCAGATAATCTTTTTAAAGCCTCGCTTCTCTCGGACCATAATAATGGGGTTATTTCGTACTGAAGACATGCTTGAACTATATTCTTAATTCCTTTAGTATCACGGTCGTTTAAAAAGGCGAATAAACGAGAGTCTGGTTTTCTATTAAGTCTTACATCTTCCCATTGCTTCTGTTTCGACAGGGAATGCCCGTTTTAAATCAAAACCTTCACGGTAAATATGTAAATGAGGACAAGGAATAATCATACCATCTGGGTTTTGATGTTCTGGTCCTTCAAGGTCTAGTCGTATGAGAGGGATGTTTTTTTTGTACCTTGTTTGAAAAGTTGCTTGAAATACATCAATCCTGCCTCTCCGGATATCAACTATAAATTCTCCCTCAACACTATTCGCAATTAATTGAGTCTTTTCTCCTAAACTAGGAATGGCAACGGAATTATATTGTTGTAAATACTTTATCAATTCGATAAGTTCATCTGCCTCTTTTTGGCTTAACATGACTTACCCCTAAATTAGTATTTATCATTAGGTATATAATACTATAGATTCATGACAAATTATACCTTTAAATACGTGAGGAAAATTGAAATTTCACAAGTACTTTGTGTATCTACAACAAAAAAAGGCTTCACATAAGATTAAACAAGCTGGCGCCGCTTTAAGGACACCAGCCTAAAAAATTGAAAGTTAACTACTTAGCCGAGCATTTCTTATATTTAATCTCCATTGGCTGCATGCAATGTTTCTTTACATCCACAGATATCCCAAGGCCAAAGCGACCGCTCCGCCTGCTGCGGAACTGGTTATATTCACGGCATCATTGCTCATCCACGACCATCCCCGCGCCTTCTCCGTAGGTTGGCCGCAATGGCTGCCAACCTCCACTTCTCGTCCGCAAACCCGGCAGCGGCTCATGTACTGTACCGTCGCTCCAAGATACGAATCGGCAAAAGCACCTGCCGCACCTGAAACGCCTCCAGACACAATCCACGTCCACCAGGGGAGCGTGCTCCCGCCAAGGATAGATTGGAACAGCCAGGCGCTCAAACCAATCAGAGCCCCGCCCGCCACGGCCGCGCATGTCCCCAAAACGGATACTCCGCCGGAGGTTCCAGGTGGAAGCGGGCGCCCGTTCAGCACGGAACGCGGAGCCTGACGGCTCAGGCTGCCAATCTCGGTTGCCCACGTATCCGCGGTGACCGTCGCCATGACGCCGACAAAAAGATAGATCCACGCCGGGTGCGGCCATACCGCATAGCCTGCACACAGCAGCATGCCAAGCCCGCCGTTGGCAAACACCTGGCCGGCATCCCTATTGCCCGTTTTGGCATAGGATTTCTCAAGCTCCGCCTTACGCTCCTGCTTGTACCGTGAAAGCAGCGTTGACGTGATAAAAAATACTAGCAATATACCAAACCAGAACAAATCACCGGCGCCGTAATAGATCGTTCCCATTATGAAAGCCGCTGCAAAACCGGACAAAGTCAGTGATTTCTTCCTGAATGCGGCCCCTCCAACAAGAAGGGCTCCTGCCGCTCCAATCAACCAGTCCACCATGTACCCTCCCGTCAAATCCATCCACGCCTGCCATGACCTTTTCGCAGGCTCTGCTTATGATTATACCATGCTGCCTGTCACCCAGGGAAAACAGGGATTTCAGCAGGAATATGCGGCTCAGAACGCAAAAAGGGGATCCCAGATCAACAGACCTTTTGGGATACCCTGGATTGTGACTGTAGAATAATTCTATTAACCGATTGTGCAAGCTCCCTGTATTTCGTCCGCCCAGCGGAGCTCCAGCACATCGCCTTGGACCACTGGCCCGACCCCCGCCGGAGTTCCAGTAAAGATCAGATCTCCCTTGCCCAGGCCGTAATGGTCGGCAATATAATCCGCAATTTCCTGCAGGGAAAAGATCATGTCCTTCACGTTGCCCCGCTGTACCTCAACCTCATTTTTGCGTAGGGAGAAGTCATGGTTCAGGAGAGCGGCTTCTCCCGCAAATGACAGAAACGGAGTCAGGGGAGCAGAGTTTTTGAAGGCCTTGGCCGCCGTCCAGGGATGGCCTTTTTGCTTGATGACGGTTTGTACATCACGGAGTGTAAAGTCGATGCCAAACGCAAACGCCTCGATGCATTCATCCACTTTCATGCCCCGTTCATAGCTTCGCCCCAGTCTGACAACAAGCTCGGCTTCATAGTGCAGCTCTCCCTGGTCCAAAGGCAACTGAAGCGTTTCACCATTCATGGGCACAACCGCATGAGACGGCTTAAGGAAAATCATCGGTTTTTCAGGCACGGCATTGCCCAGCTCTTCCGCGTGCAGCTTATAATTGCGTCCCACACAGTAAACATTGCGTATTTCTCTGTTCATCGAATCAGCCACCTCTTCACGGTTAATATGGTGTTGCCAATCAAGCTTTTCCTCTTCATCGCCTGCTCCCATGACTCAGGCCGGTTGGTGCAGACCATCAGATCCGGGTGGAGCGAGGCAAGACTGCGTATAATCCCAACCTGATCCACAGTCCAGGCCATTACCGTTACACCCTGCTCCGACATTTCGGCCATCAGCCTGGCATCAATCTTGGGGTAGGCCATGGACAGAAAGGAGCAGCCCAGCGCTGAAAGTCTCCCCGACAGATCTGCTGGCCTGATATCAGTAATGAGGCCAGTGCATAGCTCCGGCATTAGCTCCTTCACTCTGCGCAGAGCCTGCTGGTCGAACGATGTCAATACGATCTCCTGCTCCATATCGCGTGCAACAATCTGACGAAGCACCGCGCTTTCCAGCCCAGGGTACATGTCTCCCGACGTTTTCAGCTCGATATTCAGCCGGACCTTGCCACGGCACAGATCCAGCACCTCAGCCAGTGATGGAATGGGTTCGCTGCGGTAACGCGGGCTTTTCCAGGAGCCTGCGTCCAGCCTGCGAAGCTCGTCCCATGATTTGTCCTTGACCAAACCTGACCCGTTAGTCGTGCGTTCCAAGCTGAAATCGTGGATAACCACAGGCACCTTATCCCGTGATAACTGAACGTCCAGCTCTATCCATTTCACAAACGGAAATGCCATTGCCTGCCTGAATGCAGCCAGCGTATTCTCTGGCGCTGCAAAGGAAGCGCCCCGGTGGGCCACACAGAGGTTATGCATCCCGCTCCCCCTCCA
Source organism: Paenibacillus enshidis (assembly GCF_042136365.1). Classification (NCBI taxonomy): domain Bacteria; kingdom Bacillati; phylum Bacillota; class Bacilli; order Caryophanales; family Paenibacillaceae; genus Paenibacillus; species Paenibacillus enshidis. The sequence goes on along the minus strand of NZ_JBHHMI010000008.1, from coordinate 201,567 downwards.
TCATCGTTATTTGAAGTGCTATCAGCCTGCCGCCGCTCTGCCCGTGCTGTCGATGCTTACATTGGGAGAAGACATGTTCTCGACCTTCTTGAGGATTTTCGCGGCTTTCTCTCCGGACAGCGGTATAGGCTGCCCAAGCTCAGCTCTGCAAGGAATCAGCTTCATCGCGCATGCGCCGTCTTTTGAACAGGACGCCTGGAACACTGCCGTATCCTGGGTAGCTTCCGTTACAGATTTAGAAAAAATAAAATTGCCCGTGCTGTAAGCTATCCATTTGCCCTTGTACATCTCCAGCCCTTGCAGAACATGCGGATGGCTTCCAATAACGAGATTCGCTCCCGCGTCAATAAATGCATGGGCCAGCTCGGGTTGATGATCCTCAAGGACGGAAGCGCGCTCCTTGCCCCAGTGTGTTGTAACGATCACCAAATCAGCCTTCTTGCTTGCCTTCCGGATCGCCTGCACAGCCGCCGCAGGGTCGTAGACACCCGCCACTCCCGCGCGATTTGCGCCGGCATACCAACTGACCTCGGGGATGACGCGGCTGAAGCCGAGCAGCGCGATGGTCATTCCCTTTCGTTTCACATATACAGGAGCATAAGCTTCCTCCGCATTCATGCCTGCTCCCATATATTGAATTCCGTAATGACGCAGATAAGCCAGTGTATCCTTCAGTCCGGAGACCCCCTGGTCCAAAATATGATTATTGGCCACATTCACCACATCCATGCCGGCAGCCGCCAGTTCAGGAAGAGCATCAGGAGAGGATTTGTATACATAGGTTTTATTCGCTGCCCCTGTACCGCCGTCCGTTACGGGGGTCTCCAGATTGCCTACCGTCAGATCATCCGATTTGAACAGGCTGCCCAGCCTCTTGTACGGATAGTCATAGCCCTTTTCCTGCAGAAGCTGCTCCACTTTGCCGGAAAATTGCATGTCACCTACGAAGTTTAAAATGACACTGTCCGATCCGGTGGTATGCGCAGCCGGAGCGGTCTCTGCTTCAGGCTCTTCTGCTGCAGACTCCGCAGCGCCTTCTTCATCTTCAGCCTGAACAGCGGACTCTCCTGTAACATATGAAGAGCTACCCGACGTATCGGTGCCCTCTTCAGAGCCGATGTCCTCCTGGACTCCTTCCTCCTCCTTGACCGGATGCGGAGCCGTCTGGACCGTCTCCGGAGCACTTATATCCGACTCGGCCTCCGGAACCGTTTCCATTTCCGATTCCTGCTGCGCCTGCGCTGCTGGCCCGGGAACTGAAGCGTCACCAGACGTTCCGGGATCGGTATCGTCACTCGGCTTTCCGGGATCGGAGCCGGCTGTCATCTGCCTGCCAATCTGTTCATTCCCTTCCGTTATGTAATAATAACCAATAATTGCGATAATCATAAACAATAGTATAAGATTGATTGCGGTCACGGCCCTTATCCGGCTCCGTCGCCGCCGTTTCTGCAGAGCATTTCGCTCCTCCACTCTTGAGGGGGGCATAACTCCTCCTTGTTATTTCATTGTCTCATAGACTTCTTCATTATATATCAGGACTCTCTGCAAAGAGAACCCCCGCCAATCACTTCACACGGCGGGGGTTCCTGCTGCTTTTCAATCAAACTGTTTCCATTTATCTATAATGACATCGCTCAAAGTCTCCATATAGAGAGGGTCGCTGTTCAAGGATTCGATACGCATCAGCCTCATATCCAGCTCCCTTGCCACTGCCTGAGCTTCAATATCCAGATCGTACAACACTTCCAGATGATCGGATACGAAGCCGATGGGCGCAGCCAGCACGTCCTCTACCTGTTCCTCGCTCAACTTATGAAGCGTGTCCAAAATATCTGGGCCAAGCCATGGTTCAGCCGTGCGACCCGCGCTCTGCCAGGTAAACTGCCAGCGAGTTACGCCGGCACTTTCGGCCACTGCTTTGGAGGTTTCCATGAGCTGATCGACGTATGGATCGCCGATCGAGAGAATGCGTTCTGGCAAGCTGTGGGCGCTGAATAATACCTGCACTGAATCACGGTTGGCGCCTGCTTCCACGAACAAATCCAGCTTGGCTGCCACTCTTTGAGACAGAGCTTTGATCAGTTTCGGGTGCAGGTGATAGCTTTCGATAAAGGCCATTTCCAGGCTGGCCTCAGCCGCTTTTTCTTGTGCCCGTTTGATATAACCTGCCACGCTCATGGAAGAATAGTGCGGAGCAAGCACAATCCCGATCGCCTTCTTAATGCCGTCCGCCGCCATTTGCCCAACTCCGTCCTCGATAAAAGGGCGAGCGTGCTTTAACCCCTGATAACATACAAACTCGACATCGGGATTCCGGTTTTCACGGTTCAATGTCTCCTGCAGGCTGTGCACCTGCCGGTCCGTATTTTCACGAAGCGGAAATACGCCTCCGACGATGGCTTCATATCTGTCCTTCAGTTCCTTGAGCTGCTCGGGAGAAGGCGCGTTGCCGCGCCGGATATGCGTATAATACGCCTCTACCTGCTCCAGGCTTTCCGGAGTGCCATACGACATGACCAATACGCCTACGGTTTCCTTCACTTTTATAATCACCTCTGTATGATTTATGGACAGATTACAAGTTGTGCTGGCCCACCCGCTGCTTGATCACAGTGGCGGAATACTCATGCACATACTGCGTCAGCTCTCTAAGCTTATCAAGCGAGGCTTCCGGAAAAAGTCCGTGTCCCAAATTGAAGATATAGCCTGGCTCCTGGGCACCCTCATCGATAATTTTTCGGGCATGCTGTTTAATAATTTCCATAGGTGCGGTAAGCACATAAGGGTCCAGATTGCCCTGAACTGCAAAGCGATTGTTCAGTCGCCGCCGGCCTTCCGGAATGGATACGCGCCAGTCCAGCCCCACGACATCAGCCTCCAGCGTACGCAAAAGCGGCAGTAATTCGCCCGAGCTGACACCCGGAAAATAAATCTTCGGCACCTTCAGGCCAGACAGCTCATGAAATATCCGCTTGATCGTAGGGAGTACGAATACTTCAAAATCTTGCGGGGCCAACGCTCCGACCCAGCTGTCAAAAAGCTGGAACGCCTTGCCTCCGCTAGCCACATGAGAACGAAGATAGGTGATTACCATATCGCCCAGTTTGTCCATCAGTTGGAACCATATCTGTGGCTCGCTGTACATAAGCGTTTTGGTATGAATGTAGCTCTTGGACGGACGTCCCTCTATCAAATAACTCGCAATCGTAAACGGCGCTCCGGCAAACGTAATCAGCGGAACTTCGAGCTGCCGGTCAAGAATGCGAATTGTCTCTAAAATGTGAGAAAGATCCTTCTCCACGTCGATCGGCTTGAGACGCTCCACATCGGCTGCCGTACGGATGGGATGGTCTATGACCGGACCGACGTTCTTGACTATATCAAAGTCCACGCCAAGGGAAGCGACGGGATTCATAATATCGGAATACAGAATAGCAGCGTCGACACCCAGCTTCCGGACAGGCATCATCGTCACTTCGGCTGCCAGCTCGGGCTGGCGGCATATTTCAAGCAGGGAGTATTTTTCTTTGATTTTCCGGTACTCGGGATCGTACCTTCCTGCTTGCCTCATGTACCAGACGGGAATGTGATCCACATCCCCCCCGAAGCAGGCGCGGATAAAATTATCGTTGTAGGTCATTGGTTTGAGCCCCCAGTTCGAATGTAAAACCTATAAATTCATTATGCCCTTTTTAAAAGTGCGTAACAACCGGCCAGCTCGCATGAACGATGACAATCCGATGACAGTTGGATAAAGTTTCAATGAAGTGTGCTATACTAAAAAGAACTGTTTTTTTCCAGTTTCCCGGACTACGGATGAATATCTGAATTTCCTCTCCACGGCCGGAAAGGATGTGAGCACCATGAAGACGTGGCAGGTGAACCTCATCGTTCTCTGGTTCGGCCAGTTTTTGGTCAATGCTGGCATGACGATGATTACCCCGTTTCTATCCCTTTATCTCGCACAGGATTTGCACGTTCAGGGTGAACATGAAATCGGCTTATGGGCAGGCGTGATCTTTGCCGCGAACTTTTTGACCTCTTTTATTTTTCAGCCGCTGTGGGGCAAGCTGGCGGATCAATATGGACGCAAAATCATGCTGCTGCGCTCCGGCTTTGGCATGGCGCTGGTAATCGGCTGCATGGGTTTGGTCAATCAGCCGTGGCAGCTGCTGGCGCTGCGTCTGCTGAACGGAACGATCTCCGGATTTAATCCGGCCTCCATTTCGCTCGTATCCAGCACCACTCCCAAGGAGCGGATGGGCTTTGCGATGGGCATCATGCAATCCGGACAAATGGCAGGTACGATTCTGGGCCCGCTGATGGGCGGATTTATGGCAGATTGGCTCGGCTTCAGGCCGATCTTCTTCATTACGGGAGGGCTGATCTTCTCCGGGTCCCTACTCGCGCTGTTCCTCGTCAAAGAGAACTTCAATCGCGCTGCGGCCGCCAAGGCTCCGCAGACCTCCGTGCTGGCCGGACTGCGTGAGCTAAGCCATACGCCGCAGCTGCCCGCGCTGTTTACAGTAACGTTCCTGCTCCAGTTCGCGATGATCAGCACCGTATCCCTGCTGCCGCTGTATGTGCAGAAGCTGTACGGTTCGGCTGAGGGTATCGCCCTTATTGCTGGTTTTGTCACCGCTGTAACCGGCCTGTCCAACATGATTTCATCGCCGGTTCTGGGCAGGCTCAGCGACCGCGTCGGAGCGCACCGGATATTGACCTACGCTCTGGTCGGAGCAGCACTCACGCTTATTCCGCAGGCCTTTGTCCAGACCGTGTGGGAGCTTGTCATCGTGCGCTTCCTGATGGGTGTGTTCATGGGCGGTCTGCTGCCGAGCGTGAATGCCCTGATCCGCTCTTATACACCTGCAGGCATGGAAAGCCGGGCATTCGGCTTCAACACAAGCTCGCTCGCGCTGGGCAATATGCTGGGCGCCGTGATCGGTGGCCTGCTGTCAGGCTTTATTGGCATTGAAGGCCTGTTTATTATGTCTGGTGTGATGCTGCTGATCAATATGGTATGGGTAAGAATCAAGCTGTACGGCCACCGCAGCAGACAGGCCCATCATTTCCGGTAGAATACAATGTAATCTAAAAAAAGACAGCAAGTTCTTCATAAAAGAAGACCTGCTGTCTTTTTATCTATACCTATTTTCATACCAAATGACAAGCCACGTAATGACCGGCTCCAGCATCGCGGAATTCAGGCACCTGCTGTGTGCATATCTCCTTCACGAATGGACATCTGGTGTGAAACTTGCAGCCCTGCGGCGGGTTGGACGGATTCGGGATGTCTCCCTTCAGCACAATCCGCTCCCGCTTCAGCTTCGGAATCGGTACCGGTACAGCGGAGAGCAGCGCCTTCGTATAAGGGTGCAGCGGATTCCGGAACAGCTCGTCCCGGCTGGCCACCTCCATCATGGAGCCCAGATACATCACTCCGATGCGGGAGCATAAGTGTTCAACCACGCTCAAATCATGCGAAATAAACAAATAGGTCAGGCCGCGCGAATCCTGCAGCTTACGGAAGAGATTGATGATTTGCGCCTGGATCGACACGTCCAGTGCCGACACCGGCTCGTCGGCGACAATCAGGTCGGGACTCAGCGCCAGTGCCCGCGCGATACCGATCCGCTGCCGCTGTCCGCCCGAAAATTCATGCGGGAAGCGGTAATAATGGTACGACGACAGTCCGCAGGAAACAAGCAATTCTTCAACTACATCGCGAATCTCGTCCCTGGATGCCATGCCATGGTCAATTAATGCTTCGCCGATGGCATCACCAACACGGACACGCGGATTCAATGAGCTGTAAGGATCCTGGAAGATCAGCTGCATTTGCGGCCGCAGACGGCGCATCTCCTCCTTGGAGACCCGATAGAGGTCCTTGCCCTTGAAGCGGATTTCACCTTCCGTCTTGTCCGTCAGACGCAGAATCGTCCGACCTACCGTGCTTTTGCCGCTGCCGGATTCCCCTACCAGCCCGAAGGTCTCTCCCGGCTGGATGGCAAAGCTGATATCGTCAACGGCTCTTACATGAGCGACAGTACGATTCAGAAGCCCTGCTTTGACGGGAAAATACTTTTTGAGGTGATTGACCTCCACCAATGGTTCATGCATGGAACGCTATCTCCTCCTCATACAGCCAGCAAGCCACCTTCTGCCGTTCACCTTCCTGTTTGAGCAGCGGTTCTCTGGTCTGGCAGATATCCATGCATTGAGCGCACCGTTCATGAAAATAACACGATTCGGTCAGCTCCAGCGGATTCGGCACCTGCCCAGGAATGAAATACAGCTCCTCCTCGCGCTGACCAAGAATCGGTTTGGAGCGAAGCAGCCCCTGAGTGTACGGATGCTTGGGGCTCTGGAACAGATCAACTACCTCTCCTTCTTCCACCACTTTGCCTGCATACATGACAATGACATAATCGGCCATTTCGGCCACAACACCCAGGTCATGAGTAATCAGCATGATGGACATGTTCGACCGCTCTTTGATCTGGCGCAGCATGTCGAGAATTTGCGCCTGGATCGTCACATCCAGCGCCGTCGTCGGTTCATCGGCAATCAGCAGCTTCGGATCGCAGGAGATCGCAATGGCAATCATGATGCGCTGCAGCATGCCCCCGCTAAGCTCATGCGGATAGGACTCTGCAATTTGTTCCGGCCGTGCAATGCCGATCTGACCGATCAACTCAATTGCCCTGGAATAGGCTTCCTTCCTGCCCAGCTTCAGATGTTCCATGAGCGGCTCCATAATCTGCTGACCGATCTTGAGCACAGGGTTCAGGGAAGACATCGGCTCCTGGAAAATCATCGCGATATCGCGGCCACGAATGGTTCTTAGTTCATTTTTGCCCAGGTCCGGTAAATTTCTGCCGGCAAACTCGATGCTGCCGCCGACGATCCGGCCTGCCGGCCCTTCGACCAATCCCATGACAGACATCGCGGTAATACTTTTCCCGGAGCCCGATTCCCCCACAATGCACACCGTCTCACCCTGCCTTACCCGCAAGCTGACTCCGTCCACTGCCTTGACTACACCTTCTTCGGTTTGAAAATGGGTTCGTAAATCGTTAATTTCAAGCACGTTGTTCACGGTACTCCCCACCTACTTTTTCAGTTTGGGATCCAGAGCGTCCCGGAGTCCATCGCCGAAAATATTAATTGATATCACCGTCGTAAAAATAGCAACTCCCGGCGGAATCCATAACCACGGATGCTTCTCGAAATCAATCAGGTTGTTGGCCGAGTCAATCATATTGCCCCATGTAGCTGTCGGCGGCATTACGCCAAGCCCGAAGAAGCTGAGCACCGATTCGCTCAGTATGGCCCCCCCGATATTCAGCGTTGCCACCACGATCAGCAGCGGCACCAGATTGGGCAGCAAATGATGGAATAACTTACGGCGATCGCGCAGTCCCAGCACCGTTGCAGCCAACATAAATTCACGTTCGCGCAAACTGAGTATCTGCCCCCTCACAAGCCGCGCAAGCCCCGGCCAGCCGACAAAGCTCAGCATCAGCATGACAATATACATGCGATAAGAAGTCGGCACCTTCCAGTCCGAGAGCAGCGCCCCCATGATAAATAAGATTGGCAGGCTCGGCACCGTCAACAGCAAATCCGCGACACGCATAATCATCTGATCGACAATTCCCCGGTAATAACCAGCAATCGCACCCAAAATAGAACCGATAAATACCGACAGGGCCATGGAGGCAATCCCCACGGTTAACGAAATTCGTCCGGCCTGCAGCAGTCGCGTAAGCACGTCTCTTCCCAGCAGGTCTGTTCCCAGCCAGTGATTAAGAGCGGGTGCCTTGTAGGAGGCCGCCATATTGATTTTGCCGCTTGCATAAGGCGACAGCATTGGGCCGATAAAGCAGATAATAAACATGAATACGATATAACCAAAGCCGAATACTGCCAGCTTGTTCCTCAAGATTCGATGAAACGACTGCCTCCACAAAGATGAGCGCGGGGCTTCCCGCTTGGCCTTCTTAATCTCCGCCACTCCTCCGCCGATGGAAGACATGGAGCTCCCCCCTTGCCATATAGGATAATTGGTACAAGATTGTCTACTGCAACTGAATGATCTCTAAAGTTTGACCCGCGGGTCAGCCACATGATAGAGAATGTCCGAGAGCAGTGTGCCGATGACGGTCAGTACCGCGATGAACATCGTGAATCCCATTAACAACGGGTAATCCCTGACGGTAAAAGACTGCATATACAGCTGTCCGATCCCCGGCCAGTTGAAAATCTTCTCAATAATGAGTGATCCGCCGAATAGACCCGGCAGCTCGAACCCGACCAGTGTGATCGCCGGGAGCATGGCATTGCGCAAAGCGTGGCGAAACAGTACGGTCCGCTCCTTCATCCCTTTGGCTCTTGCGGTGCGGATATAATCCTGACGGATAACATCCAGCATGTTGCTGCGAAAATAGCGGGTCAGCGATCCGACACCGAGCAGCACCATGACGACCACCGGCAGGGTCATGTGATGAAGAACCTCAAGCACGTAAGCCCACCCGGCTGCATTGCTTCCGGTCGTTGTCATGCCGCCCGGCGGGAGCCATCTGAGATCCACCGCAAACAGCTTGATCAGGAACAGACCGATGAAGAAGGACGGGATCGACATGGCCGCAAAAATCAGCACCATCACCAGGGAGTCAAACCAGGAATACTGCCTGTAAGCTGAAATAACACCAATGATGACGGCAATGACCCAGGTGAAGAAGGTCGAGGTGATCGCGAGCAGAAACGAATTCCAGACATACTCATTAAACAGTGTCAACACAGGCTTCTGCTGGGCGAGTGAGAATCCGAAATCCCCATGCAGCGCCCGTCCCATCCAGTTCAGATAGCGGTCAATCAACGGCTTGTTGAAGCCATAAATCTCCCGCAACTCCGCTTTGCGTTCAGGACTGAGCTTCAGGTTGTTTGTTATGAAATCTCCCGGTGTCAGTGCATACAGACAGAATATAAACAGTGAGGCCGCCAGAAGTATGACAACCATATATATCAATCTTCGCAGCAGATATGTGCTCATGACCGGCTCCTTTTAACTGAGCCGCCCGCTGATTCCCGGGCGGGCAGCGGGCGGCTGTCTTTTTTTACTTCAAGGTCCAGTTCGGCAGGCTGGTGGAAATGCCCCAGAACGGATTGATCACCAACCCTTCAAGACGGCCGTTCGTAGCCACCACCATCTTGTTATTGCTGGTGAAGATGTATGGCAGATCATCGTTCACGACTTTGTAGAGCTCATGATAAATCTTTTTGCGCTCCTCCATATCCGATGTTGCCAAGCCCTGCTCATACAGCTTTTTCACTTCCGGGTTATCATAACCGGAAATTTCACCGCTGACGAAGTCGCGCACACCGTCCGCAGGGTCGGTCATGAGAGAGGTCGAGAATGCAGCCATGTCATAGTCTCCGCTTTCCAGCTTGGCAAGCTGGGAATTAAAATCCGCAAATTGCTCTGGCTCGAATTTGACGCCGATCGCCTTGTAGTTTTCAGAAGCGACCGCGATGAAGATGTCGGTAGCCTGTTTTTTGGAGCCAATGAAGTGTATGGTAAGCGGTTTGCCGTCTTTCTCCCGAATGCCGTCGGCTCCCATGGTCCAGCCGGCTTCATCCAGCAGCTGGTTTGCTTTCTCCGGATCGTATTGATAAGGATTGATGCCTTCTTCCGTATAAGTCCAAGAAATTGGCGAAGTCGGGATGTTGGCTACCGTCGCTGCTCCCTGGTTGGAATCCACATAGATCGTCTGACGGTCAAGACCATAGGTCAGCGCCTGTCTGACCTTCTTGTCCTGGATGGCCTCATGCTCAAAGTTCAGGCGCAGATAACCGTAATTGCTCGCCGTGTATGGCGTAAGATTGACAAATCCAAGATTTTTCAGCTTCTCGATATTGTCCGTCGTGGCAGGGAAGGATGCATAGTCCTGCTCTCCGGTCTCCAGGAACTGCCATGTATCACCATCTGTTGTTTTATAGATAAAATGCTCCAGCTTTGGTTTGCCCTTATAGTAGTATTCGTTCGCTGCAAAACGCACTTCCTGTCCAGGGATGAATTTCTCCAGCTTATAAGCGCCGTTGCCCAGCGGATTGGAGTGAAGATTTTTGATATAATCCAGCTGGCCGAATTTGTAGTCCTTTCCGTAGTAGGTTTTGGACAAAACGTCACTGCCCAGCAGCAGGAGAGCTGTTGCGTTAGGCTTTTCCAATGTAGCGGAAATCGTCTGCGGATCAATGACCTTGATCCCTTCGATCGACGAAGCCTTGCCTTCTTTATAAGCTTCTCCACCCTTCACATGGGCTTCCGTGATATCAAAATCGCCGTCGTAGGACTTGTCATGCAGCAGGGTCCATGTAAAAGCAACATCATCCGCCGTCAAAGGCGAGCCGTCGCTGAATTTCGAATCCGGACGCAGGTGGAAGGTATATGTAAGCTGGTCGGCGGAAATCTCATATTTCTCGGCAAGGTCGGCGGACGGGAGGCCCTTTTCATTCACACTCACCAATGGGGCGAACAGAAGCGAGGTAACATTCCCGTCGTAACCACTCTGGGCAAAATAAGGGGTAAAGGAACCGCTTGGATCCGTGAGTCCCACAATGATCGTATCGGTCCGTTCCTCGGCTGCACCCGGAAGCTTGGATAAATCGGATGCTTTGATTGGCTCGGCCAAGCCTGCGGCTGCCGCTGTCGGGGCATTTTCACTTGCGGCGGTTTGGCCCGTTGTCGGCGCAGCCGCATTGTCCTCAGAGCATGCAGACAGCAGCAGGGCAGCGGACAGGAATAGGGCCGACAATGCATAATTACTTTTTTTCATGGTAATCCTCCCTTGAATGTGAGCGATCTGAAGATCGTAGTTATATTTATAATTCCGATACGCTAACTATGATTTTTTGATCGACAATTCATATTATAGGAACCATGTCTGGTTCTGTAAAGGGAGAACCACAAAAAATTCCACAAAAAAACGCCTAATCCAGTTCGATGCCCTTCGATCCGGGAATATCGGGACGAAAGTTACTGGATAAGGCGGTTTGTCGTTAGGATTCGGTTGCTACAGCCATCTCGGACGAGCCTGTAATATACGACATCAGCGTCTGCTGAAGTCCCATAATGGAACGGCTCCGTAAGGAATATTCCACCAGCGTCTCTCCTGCAAAATGAGCGCAGATCAGGCCTGAACTCCTCAGCTTGAAGATATGATCATGTGTAATGCCCTTGGACAGCTTCAGATGCCTGACAATTTCGATAAAGGTTCGTGGACCTTCATGCAGATAGCGCAATATTTTGAGCCTGCTGCGTTCCCCCAGTGCCCGGATCAGCCGCAAGTCGGGATTGGGGAAGACCTCCCCTGGAGCGAGATCGATCCGGGACGAGTAGTGACATATCATGAACCTGCCGTAGTCATAAACGATATTCACCGGCTGAAAATGATATTGCGGCACAAGGAGCAGCCGCTCCATGGCTTCGGTCTGGCGGAACCGCATACCGCCCGTGGTTCGATCCACAAATTCATCGGCATCCCACAGCGGCTGCTCTTCCAGCCTTACAGCGGTTTCCTGCTGAAGTGCTGCCAGAACGGCCGGATCAACCGATTGAAAATACTCCTCGTACCATCCGGGCAGAACCGAAAGATAGACTGAGCGAAAAAAAGCCCAGTCCTCCGGCATCGTAACGGCGTAGCCGGATATCAGCTCGCGCAGGTCCTCGTTGCTCTGATCCTTTATCCACTGCAGGAATGAAGGCACCGAACCCGGATTCGGACATAAGAATGCCAGCAGATATACCAACTTCCATTCGGCACCAATGACGAGCGGTGCAAGACCGGTCTTCAATTCGGGGGACAGCGTCTCACCCACAGCATCTGCCCATGCAGGAGTCAAATCTATTTTCTTGTGGGACGGCCTGCAAATAAATGTATGTAAGCTGCTTAGAAACTCATAAACCTCTGCAAACCGGACTTCAACTTGATAAGCCATCCTGTGTCTCCTCCCTCTTCGCTTAAACTCCGACTACACGCGTCCCGCCGCTACCGGATACGGGCCAGCGCCAAGCCGTCATAGGATGGCAGCATCGTACTCTCAAGCCGTTCATCCTCGGCTATCATCTGATTAAAGCGTCTCACCGCCTGTACGGATGGGCCGTTCTTCTCCGAATTCAGTGTACGACCGCGCAGAAAGCAATTATCTCCTGCTATAACAGCCCCCGGGTTGCCAAGCTCGATTGCATATTCCAGGTACTCCGGGTAATTCTCCTTGTCCGCGTCAATAAAGAAGAAATCAAATTTGCGGCCTTCCCGCTTTAACTGCTCAAGGCTGTCCAACGCAGGCCCGATGCGATACTCGACACGGTCGCCCAATCCGGCTTCTGCCAGATGCTCTTCAGCAAGCGCAGCGTATTCTTCCTTCAGCTCAAGCGACGTCAATTTCCCATCTGCCCCAAGCCCCCGGGCAAGGCATATCCCGCTGTATCCGCCCAATGCCCCGATCTCCAGAACGCGTTGTGCCCCCGAGATGCGGATGAGCATCGTCAACAGCCGTCCATATGCCGCCGCCACGGACACCTCGGGCATCCCTTTGTCCCGAATCGTTTCCTTGACCTTCAATAACAGTTCGTCCTCCCGGAATAACTGCTCTATGTAATCTTCAGGTGCTGTATTCACATGTACTCCTCCTCAAAATCATGCTCCATCTTCAGCATAAGTGCGATCCCTGCCGACCGGCGGAACCCGTATCTATATTACGGTTTGTCACCCGGAATATAATCGCCTATACTATACGAGTGAACCTTGCATGTTCGGTTTATTTTTCCGAAACTATAATATAGATTGTATTGTTTTTGGGGAATCGCCACAAGGCAATAGACAAGGCGGCCTTATTCAAGTGCCGTACAATCAAGATGGAGTGAATTGTTTACATGGCACAACTGCAACTGATTGCAACTGCGCCGATGGGGCTGGAAGCCATCGTAGCGCGTGAACTGAAAGAGCTCGGATACCACGATCAGACCGTCGAGAACGGCCGTGTCGTATTCACTGGTGATTACATCGATATCTGCCGCTGCAATTTATGGCTGCGCAGCTCGGATCGCATTCTCGTCAAGATGGCCGAATTTGAGGCCACGACCTTTGATGAATTGTTTGAAGGCACCAAAGCCGTATCCTGGCAGGACTGGATTCCTGCCAATGGCGAGTTTCCGGTGGAAGGACGCTCGCATAAATCCCAGCTCAGCAGCGTGCCTGCCTGTCAGGGGATTGTAAAGAAGGCGATTGTTGAAAAGCTGAAGGAGACCTATCATACGGAATGGTTTCCCGAGAACGGGCCGCGCTATGTCATTGAAGTGATTTTGCTGAAGGACCGTGCCCTGCTTACATTGGACACCACCGGACCGGGGTTGCACAAGCGGGGCTACCGCAAGCTCGTTACCGAGGCGCCGCTTAAGGAGACGCTGGCTTCGGCCATGATTCAGCTCAGTCGCTGGACGCCAGACAGGCCCTTCTATGATCCTTGCTGCGGCTCGGGCACGCTGCTGATTGAGGCCGCCATGCAGGCCTGGAACCTTGCTCCAGGGCTGCGCCGCTCCTTTAACTCCGAGCCTTGGCCGGTGATCGGCGAACAACTGTGGGAAGAAGCCCGCAATGAGGCCATGGATCTCGTGCGGGACGATGTGGAGTTTCAGATTGCAGGCAGCGATATCGATCCCAAGGCCATTGAAGTTGCGCAAGCCGCTGTCAAGGCTGCAGGGCTGGCGGGAGAAATCAGGCTTGATGTCATGCCTGCAGCCAAAATCAGACCGGACGGCGAATACGGCTGCCTGATTACCAACCCGCCTTATGGTGAGCGCCTGGGGGACGAGCCGGAGGCAGAAAAGCTGATCCGTGGCCTGGGGCGCACCGCAGCTGGCATGCCGACATGGTCCTTCTTTACCATCAGTCCTGCCAAGCAGTTCGAGCATTATTGGGGACGCAAAGCGGACAAACGGCGCAAGCTGTATAACGGCCGGATTGAATGCCAATACTATCAATACCTGGGCCCTCTTCCTCCTCGCCAGAGGAAAGCTCCACCCGAAAATTAAAAAAATCTCAATCATGCAGAGAGCGGACCCCTCGGGGCCCGCTCTCTCTTTCTTTCTCCCCTTTTATGTTGAAAAGAAACGCCGGCAGGATATAATAAGTAAGGGCAAATCCGGTTTTTACACAGAGATCACATTCCGTTTACAAATCAAAAGAATAGAGCTCTCTGATATTAAACTCTCTGGGACCGGTCAGATTGCCAAAGGGGGAAATGTAAATTGAACAGGTACAATTCCGGCATGATCCATCATGCCGGAGCAAGGATCGGCAGTTGGCTGCAGAACCGTCATATAGGGTTCTGGATATTTGCCATACTGATTCTGTATAAGCTGGGGCTGCTCCATTCTCAATTGGACGCCCCGAATATTGATATGAACCCGCTGGACTACGTCATTGCTTTTGGTTCATTGCTGATCGCCAGCTTCTGGACCTTTTGGCTGCCTCCACGCGGTCGGTTCACAGCACTGGCTGTATTAAATGTGCTGCTGACTGCGCTTATTTACTCGGATATGGTGTATTACCGGTACTTTGGTGATTTTATCACCATCCCCGTATTGCTGCAGGCTGGGCAGGTGGAATCACTTGGAGGGAGCATCGCATCACTGATTGATTGGCAGGATATCTTCTTCTTTATGGACTGGATTCTCTTCCTTCCTTATCTGTTATGGATAAAAAAACTCCGCAGCAGGCGGGCCGACCGTTTGTTCGAAGGCCCTGTTTTTGGTGGAAATAGACGGCGGTCAGGCAGAAGAATGCTGTTTCGGGCTGGAAGCGGCTTACTGGCATTGGGATTAGGCTGTGTATTGACCTTCGGACCGATCAACTTCTACACCTCGACATGGGCAAAGGGGCTGTTTGTAGGCAACTGGTGGTCGCTTGCGCTTTATAACGTGACAGGGTTGCTCGGATTTCACGGTTACGACATTTATCGTTACAGTATGGAGCATTTGGGACCACAGCCCGTTCTGGGTCAAAAAGAGATGGACAAAGACCTGGACTGGTTCAAAGACCATCAGAGTCTGATTCATGTGGAAAATGAAACCTATGGCAAATACAAAGGCAGTAATGTCATGATTATTCAGGGCGAGGCCTTTATGAATTTCTTTATTGGCAAACAGATCAACGGTCAGGAGATCACACCCAATTTCAACAAGCTGATGAAGGAAAGCATGTATTTCAGCAATTTCTATCATCAGACCGCCCAGGGGCGAACCTCCGATGCCGATTTTTCGGTACAAAGCTCTCTGCACCCGCTGCAGACGGGATCGGTCTTCATCCGTTATCCGGATCATGCCTACGATGTGCTGCCGACGATCCTGAAGCGGGAAGGGTACAGCCCCAATGTGCTTCATGCTTATGACAGCAGCTTCTGGAACCGGTATACGATGTATAAGGCTATGAATTATGACCATTTTTACAGTAAAAAAGACTTTGTCATCGATGAGCCGCTCGGGTGGTCGCTGGGAGACAAGTCCTTTTTCAGACAGTCAGTCAGCAAGCTTGAGGAGCTGAACGGGAATCCGTTCTACGCCTTCATGATCACCTTGTCGAGCCATCATCCGTATAACATTCATCCGGAAGGCACCGGCCTGGACACGGGTGAATTCAACGGCACCATGTTCGGCGATTATCTGGAATCCGTGCATTATGTGGATCAGGCACTCGGGGAGCTGGTGGCACAAATGAAAGCGAACGGCATGTGGGACAACACCATTCTGATGTTCTACGGGGATCATGACAATTCCATTCAGGACAAAGCGCTGTATGAGAATTTTTTGGGTAAATCTCTATCTGACCTTGACATGCAAAAAATCATGAACCAGGTGCCCCTGCTCGTGCATCTGCCTGACGGTGGAAGTGCCGGCGTATACAACGAACCGGCAGGCCAACTGGATATTGCGCCTTCCGTTCTGCATTTGCTGGGCATTTCCTCGGAGCCGTATCATTTTATGGGCAACAATCTGTTCAGCGGCAAGCAGCGGATGGTCGTACTCCGTTCGGGGGCATTTACGGATGGAAAAGTATACTACATTCCGTCCAAGGATAATACCTTCGTGAACGGAACGTGTTATAACGTAAGCACAGGAGAACAGACCGATATCCAGGCCTGCGGACCGGGGTATCAGGAGACGCTTAACCGGATTTCCATCTCGGATGAAGTCATCACCTACGACCTGATCCGTCGCTGGAATCCTGCCGCCATGAGCACGGAACCAGCCGCCAGTACGAAATCTTCATCGCCATGAACTGAGGAATATAGAAAGCAGCAATTTTTCAATTAAAGCAAAAGAACGAGAACAGGAGCCGATTCCCCTCCTGTTCTCGTTCTTTTTTACCCAATAAGAAAACGCAGGAGATGGCGATTTCTTATTGGGTATTTTTAAGTATGGATATGCACGGAGCAGCGGAGAGGACGAAGCAATTCCGAAAAAGCGGAGCGTTCGCCTTTGGCCCGGAGGGTCAACAGCGATTGTAGGAATGCTTCGTTCTCGGAGCCTTTCAGAACACGATGCTGCTGCTTATTTTAGACCTGTCTTTTTAATCGAATCGAGCCGGCGCTCCTCGGTGGCCATCATTTCCTCCGCCGCCTCCATCACATCGTTCCCTAGGTTTTCACTGGCCTGGTCCAGGGCGTGCCTCGCGTGAGCCCGGGAGTGCTCGGCCTGCTCCACCAGTTGTTCGTTCGGATGTGACATGGCCTGTGTTACCGCATTATGAAACCTGTCCACCGAATTTTGCGTTTGGGCGGCAACACTCTGATTTTGCAGATTGGAATCGTATTGCGACATTACCTGATCCCCTTTCTCGAAGCTAATAAGTATTCACTCGCCTTATAGCATGAACAGGTGGAAGCAGGACTATACAAAAACCCCCGTAACCGTCTGATCGGTCCGGGGATCTTCGCTGAAAGCACATAAGTCATCATCTTACAAACCGGATTAGGCCTCTACGCTCGGCTGCTTAATAAATGCAGCAGCCTTGGCCAGCACTTCTTCCTCTGTCGGCGCGCTTACATACCGTCCATTCACATATACAAACGCACGCTTGCCGCAGGGCCCGCAATACGATTTGCAGCCGACTTTGATCTCGGCATCAGGCGCCATTTTCTGCAGCTTCGGAATAATGCTCTTCATCCGGACAAACTGACATTTATCACAGACTCGAATATCGTTAGCCATATTTCATCCTCTCCATGCGGCCTTAATGGTCGCCGTGGTTGCCCATCGAAGGATTCGTAATGACAAAGCCCTCTTGAGGAAAATACAAATAGTCTATTTTAACGCCGTCCAGGAACGGCTGGCCTTCTTCAAGAATTACGTCAATGTCTTTATCTGTGGAGACTACGGTGTCTTCTTCCTTCGGCGTGTCAAGGTCAAGACCATAGTGTGCATGATCTCCATGCGCATGAGTTACAATGACTCTCAGCATTTTTCCGCTGTTCTCGGGTTTATCCAGCTCAAGCTTCAGCACTTTGGCCGCATTACGTGTAATTTTGCACTTCATTTGCTTCAACTCCTATAGGCAGCATAATTTATGAAAATTTCAGGATTCAGTGCATTCCTGATGATTAGTAGTCAATATTCCTATTGTAATGAATAATTTATAGAAGCGCAACACCAGTTATTTGGACAAAATGCGAAGGCTGTTCATTTCAACCGAATACGGCCCGGCTCGGAAAGCTGAGGATACTTGCGCTCCGTTCTGGTCACAAACCAGTTCATCAGAAGCATCGCTACCCCGATATCATCAAGAGGCATGAACGGAATCGGAATGATGATGTCCGGAAGAACCCAATAAAGCAGTGCAGGTACAAGAAACAGCAGCTTGTCCCCAAGAGGCACCTGGGGTGAAGCAAGCAGGCGGGGGAGACGGCGCAATACGTGCTCCCACTGCCGCAGAGACCAAAATTTTCTCCATTTCATGGACATCGCTCCATTCCGCGTCTTTTGCAGCTAATATAAGCCTTCATGTATAGCATACCCGTTTCAATCAAAATGAAGAAGGCTGTGGAAAAATCAGGCTTCCTGCCGGAAGCGCTGTTCTTCCACAGTTTAAATTACGCCGGTTTCCCGTAAAGGTTTCAAACACTCAGCAGCACAAGCCGGAAAGGGCGGCTGACAGCACCTGGCCTGTTTCCATGCACAAACTGTCGAAATCACTTGGCGGAAGCGGGTTGACGCCTTCCCCCAACTCCACCGTAAAGCCGGGCCTGCCGAATTCAAGAATGAACCAGTCCTTGTAGCCTGCATCGCTGCCGCTGAGTCTGACAGCCCTGAAATTTGCAGCACGGGCCAGCCTTTGCGCCCACATGAGACTGTTCGTCGGCTCCCTGTCGCGGTAATTCCAGTAAATTTCACGCCCCTGGGTATGAAATGAGATCACCATGTCTGGCAGCAAACGGCGTGTCCAATCGGCCAAGGCACGCGCTTCAGGCTCGGACAGCGGCTCTGTTCCGCCATAATCACGCGGACCCGGTCCCTTCACGGCCCGCCGCTGCAATTCGTCCTCCCAATAGGCCGGAAACTGGTCGTTCAAATCAATTCCGCGGATATTGGCCTTCCAGGAGCTGAAATCAAGGTTTCCCTGGTTCCACTTCAGAAGATTCTCCCGCTCAGGATGGGAATCACTGGCCTCTTCAACGACCAGGTCCACACCGTCCGGATTGACCATAGGAACTACACTTAGTGTAACATGCCGCAGCCAGCGCTCCGGATCATGCCCATGGAGGGATCTTCCGGCTGTAGCTGCCGCTGCACAGTGCTCCAGAAAATGCAGCACGCACGGAGCGGTAATCCATTCGTTGGCATGGACCGCCGCATTTACCGCAAGCTTGCGTTTCCCTTCACCCAGCTCCAAACATGGAATGGTTCTCCCCATCACACTTTTGCCTATGCAGCCCACTTTCACAAAATTATATTTTTCATGCAAATGACCGATATCCTCCATTAGACGCTTATACCCGTATTTTCCGGACAGCGCTGTATTCCCAAAACGAATACCAACCTCTTTCATTCCCATTCCTCCCGGCAGCATGTTTCCGTTTCTCGGCTTCAGTTCCTGTGCGATCTTATACTCCAATTTATGCCTGCCTGCCCAATCCGTGATTCCGGACTCTTTTGCAATGCTGAAAAAGCCGTCCCACCCGGGAACGGCAAAGTTGATGCTTTCGGCTGCATTTTTAGTTACCCCAGACGGGTCACCTGCCACAAGACGGGAATGTTGCCGATTTGCTCACCAAGCCACTGTCTAGCGATACTCCGAAACAAGCGAGCATCCCCGGAGCAGTAAAACTGATGGATTGGAAGTGTATCTCCGGAAGCAAGCTTGCCCTTGTTATAAAGTATTGTGCTTGTCTCTCTTGCCGTCTCATCAGCAGAGCTGATCAGCTTGACATAAGGTCCCATCACTTCCTGAATGGCCTCCCTGAGAAAAGGATAATGGGTACAGCCGAGAATAAGACAATCCATGTACTGATTGGTCATAGGCAAAAGCGACTTTCGGACAATCAGTGAAGTGCTCTTCGAGTGAAATTCCCCTCTCTCCACAATAGGAACGAGCAACGGACAAGCCAGACTTACGATCTCGATATAAGGAGACAGCTGCTTCAAGGCTGTGGTATATGCACCACTGCTAATGGTCCCGACCGTGCCGATGACCCCCACATGACCTGTATTGGTAGCGCTGATGGCTGCACGGGCACCGGGATGAATGACTCCGATGACGGGTACGCTGACCTTGCTGCTGATTTCTTCAAGCGCCGCTGCCGTTGCTGTATTGCAGGCAATGACAATGACCTTGGGATCAAATTGAATAAGAAAATCAACGATCTGCCCGGTGAATTTCAAAACTTCATCAGCCGGACGTGGGCCGTAAGGGGCTCGCGCGGTGTCACCGTAGTAAATGATCTTCTCACGCGGAAGCTGACGCATCACTTCTTTGACAACAGTCAGTCCACCCACGCCGGAATCCAAAACTGCAATAGCCTGCTGCACGAACACACCGCTTTCCTCATTGTTGTTATCCCTCTTGCTATCACTCTTCTACATAACTTATGTGAGTCAAGTTCAAAAGGTACGTTAAAAGTGAACAAAAAGGAAGTCCACCCCCGAGGTGTGGCTGCCCGCAATTAGCGGAAGGCATGCAAAAGCCGGGCCCCTCCCTTGGAACGAACCCGGCTGCAGTGTTCAGATAGAGTAGCTGTCGTTGCCTGCCTTGCGTTCTTCCGGCTTCTCTCCTTCGGCCGCAGTGATGACTACCTTTTCCTCTTTTTCCTGCTTGCCATACGCTTGGCGAACCTCCTGAACCGCATAGGAAGCCGTATCCTTAACGATATCTACAAGCTGGAGACCCGCTGTCCCGATTTTATCCGCCACTGACAGGCTAGCCTCGCTGAGCTGCTGAGTGCACTCCTCCAGATCCTTGCGTAGCTCACGCCCTGATTTTGGCGCAAGCAGCAATGCTGTGGCTGAACCGAGGATTGTGCCTGCAATGGCACTCCACATCATCATTTTGCCTTTTTGATCCATCATCATCTCTCCTTCGACCAAGCCCCGGGACCGGAAAGACCCCGCTGACAGGAGCATCGCTCCAGGCATGCTTATGGAGCCTGCCCGCCAGCGGAGCTGTTTTTCCGGGCGAACGCCCATCTTTTTAATGCAGTATAAGCAGGATGGGCTTGACTTGTTACAAGAAAATGCTGCCAGGACTAACTCTGATGTGGAAATATCTTGTACCGGCAGCAGCGGCCACCTTCCGCCAGACAGTCGGTGCGACGCACCTCCGCTTCCAGCAGCTCCTCAAACATATGCTGCTCACACTCGCAGGCTTTGCGATAACGGTTCGCGGCCTGGGCAATCGGGCAATTATACTCATAGAACGTAAAGCTTCCGTCTTCTTCTGTATTCCAATACGTCATATAACCGGCTGTATGCTGAATTTCAGCCAGCTTCCTGATCCGCGCCGGCAGTGATCTGCCCTCAAGCTGCGGCATATAACGGCGGATCAGCTTGCGCTTTCTTCCTTCGAAGAGAGCCTCAACAGCCGCTGCTCCCTGAAGCTCATTCAGCTCCTCCAGCAGATCCACCAGCAGATGGTCATAATTGCGTGGAAACTGCTCATCTCCAAGTTCACTGAGGCCAAATTTATAGACCGGCCGTCCCATGGCTTGGCGCACAACGGTAACCTCAACAAAATTTTCCTGCTCCAATGCCTTCAGATGTCTCCTGACCCCCATCTCGGTAATACCCAGCTCCGCTGCGAGGGAAGAGACTCCCAAAGGTCCTCTCGTTTTCAGCAATGTCATAATCAGACGCCGTGTAGACATTTCAGGTACTGTATTCATCGTTTACTCCAGATCATTGACTGCCGGTCGGCAGGGATCCCAACTCACGGTCAAGATAGCCTTCCACACGAATCGCAAACCGTTCCAGCACCTCAGCCAGCAGCGGAGTCAGCTTATGAAGCTCTGTTCGTCTCCAGCAGAAATACTCCTGAACGAGCGGCTTGCGCAGGGACACCAGCTCATAGATCGGGGCAAAGACAGACTCGTCAATAACATTTTCCTCATGGATGATCCTGATAATGTCTTCATAACTGCTGGCATCACGCATAATAAAGCCGTCAATCAGATAGCTGCCCACGTCAGTTACCGTCTCGATCGCCAGATGCAGACAACGTTCCTGCACCAGTCCCTGCATCAGATCGCCAGTCCAGCCTGACGAGACCCGGCGCAGTCCTTCCACAATCTCGGGAATCGCCCTGAGACGCAGCTCAATCTGCTCTCTGTTCACATAGTACATTTGTGCCGCACCCCCTTCCCGGCAGAATTGCCGTCATACCGCCCATTAACAGCATGGCGGCCATTCCATGCCATTCGCAGCCTGTCAGATTTCATAGTCAACCGCAAAGGATACGTCCTTTACTTCGTTGATATGCTGAATGATTTCCTGATGCACCGGATGAAGCTGGTAAGCCTGCAGGTCTTTGAGATTTTCAAACACTGCCGTCAGGGAAATATCAAAGGAACGTTCGGACCGGATAACATCGACTCCTACTTCCAGCGACAGCACCTCCTTGATTTTGCCGTTCATGCTGCGAAGAACGGAGGCCGTATGTTCAACGCTTTCAGTAGAGCGGTCTTTCAATTTGAAGAACACGATATGCTTAATCATGGGACAGACTCCTTGTTTCTAGTTTGAAGAGCTTGCCCTGAAATTTTATCATAATTCTCCCTGATAGGGGAAGATACCGCCGTAGCGGCATCTTCTCCTATCCGCATCACGACGGGCCTTCATCCTTCTTTTTTTCCTCCTTGTCTATTTGCTTGTCCTTCAAGGCTGCAAGCAAACCCTGGATCACGGGAGGAAGAGGCATTCCCAGTACAGCAAAATTCTCTGCAACGGAAATGACCTCGTTAAACAGGTAAAAATAAATCGCACCTGCTTGTACAGCATTAACTCCCAAAAGCAGGTCAATTTGGTGAGCAAGACTAACCACCATCAGCATAATCCCCTTTCGAGTCAAGCCCCAAAATCCCGTCTTGCTGCTTAATCCTTTTCCAGATTTGATAGCTGCCGCTATACCTGTAGCAATATCTATAGCCATAGTCACGATAAATACCCCAAGCAGGGGGCTCCATTCTCCGAAGGCAAAGGTGATTAATCCTCCGGTCACAGCGCATGATATATTGATTAACGAGTTGCTCATCGTCATCTCTCCTTTCATCAAGGCTATTACATTATATGTAAATAAAGGAAAAATGAAAGTGAGTTTGTCCCTACCGTCGCGCTGAAAATTTATAGATTCATAGAAACGATTATCCCCGCGTTTTTTTAATTACTTCATATAGTAAGCAAGTCCCTGTTTTTGGTTGGCCAGCTATGAAAATAGTTTTATAAAAAATTGATTCGGCCGTACACTTGAAAATATACCGCATGTATTGTAATATTTGTTTAAAAAAATCGGAGGATGTATGCCTAAACAACAAGAACGACATTCCATTCAGGCGTGGTCTCTGATCAACCGCAAGTATTTGGGAAAGGGTGTGCGTGTTAAGCGCTTTCGCAAACCAACCCGCTGTCAAATACGCAACAGGGTTCTCCTCGCGGTGCTGATGGCAAATGACATCAAGCTGTCGCAACTTGCCGAAGATTTATCCATATCATCCCGGAGCGTAAGCGCCTGGGTATATGAAGGACGAATTCCCGGCAATACCAACCTGGAGAAAACATGCCGATTGCTTGGTTATCCACGCCATATTCTCTTTAACGAGGATGTGGTGCGCGGTTGTCCGATTATCTGCCAACCTGCCCCTTCCCGTTTCATGAAACGGACGGTAACACGGTCTCCAGTAAAAAACCGGATTTTGGCTGGACTATGCATGGTTCATGATTTGTCCGTGACCGATGTCAGCCATTGGATCGGTGTTCATCCGGGAACCTTCCGCAAATGGCTGCATCAAGGCACAGTACCTTCGCAGGCGTTTCAGGATCAGGCTGAACAATTTTTTCGCATCCCGAAGTCCATTTTGTTTGCAGACGCTATACTAGCCAGGTAAGCTTCTGCAATGGGTTTAAAATGCAGTGGGTTTAAACTTTAATACTTTAAAATTGTGCAGGGACGTATAAACTAACTCCTCTAGCACAAGGAGCACTGTCAGCTGTAGGGCCAACAGTGCTCTTTTTGTTTTTTTGATAAGCTTTCAAAGATGAGCAAGCCTGGAATATTTCACATAAGAATGTAAATAATGATTAGCATAGATGTACGGTCAATATATTTGAAAACGTATTGGAGGAGGGTTTAAATGAAAGTAGCCAAAGATACAGCCTGCGCGCTTGGGTGGCTTGCCGGAACGACTTTGGGCAGCGGAATCGCTTTTCTGCTCCAGTGGCAGTCCTACGATGCAGTCTGGTCGGTAGCGATCGGCGGAGCAGCAGGGACTATGATTGCGCTCGTGTACCGCTTCTTTATACGCCGTGTCCAGTGGCACGGAACACAAAAAAACAGTCCTCAATAGATTTTGAGGGCTGTTTATGATTTTAAGCCAGAAAATCGCTCACTCTGCAAAGCCAGACCATATGTACGGTACCCGGTCCCCAATAGTCCATCACCGCCGCATAAGGCTCACCGAATTTTTGCTTCCATTTCTCTTGAGCGCGTCTATATGCGCTGTCCAGACAAAATTCCTCGATCCCACGGCTGTGAAGATATATGACCACTTCCTTGATCAAAGCAGACGCTATTCCCCGGCCCTGATAGCCTGGCAAAACATATAAACTGCCCAGTTCCCCCACCTGTGCCAATTCATGGTCTGTGCAAGCATTAAGATCCTCATTAGAGGGCCCAAAGGAAATTATCCCCACCACAACACCATTCTGTTTCGCAAGCCAAAAACGGGTTTTCGGCTCATCCCCCTCCCTCGCACTGCGGAGCAAATTTATTTTGTATTCAATCTCATCCTGCATATCCCCTGTCAAATGTCCAATCCCTTCCTGTTCAAAAACGTCGGGGATAACCGTCTCGAACACGTGGCAGGCCTGCTTGAAATCGGATAGACTGAACTGCGTGATGGTAAATCCGTTCATCATCTTCTTGTTCCTTTCCGTGTAAGTATGGGATAGCATGATTTTCCTATATCGGGACATGCTTTTCAAGCATTTTTATCCCCGACAAAACCTGCACCGGTATTGTCGGGTTGATTCCTTTTCGTTTTGCTACGATATCAACAGAAAGGAGGTCATGAATTTGGATGCATTAAAGCAGGTTAACCTTGCCATGAGCTATATTGAAGCCAACCTGGCTGGAGAAATCGATCTCAAGGAAGCCGCGAGGCTTGCCTGTTGCTCGGAATATCATTTCAAGCGCATGTTTTCATTCCTGGCTGGCTTATCCCTAAGCGAATATATCCGCCGCAGAAGGCTGACACTGGCAGCACTCGAGCTCCATAATTCGGAGCATGTCAAAATTATTGATCTTGCAATCAAATACGGCTATGATTCACCGGATTCGTTCTCAAGAGCTTTTCAGTCACTGCATGGCATTACTCCAACGGAAGCACGAAAGAAAGGCGCTGCTTTAAAGGCATTTCCGCCCATGACCTTCCAACTTACAATTAAGGGAGGCAACGAGATGGATTATCGGATCGTTGAGAGGGATGCTTTTCAAATTGCCGGCATCAAAAAGCAAATCACTCTGATTTATGAAGGTGTAAATCCGCAGATGGATGAGATGTGGGCCAGTCTGACGGAAAAAGACTTCACCGAACTGAAGCAGCTGTCCAATGTGGAGCCAAGAGGCATCATATGCGCCTCTGCCAATTTCACCGAGGGCCGGGCAGAAGGAACAGTGCTGGATCAATATATCGGAGTCGCTACATCGAACGAAGTCCCTCAGCGCTGGGAGGTACTGAACGTTCCTGCAGGCACCTGGGCTGTATTTACGGCCATCGGGCCGTTCCCGAAAGCTCTTCAGGACGTCTGGGCAAGAATATATGCCGAATGGTTCCCGACCTCCGGTTATGAAACAACAGAAGGACCCGAAATCCTATGGAATGAAAGCAAGGACACCAGCAGCCCGAGCTATAAAAGCGAAATTTGGGTACCTGTAACGAAGCCATAGACTGAACATCAACCAAATGCAAAACTGCGGAAGCCTTGTCATGATCAAGGTCTTCCGCAGTTTTGCTTCAAAATGCATGCTGTTCAATTTTAATACTACCGAATGGACACCACATATTCGGCGAGACGATCCCATGTTTCCGTCAAGCCTTGCTCCATGCCCATGTCGATCACAGTTTTAACCGCATCTGCAGATGAATACAGAGCCCGGTTAACGACCTTCGTTTTGCCGTCTTGCTCGATAAAGGTCAATGTGCTTTCCGTAGCGGGCAGATCGTCTGAGGTGTTGCCCTCGGCATCCGAGAAGTAGTCGGAATACACGATTTTCTCCCCATGCACGATCTCATGATATAATGCCTTGCCCCACGATTCAACTCCGTAAAAATCCCCCTGATTGGGATCCATACACTTCATGCAGTAATGCCACACCCCTCCGGGGCGAAAATCGATATTGCATACCGTCAGCTCCCAGCCGCGAGGACCCCACCAGTGCTTCAAATGCTCGGCCTCGGTGAATGCCTTGAATACAAGCTCACGCGGTGCGTCAAACGTGCGCTCCACAAATACTTCCTGTCCTTCTGTCCTGAAAATCATTGAACTTGCCATGATCATTTTCCTCCCTGAAATGAAATTATTCCTTCGATGGTTTATCCTTAGCCTGCAGTTCCTTCAAGTAACGTTCCAGATTGTCAAAGCGCTCATCCCAGAGTGCCTTATAGGTTTCAAGCCACTCATTCAATTCCTGGAACGGCTCCTGCTGAAGCCTGTAAATTCTGCGGTTCGCAACGACCCGGACGTCGACAAGGCCGGCATCCAGCAGGACGCGCAAGTGCTTAGAGGCCTGGGGCTGACGAATGCCCACCTGATCGGCAATTTCCCCCACGGTCAATGGACCGTTACGCAGCAGTTCCACGATATGCAGCCGGTTCGGCTCGGCCAGAGCACTAAATGTCGTTGTATCCATATCTTTGTTCCTTTCCGTGTTTTGGTTCGATCCACCTCATTTCGTTAATTATATCGTATTTGCAATATATCACAAAGGGAATATTCCTGTAAAGGAATATTTAATTGAATAAATTGCAATTGGCTTGGGGAATTTAATATGGCCGTTTGCAACCATTATGGCGCTTATACAGATCAAAAAGAAACAGATGATCCGCCACCGGAACTGGATGATCCGCAGTTACGCCTTTTGTTTCACGAATATGTTCATTCATCTCATTACCACCCTGTCATTCCTGAAATCATGATTAGAACCATCGGTCAACCTGAAGAAAAAATCGCTTAAGACAAACGGATTTCATTCCGTTTATGCCCTGGGCTAAATGAAATGCAACAGGGCCCGGACAATGGTTCGTCAGGGCCCTTTACTTTCGTTTCCTGGTCTTTCACATTAGACGAATTCACAATCAGCAGGACAACCCAAGTCCGCGAAAACTTTACGCGCGGCAGCATCGACCGGCAGAAAAACCTCAATTTGCGGATATACACGGCTGCCTGCGGAAATGGAAACCTGCCTGTAGCGAATGGGAACAAGCTCGCCGGAGCTTTCCATTCTGGCCAATGTAGTTTGCGTGTGCTCAAGCTTTTCCTCTGCATCCGGCATATTCAAATATTCGTCCACATTATATTTTTGAACTCTATAAAGCAATTTTTGATACCACACATCATAGCGGGACAGTAAATGCTCCCTCTTGAACGCGTTTATCCCGTTTATAGCGTGTGCCTCCCACTGTTCGAAAGACGCTTTGTCGAAAGTGGAGCGGGACCGGATAGGCAAATCAGGATTAAAATGAAAATCAATCCTGTTCATTAACCCGTCGTACGAACGGTCGTGAGGGATATCGAACAAGCGGCGAAAAGGCTCGTTAACCCCCTTGATGTCCTGTGTATGTGTTACGATCATGGAAGGAAAAGGAATGCTTCTCATCGTTTGCTGCGCCCACTCCAATGCACGCTCCAGCGCCCGACCCTCCAACTCGATCTGGATTGGAAGGTAACCGGCTGCCAAAAGCAGATCGTTGCGTTCGTCGGAAGCGCACTCAAGATACTCGGCGATGCTCATCATCGTCTGACGATCCGGTATACGGCGGGAACGTCCGACCAGGAGATTTTTATACGAAGGGAAAGCCTCGTCATTCAGCTCCTGTTGAGTGAACCGCTTCAAGGACGGATGTGGCCGATCCGCAAGCTGCCGCTGACGTTTCATCCGCAGGGCTTCAATCTCTCCCAATACGAGTTTAAGTCTTGAGTTCTCTGTTTGTATTTCCATCTTCCTCTCCCCTTCTTTTAAGATTTCAGAAAGTATAAACTTCTTGGTATAAGCTTCCTGAAATCGCAAGAAAAACTACTACTAAACGCGGTCTGGCTTCTTTGAATTACGTCGATAGACGTTTTTCTTACGAAGTGTAGTTCTGCACTTGGGCCGATCATTGAATTAAATTATACTCCTCAATGAAAACGAAAGTCATCTCATGACACACAACCAATTCATGGAGGAGATAACATATGATTCGTGCTATTACAGTTGATCCACTTGCTCCGTCATATTTGACGTTCAAGGAAGTTGACGCTCCACAAGCCCAGCCTTGGGAAGCGCTCGTACAGGTGAAAGCCGTCTCTCTCAATCGCGGTGAAGTGAAAGACGCCAAGGATCAGGAGGCTTCCTACCGCCCCGGCTGGGATTTCGCCGGGATTGTCATCGAGCCAGCCAAGAGCGGCACAGGTCCGCAAAAGGGGGCCCGGGTCGTCGGTTTGCTCCCGCTGGGCGCCTGGAGTGAGCAAGTTGCCGCTCCCATATCGATGCTGTCCGAAATTCCGGACGAGCTCACCTTTGCGGAGGCGGCAACCCTGCCCGTATCCGGCCTGACGGCGCTTAATGCGCTGCGAAAAGGCGGCATGCTGCTCGGCAAGCGCATTTTCATTACAGGCTCTACCGGCGGTGTCGGGCTGTTCGCCCATCAGCTTGCGGCCCAGTCCGGCGCGTTCGTCGTAGGTACAGCAAGCACGGAGGAGAAGGCCAAGCTTGTCCGGGAGGCCGGAGCCGACGAAGTGATCGTCGGATATTCCGAAATTTCATCAGTCGGCAAATTCGGGCCCTATGATCTGATCATCGATTCGGTAGGCGGCGATACGCTGGCTGCTCTGCTGCCACAGCTTGCGCCGCAGGGCATCTGCGTCGCGGTGGGATTTTCCTCTTCAAATACGGCGACGATCGATATGATGAATATGGTAACCAGCGGAGGAAGAACCTTGTACAGCTTCTTTCTCGGTGAGGAGCTCACTCGTCAATCTGCCGCGGACGATCTAGGCTTGCTGGCCCGCTTGGTCGCAGACGGCCGTCTAATGCCACGGATTGAAGTGGAGGCGCCTTGGACCGAAATTGACACCGTCGCCCAAAGTCTGATAGAGCGGAAATTCTCCGGCAAAGCCGTGCTCCACATAGGTTGATTGTAAAGCTATGTAACAATGATGCCTGGAATCCAAAAACGGATCTGCAAAAGAACCAGCGGTGCTCCCTGACTCGAAACGAGTCTTGGCTGCCGCTGGTTTTCAATGAACTGAGGAGTTGCACCTCTACGTTCGGTATAGTAATGCGTCCCGCTTCAATATTCACACAGCTTATTCCCCTGAAAAATCCGTTGAAATCGTGACCTCTGCCCACTGCTCTGCCTCGGCTGCACGGGATCGGGACGATTCCCGGGCGAGCTTGAGCGCATCCGAACCGAGGAGCAAGCGCAAAGGCGGTTGTTCCAGATCGGCAATATCCGCTATGGCCTTCGCGGCACGAGCGGGGTCTCCGGGCATCTTCCCGTCGATTTCTCTGCGGTAACGATGTATCTTGCCCACGGTCTCCTCATAATCCTCACCCACTTCCCTTATTTGCATGGACGAGCCGCCCCAATCCGTGCGGAAACCTCCTGGTTCGATAATGCTCACTTTAATCCCAAGCGGCTTCACCTCATTGGTTAACACTTCTGAAAAACCTTCTACGGCAAACTTCGCCGCTTGATAAGCGCTGAGTCCGGGCGAGCCCCCAACCCGGCCACCTATCGAGGAAATTTGTATAATGTGGCCGGAGCGCTGCTTACGCATAACCGGAAGAGCAGCCTTCGTCATATGGGCAACGCCAAAAAAATTCGTGTCAAATTGAGCTCGCAAATCTTCCTCTTCCGTTTCTTCAATCGGTGAACTGTTGGCATATCCGGCATTGTTCACAAGCACATCCAGGACGCCAAACGTATCGATGGCTTGCTGTACCGCCGCTTCCACCTGCTCTGTATCGGTAACATCCAAAGCGACAGGAAGAATGCGGGCACCATACTTCACTGTCAAATCGTTCAATTGCTCCGGCCGACGCGCCCCTGCAACAACTTGATCCCCCCGTTGCAAAACTTCTTCAACCAGATTTCTTCCAATTCCGCGAGAGCTGCCTGTAATCAACCAAACCTTCCCCATATTATCTAAAACCTCCTTCAAATTGTTCAAAGCTATTATCCAGCAAACTATCAATTGAAAGTAGGTCATTCCTGCCCTATGTTTGCCTAATACTGCAATCCAACATTCCCGTACAAAAGCAGCGAGCCCCCAGGAAATCCTGGAAGCTCGCTGCTTGTTTGGGCCTATGTGTTTTTTCGTATCTCATGGATATCTTTTAGCGGCGGCAGACCAAAAATCCGCCGGTATTCCCTATTAAACTGCGTTGGGCTTTCATAACCGACTTCCCGCGCTGCCGTGGTCGCATCCGTGGCTCCACTCAGCATAAGACGCCTTGCCTCCTGAAGGCGAAGACTTTTTTGATACCGCAGCGGCCCCATAGTGGTGACTGCCTTAAATTTGTGATGCAGCCCCGAGACGCTCATATTGCACATTTTGGCCAGTTCGGCAATAGTGAATGATTGAGTGTAATTCTCCCTGATCCAGGTAATGGCTTTGCCTACTCCTTCAGACTGTTGATCAAAAAAGGCTTGCTGAAGAAACAAATAGCCATAGTCGCCTGTTAATAAATGAAAGATCATTTCCCGTTTGATCAGGCCAGACAGAAACGGGACATTTTGCGGTTCGTCCAGCAGCTTCAACAGCCGGATAAATGCATCCTGCAGATTGGAATTGCTTTTCCCGATAAAGGCCGCCCGGTTCCATTTTTTATTTTTCAGCTTGGCATGAATTCCGGCTTCCATGATAACGGAAGCGATCTCTTGCATCGACAGATCGATACGCAGACCAATATACGGGGATCTCTCTTGAGCACTTACGGTTTGTCCGGATGCAGGCATATCAATTAAAGAGGCCAAGTAATCGCCCGCTCCATAATAAATGATCTCTTCACCAAGATAAAGTTTTTTAGTCCCTTGCAAAATAAGACAAAAAGAAGGGGCCAACACGCTTTGCGTCAGCATCGTCGGCCGGCTGTGCTTATAGATTGAAAGAAACGGAATGATCGTTTGGTTGCGGCCCTCTGGAAACGCTCTTCTATCAACCATCATGAGCAATTGGTCCAACAAATTCAGACCGGATGGACCAGGCTCCGCAAAGTCAAGTGCGACAATCCCTTCCTGCTTGTTCTCCAACATGGATTCACCTCGATTTTTAATCAGGCCCCTGAATCAATTATGTCACTTTCAGGTTCTGATTTAAACCGTCGGAATCGTTCATGTCGTTAGCCTTCTCGCTTCCAGGCCTCCGTATTCAGTTCACTGTTGATCATCGCGGCAGCAAGTGAGCCCATAGAGGCGGCAGCAATAGCCTGATTGAATCGCGATGATACATCTCCAGCGCTATAAACGCCCGGAACGGTCGTTTTGCCGAATTCATCGACGACCACGATTCCCGCTTCCGTCATATCACATCCGATGGCTCGCGGCAATTCCGAACCTGTAACCAGATCAGGTTTAAAAAAGATCCCTCTGCATGGAATGGCCGTCCCATCTTCGAGAATAACCTGTTGCACGATCCCGTCCTGTGCATCGATATGTCGGATTGGCGAGTCAAACACAGGCACTTGATGCCGCTGAAGCTCCTCGCGCTGCGCATCTGTCAGCTCGTCAGGGCCGTTCGTGCAGAAGGTGAAATTGCTCGTCCATCCGGAAATCAATGGGGCGAAGTGCATAATATCTGCCCCCTTATTAATGATGACAAGCGGCTGATCCCTTAACTCCCAGCCGTCGCAATACGGGCAGACGAAGGCGCTTTTCCCATAAACCTCCTTCAGTCCCGGAATATCCAGCGGCCGATCCTTCATTCCAACGGCAAACAGCAGCTTTTTACTTGCAAAGGTTGTTCCTTGCGCAGTCGTAATTTGAAACTGACCATCCCCTCCTGCAATCGACACGGCCGTATCCTCAACCAAAGATACAGAAGGATAAGCGCTAATCTGTTCCTTCGCAATTCGCCGAAACTCACCAGGGCTTATTCCGTCGCGGGTGAGGAACCCGTGGGCCTCGCGGGTCACGGCATTGCGTGGACGGCCTTCATCGATCACCGCCACATTTTTTCTTGCCCGTCCCAGTACGAGAGCGGCGTTCAACCCTGCCGGGCCGCCGCCAATAATTGCTACATCGAGAAGTTGTTTTTTCGTTTGTTTTTCCATCTTTTCAAACCACCTTAATAGATATTTTATATCCACAATTAGAATAAAAAATAGCTCTTTTATAACTAATAAGGACCCTTAATATCTATAATAAACAACTCCACTGCAATTTGCAACGTTTGTTTGCCTTCGATCCGCCAAAAGCGCATCCAGTTTTGTTTTCAAATAAACAGACTGTTAAAATGGAAGTATAGAATCCTAATGGAAATGAGGCTTTTTGTGATGTCGTCCAGTATCATAGACGTACTGCAGCTTGAATATCAACGATTTTCAGCCAAGGAAAAAGAGATTGCTGATTACGTGATGCGAAATCGGCAATCTATTAACAATATCAATATTAAGGATTTGGCTTCATATACAAATGCGTCAACGTCAACCATTACCCGTTTTTGCAAGAAAGTGGGCTGCGATACGTTTGTCGATTTCAAAATCCGGCTGAACCGCGAGACCCAAAAGCCCCGCAATGATACGGATTTTTTTATCAAAACGCAAAATCTGTACAATGATATCATAAATGCCACAGCCGAAATGCTGGATACGGAAAGAATTAAAGAAGTCGTTGAACTGATTAAGGCCTCCCGCAGAACCTATGTTTACGGACTGGGCAGCTCCGGTCTCTCCGCTCTGGAATTTAAATACAGACTCACCCGTATGAATCTTGTGGTCGATGCTGTGACAGATTCACATATGATGACGATGAGCGCCTCCCTGCTCGGGAACGATGATCTTGTGATTGGATTGTCCAATTCGGGACGTACAACAGAGGTGAGTCAGGCGTTAAATCAGGCTAAAAAAAGAGGCGCCAAAATCATCGGAATCACTAACTTTGACCATACCCCTCTATCCGAGGTTTCGGATATTTGTCTGTTCACCCCGGAAATCGGACGATCGGGCGATGTGAATTTTATCAACAGCCAGCTTGCCATCATTTATATTTTGGACGTCATGTCTCTGCTCCTCCTTGAAGACGAGAATTTATTAAAGGCACGGCAGCAAACGCTGCTGGCGCTGTATTCAACGGAATAGAGCGGGCAGTCTCTGCGAGCAACGCTCCAAGAACGAAGCATTCCTCCCATCGCTGTTGACCCTCCGGGCCAAAGGAGACCGCTGCCCTTTTCCGGAATTGCTTCGTTCTTTCCGCTGCTTCGAGTATCCCCCCACTTCTAAATAAAAAGAAGAGCGAGTATTGGTGTGAAATTCGACACCAATACTCGCTTGATTAAGCTCAACAGTATTATTTTTTAGAGGATTCCGAATGCTTTAATTTTGCAATCTCCGCTACAAAACGTTCCGTAATCTGCTGCGGACGGGTGATGGCTCCGCCAACAACAACACAATATACGCCAGCTTGCAGGCAGCTTCCCGCCATCTCAGGTGTCATGATATTGCCTTCCGCCACAACGGGAGTCTTTACATGGGACACGATATCTTTTAATATGGCAAAATCATGATCATACAGTTTACTTCCGGCTGTCTCCTCTGTGTACCCGACCAAAGTAGAAGATATCAAATCAAAACCAAGCTGTTCCGCATAAACCGCCTCTTCTGTGGTCGAGATGTCTGCCATCAACAGAAGCTGTGGATACTTGCCGCGAATCTCGCTGACAAGCTCCTTCAATGTCTTGCCATCCGGTCTTGGACGCAGCGTTGCGTCCAATGCCACGATCTCCGCTCCAACTTCAGCCAACTCGTCGATTTCACGCATCGTTGGTGTGATGAACACCGGATTGGTTCCATAGTTTCTTTTTACAATTCCGATGACAGGCAGGTTAACCTGCTCCTTAATTTCTTTGATATCAACCGCCGTATTGGCACGAATACCAATAGCCCCGCCTTCTTTGGCCGCAACAGCCATTCTGCCCATAATATACGAACTGTGAAGGGGTTCATGCTCCAATGCTTGACATGATACAACGAGGCCGCCCTTTAATCCCAAACTATTCAAATCATTCATTGCCACTACTCCGTTTCCAAATATTCTTCAATTTCATTCTTGATTACCGTAACCTGTGGTCCATAAATCACCTGTACTCCGTTGCCGACAAATACGACACCTTTGGCTCCTGTAGCTGCAAAGGCATCCTTTTGCACCTTATCCTTGTCGATGACGGAAACCCGCAGCCGCGTAGCGCAGCAATCGAGGTCTGTAATATTGTCCGCGCCGCCAAGCGCGTTCAATATGGCGACCGATCTGGACTCTCCCGCCGGTGATGAAGTACCTCTGTTACTTGGAGCTGCTGCCCCCGGATCTGGTGCTGCTTCATCTTCACGCCCTGTTGTCTTCAAATTCAGTTTAACGATCAAAATGCGGAATGTGAAGTAATACAGGAAGAACCATAGGACACCGATCACCGGCACCAGCATCCAGTTGGTTTTCTCATTGCCCTGCAGAATTCCAAACAGGATAAAGTCAATTAATCCGCCGGAGAACGTCTGCCCGATTGTAATTTCGAAAATGTGCGCCAGCATAAAAGCAAACCCGTCAAATGCGGCATGAATCACATACAGGATCGGAGCTACGAACAAGAAAGAAAATTCCAAAGGCTCAGTAATCCCTGTCAAAAATGAAGTGAGCGCGGCAGACAGCATCAATCCGCCAACCACTTTTTTACGTTCAGGCTTGGCCGTGTGATAAATAGCCAGTGCTGCACCCAGTAAACCAAACATCATGGTGATAAAACGGCCTGACATGAATCTGGATGTGCCGATAAAGTACTTCTCAGTAGCGGGGTCCCCCAATTGCGCAAAAAAGATGTTTTGCGTTCCTTCGTATACTTTGCCCGCTACTTCCATCGTGCCTCCCAGGCCGGTTTGCCAGAAAGGAAGGTAGAAAATGTGATGCAACCCCAGCGGACCAAGCATACGCAAGAAAAATCCGTAAAACAGCGTCCCGATATAACCTGTTTTGTCAACGAGACTGCCGAGGCTTGCTATACCGATTTGGATGGTCGGCCAGATTAAAAATAAAGCAATGCCGATGAAGATCGCCGCAAAGGACGAAACAATCGGAATAAATCGCGAACCGCCGAAAAAACCAAGAAACTGGGGAAGCTCGATTTTATTGTACCGATTATGCAGCCACGCCGTGACCAACCCGACAACAATACCTCCCAGGACCCCTGTCTGCAAGGTTTGAATTCCCAGTACCATGCCCTGTCCCGCGCCAGCCAGGTTGTCCGTGACCAGCTTTCCGGTATTGATCAACATCGCATGGATTGAGGCATTCATAACCAGATAGGACAGACCCGCTGCCAAACCGGCTGTTCCTTTATCCGCTCTTGCCATGCCCACGGCAACACCGATGGCGAAGATCAAGGCGAGATTATCGAACACAATGCTGCCTGCGCTGCTCATCACGGTAAAAATTTGCTGCAGCCAGGTGATTTGCAAAAGCGGATACGAGTTGATCGTATTGGGATTCGATAATGCGCCCCCGATGCCTAACAAAAGACCGGCAGCTGGCAGTACCGCAATGGGCAGCATGAAGGACTTGCCGAATTTCTGCGCCTTCTCAAAGTATCGTTTCATGAGGACCACCCTTCTAAATCTATTTTCATTCACATAATAAATTTGAAAATAGTTTTCGTCAAGGGGAATATAAATCGCTTTCATGGCGTGTGAGATATTAGCGAAGATTGAGGCCCCAGAAAAGAAAAAAAGCTCCTACACCATTCTGGATATTTATAAAGCACGTGGACTACGCTTCACCAATTGTCAATTCGTTATAGAAGGAAGCGGAACTCTCCTGCGCCAAGAAGACGGCGAATCAAATTCACCGTCCTCTGCTTGTTCTATATATGTTGCGAATTAAAAATTAGTTGCAATAATCTTCGAAGCAAGTTCGCTTGTCATAAAATCCATCGCGGAAACACCGAAGCGGCCGCTCGTGTTCGTGGTAAAGAATTGATTGACCTTTGGATTGATCTCGTCCGAAATCGCTCGAATGTTCGGAATGCCGAACAAGGCCGGGCTGTACCCGCTTGTGAAGTTAATGTATAACATCGATGGATTGGACGAATTCGCTTCGTTGTATTTGTTCTGAATATCCGTCCACTTCTTGTTTCGGTCCGTTACTTTGTAATAATCCTGGATGTTCAAGTCGGCTGCATTATGGATTTCGAAAGAGGTATTGTCTTTCCAAGCCGTTGCATCAATGCCTTTCGGAAGCTGATCTGCCGCAAATCTTCGAAGAAGCACGATCTTGCCCCTGGCCTCGCCTAGAGTAGGGATGTGATCCGTCATCAACCATTTGTTCGGATTTTTATTAACGTACCACTTAAAGGTCTCCTCATAGGAACGTGTATTTTCGGCGGCGGTATGTTCCTGTTTCACGCTCATGATCACGGTTTCCGTCGGGTTGTTATTCAGGAACGAAATCACGGCATTCAAGACGCCGTCAAAGTTTTGATTCTGATACACCGCACCGTGGTGAATCGTGAAGGCGTCCTTGAAATGTCTCGTACGAATATCCAGATAGCGGACCCCACTGGACAACTGCTCTGCAATCGTGAGATCCTGCGTCTTGGCCGTACCGTAAACCGACTCGTACATCGCACCGGAATCATGTGTTCCCGGGATCGAGAGAGCGGATAGCGCGGTCTGATCGCTAATCTCCCCCATCCAATTGGAATTGCTGTAAGCCATGGATGTGTTCGCCAAAGACGTGACACACACAACAACGACGGCAACAAACAGAAGAGCTTTCTTAAACATTTTTGTACCACCTTGCCTCTCAATGGATTTATTATTGCTGACCTTCCAGCCAACTCTCCGTCTCTTCCTGCGCTCTCTTCATTCCTTCGGCAGGCGACAATTCACCTAACAAAATGCGCTCTACGTTCTCCGACAAAATATAACGCGGTTGTCCGGAACGATAAGGATAGCGGGGCGCCCACAGTTGGCTCATTTGTTTGAGAATAATGTCCATCTGCGGCTCTGCCTTCACACTTTCCCAATCTGCCGCTGCCTTAAGGACAGGCATACTCTGGGAGCGCTGTTCTTCCCACATGTATTTCTGAAAAACTTCGCTTCCGCTAAACTTCAGCCATTCCCAGGCAAGATCCTTGTTCTGGCTTGTTGTACCGATGGCAAACGGGCTTCCCGCAAACATGCCGCCCATTCCTTTCTCGGAATGCTTGAAGAGAAGCGTCGCCTGGTAACGGTCTTGCGTGCCGAATGTTTTGATGCTGTCGATGAAGCCGGGTGCTACGCGCAAGTTGATGGCGACATTGTTGTTATCCTTCAAGAAGTTCTCGCTCCCTTGGTCCACAAGCACACCCTCCGGAGCATACTGGCTCGCTTCCTTCAGCCATTCCGCCGCCTCGATCATCGTCGGCGAAGCGAATTCCACCTTCATGCCTTTCCACAAGAACCCGGTTCCCCACTGACCGCCAAGCGATTCGTTGACGTTCATGACAGTATCTGCGGCATCCTTTCCATTAAAGGTCAACCCATAGTTTTGTTCACCGGTTTTCGGGTTGTTTCCCGTCATCTTCGCCGCTTTTTCCAGCACCTCATCGATCGTTGGCGATTCGGACAAATATTCGACACCCCAATCGTCGAAAAGCTGCTTATCATACACAAGGACACGCGCATCGCCGATGAACGGCAAACTGTAAATTTCCGGCTCCTGGTCGTTCGGCCCCATCGCTCTCCAGCCGTCCACCTGACCGTTCAGATAAATACCCAGATCGAATTTGTCTTTTTCAATATAAGGCTGAAGCGGCTCCAGCAGTCCTTGTTCCGCGAACGTAGCGATTCCGGGCACTTGGTATACGTCAGCTGCGCCAGACTGGAGCATCGTCTGTGTCTTCTCGTTGTAGCTATCCCATCCCATAAGCACGAATTCGACCGTCACGCCGGGATGCTGTTTTTCAAACTCTTCTTTCAATACATGAACCCCTTTAGATGTCACTCCCGTGACAGGGTCCGTCGTGTCCTCAAAGGAGAAGCTTCCGATCAATTGCACCTTCACTGTTCCCGACAGTTCCTGCTCAGATGAACTCCCCGGTTCGGATGAGGAGTTCTGCGATTCGGATGCCGAACCGGCAGACTTGTTGTTCGATGCGCTCGTATCGGCGCTGTTTGTCCCGCTGCATGCGCTGAGTATGGCCATAACTATGAAGAACAGAGCAACGGCGCTAAACCTGGATTTTCCTTTGAACATCGTGATTCCTCCATAGATTTAAGTATTTACCTGCACTTTCTCCCTTTCTTCCCCCGCCCCATCACTCTCCTTTCAAGCCACTTAATGCAATGCTTCGAATGATATATTTTTGGAAAAACAGGAACACCAGCAGCATAGGCAAGATGCTCATCGCCGCCAGCACCATCGTAACCCCGGCGAGCCGGCCGCCGTTCTCCGTGGAGAAACTGGACAGGAACAACGGCACAGTCTTCAGATCCTGGTCGTTAATGACAACAAGCGGCCATATGAACGAATTCCAGCTGTCTTGAAAAGACAGGATTGAAAGCGTTGCCGTAATCGGGCCGGTCAGCGGTGCGAAGATGTAGAAGAACGTCTTGAATTCACCGGCACCGTCCATTTTGGCGGATTCCCTCAGCCCCTCCGGAAGCTGATCGAAATATTGCTTCGCCAGCACAAGACCGAGCGCATTAACGATCGAAGGAAGGATGAGCGGGTACTTCGTATTGATGAGACCTATATCGTTGAACATTGTAAACATCGGGATGAGCCGCGTTTCGAACGGAATCATCATCGTTGCCAGCACTGCAAAGAATAACAATTTCTTTCCCTTAAAGTTACCTCGTGAGAATGCATATCCGCCAAGCAATGCGGAACTGACGCTAAGAACGACGCAAAAGACGGCGATGACGATCGAATTCCAATAGGCCAGAAGCAATTTGTTATTCTCGAATACAAGTCCGTAATGAAACCACGAGAACTGCTTGGGGATAAGCCGTGGCGGGAATGGCATCGCAACGTTCGCCGTTTGCTCCAGACTGACGCTGATCATCCAGACGAACGGATAGATCATAGTGAAGCCAGTGGCTACCAGCAGCAGGAAAACCATGGCGTTCAAGATTTTCTGCCTATCCTTCATGCGAATCATATTGGATCACTCGTCCTTCCTAGATTTTTATGCGCAACAACTTGGTATTGAAATACGTGAAGATCAGAATAAGCACGAATAAAATATAGGCTGCGGCCGATGCAATACCGTACTCATGGCCGCCGAAACCGCGCTCGAATATGAATCCGACGACCGTATACAGCGACCGGGCCGGGCTACCTTGCAGCCCACCGAGCATGTACGCATCGGAGAAACGCTGCAGTCCTCCGATCCAGCCGAGGATGAACAGGATGGTCAGACTTCCAAGCATATTGGGCAGAGTGATCCGCCACCATTGCTGCAACGGCGAAGCGCCATCGATCGATGCCGCCTCATAGTATTCAATCGGGATCGCTTGCAAGTTCGCCAGATTAATAATGATAACGAAGCCAAGCCAGTGCCACACAGCCAGGATCACTGCTCCCCATTTGGCCGAGACGGGCTGTGACAGCCACACGACCTTCTCAAATCCGAGCAGCTCAGCAACATAATTCAACGGCCCATCTGGATGAAGGATCGCGAGGAACACCGTTGCCGCCGCCACCATCGAGGTTGCATTCGGAATATAGAACAACACCTTGAAAAAATACGAAGCCCGCCGCAAGCTATTAATCAGACAAGCGATTAGAAAACCGATCGGAATCGCGATCAGAAGTTGAAAAATCGTGATGTAGATCGTGTTGTAGACCGCGTACCAGAACGTCCCCGAGGTGAGCACGTCCGCGTAGTTCTGAATTCCGACGAACCGTTCCTCCGCCCCCCGCATGAAGCTGAGCCGCAGCGACTCGATCAAAGGATAAAGGGTAAAAATCAAAATGCCGAGCAATGTTGGGAGCAAAAATACATACCATACAGCATGCGATTCCCGTCTCGAGGCGCTCCTCCATCTTCCGAACGCCTTAGCTTTTGATTGTCTTGCATTCACCTGCAACATGATTGTCGGACAACACTTCGGCTGTCCTCCTCCCTTCTATCATGGAATCAGACAATATGGTATCGATACCATATTTGTCAAAGAAAATAGGCATCATCCGACGACCAACGCTTCGCTAGCTCCATGCAGGCGGATACGTCCATAACGGACACCGCGTCTACCCCCATGTCAACATACCTGCGGAGCAACGCCCCGTTCGCCGGCAGCGTATAAATCCAGACGAGCAAGCCGCGCTGTGCCGCATGCTTGATCAATGCTTCGCGGCACGATTCGTAATGGGCGTTCACCCCCTCAAAACCTGCTTGCTTCACCTGTTCGCAATATCGCCGGATATCCGCATCGTAATCGTCATCAGATGTGCTTAGCGGGATGTGTGGCAAATTCCATACGACATGCTTTGCCCGGATGCCATGTGCAAGATGGTCGGTAACACCCGTAAAGTACACTTGACTCCAGGCGTCCAGTCGGTCCACGACCTTCGCTGCGGCTTCATAAGCTTCGGGTGTCTTCAAATCCAGGTTGAATTGAATACGCTTATTGAGGAACTGTCTCAATACGGTTTCCAGCTTCTCGACCGGATCGTGTTCGGCACCCATCCATTCCGTATATGTGTAGAGCGAGACATCAGGTTCATCATCATGATAAAGCACCGCTGCGCCGTCCTTCGTCGCGCGAACGTCCACCTCCAGCATGTCGGCGCCTGCATCGAAGCCGGCTTGACAAGATTCTGCCGTGTTGTAAGGGGTTCCTTCGCAGCCGGTATGCGCGATGATCTGATAGCGTTTCATTGTGCCAACTCTCCTTCTCCAGTCAATTCTACTCCAGTTCCAGTGATCTCCTCCGCGATCAACAGTTCGTCCATCGTACGTTCCACCCTCTACAACATTGATATGGTATCGTTACCAGAAATGATTCTGTGTACATTCTAGTTGGCTTATGTAAAATCTATTGCTATTTTTTGTTTGACATTATGTAAATTGCACAAAACGAAAAAAAAATCACCCCTTCGGGTGACATAGATTGTTCTCTGGAAACACTACATTAACGCTCGACTACTTTCACGTACGACGAGTCGATGCTGCAATATAATATCCGAATCGAACGTGAACTCCGGGTGTACGATCAATTGATGCATATAGTCGACCGACTTCCTTCCAAGTTCCTCCACCGGTTGCTCCATTGAGGTAATCGCAGGGCGAACCAACTCCGTTATCCGACTCCCGTCAAAACCGACGATGGAGATATCTTCCGGCACCTGCAGTCCGTAATCCAGCGCACAATTGAGCGCCCCAACGGCCATATCGTCACTGGCTGCAAATACGACCGTCGGCAACTCATCTTGTCGAATGATTTCCTGCATCAGCCTGCGCCCTGAAGGCAGCTTGTAATCGCCGAATTTGACGAATCGTTCGTCCGGCTCCAGCCCATGCTTCTTCATCGCATCAAGAAATCCGCGATACCGATTCAATCCGGAAGTAATGTCATCCAAATCACCGCCGAGATAAGCAACGTTTACATGCCCTGTCTGAATAAGATGCTCCGTCATGTCGAAAGCGGCTTGATAATCGTCGATCATCACTGACAAGTGTGCGGATGACGGAGCTTTCACACTGGAAAACAAAATCGGCATCGAGGCGCCCGCAAAAAAATCAAGAATGCGGTTATCAAACTTCTGATGCATTACAATGATGCCATCGACCCTCATGTTTTGAAAAATTCGCAAGTACTTCAGTTCTTTCTCCATGCTCTCCGCGATGTTGCCAACAAGCAGATTATATCCTTTCGCACTTGCGGTTTCCTCGATGTTGCTTAAGATCGTGGAAGAAAATTGATTCGTCAAATCAGGAACAATGATGCCAATGATACTCGTCTTCTGCGACTTCAAGCTGCGCGCGATGTGACTCGGCGAATAATTGAGCTCTTCAATGACCCGATTGACCTTCTCGAGCAGCGCCTTGCTCACATACTTCTCACCGTTCAACACCCTGGACACACTGGTAACAGACACACCGGCTCTTCGCGCGACGTCTTTAATGCTTGCTCCCACCTTGCCACCCCTTAACCGATTACGTTCCTACAATTACGATATGATACGTCCGTCCATTCGTCAACTTTCATGATGGGCGAGAAAGACCGACGAAATTCAAGAGCGCCAAAAAAGGTTTGGCGTAACGTTACGCCCTCCTAACTTCCGCCCATAACATCAGGTTTGCCCCCTCTGAACACCTCAACCATTACCAAAGCTCCCATTCTAAATCCCTGGACAAAAGCTTCACTTGCAAGCATCGAATTAGATTCATCATTCAAATCCAATATTTGCTCAAGAGCTGCAAAATCCCTCTCCGAAAACCTCTGTTTGAGCTCCTCCATGGATTCAGTAATTTTTCTATTAAGTGGGCGATATTCGGGATCTGTGGGAAACATCCCCTCTGCAGGGTCCAGGTTGCCTCTGTAAAGTTCCTCCAAGATACTTTTCATTTCACACTTCCCCTTTAAGAAAATTATGTAAAAAGCCGTGTACAGTCGTTTATCACTTAAGCTAAGTTTAAGCTATGTGAAAACAATATAGTGAGTTTTATGCATTTTTCGCATAAAATCTACTTGTGAGTGGATATTTTCTCTCCAAATGAATGTATAATAAGCCAACCGTATCCAAAGAAATATATATAATTACACAGCAATCCGTTGAATTGTATAATTTCATTGTGGTAACATAAGAATAGAAAAAGGGATCGGCTGCAACCGATCCCCTTGTACAACCACCGCTAAAAGAGCGGGCAGCCATGGAAAGAACTCAAAAGAAATGAGCCGTTTACCTTGCCAGGGCGGCTCGTTTCCGTTTATCGAAAGACAGCACGGCAATTACAAACATGCCGAATGCAAGCATCAAGTATAATGCTTCAAAAACTGTCATAGCCTCACCTCCCTTCCGGGAGATTTGGCTGCCGCCCTGTTAGCTGATATGTTGTACAAGGCAGATTATACCACAATAAGCCCCGGGCAGTCAGTCCCGAGGCTATTTATTTATGTAGTTATTTGGCGTTTCGTTTAACCTTCGCATCTGCCTTTACGTTCAATGTCATCCAGAACTTTTCCAAAACTCATCACGGATACATCTCCTTCGCATTCTGGATTAGTTCCTGTAAATTCAGCTCATCCGCCGACATTTGTTCTCTCGAAATAATCCGCCATTCACTGTCCCTGCTTGCCCACCTTATCTATTACTTCCACTTTACGGGCTGCCCCATGCTGACGGACGCGGGAATTAGACTCAGCATGCCTTTGCACGGCGATCGTCTTCACTCAGTCTTACGAAGCTGTCCGGCGAACCCTTTGTGGGCCTCAAGAATAACTGTGCCTTAAGAGCCACTATTTCCACATGTTCCAATAACACCGGCTTCCATCTGGCCATCACCTACGATGCTGAAGATCTGGTTACTGTAGCCGGCTTCATCAAAGCTGGTCTGGGTGTTTCGATCCTTCCGCAGACCCCAGGACTGGAGCTGGAGGGACTTGTCTGGATTCCGATAGCCGAGG
The DNA here is from genome assembly GCF_042136365.1 of Paenibacillus enshidis. NCBI lineage: Bacteria > Bacillati > Bacillota > Bacilli > Caryophanales > Paenibacillaceae > Paenibacillus > Paenibacillus enshidis. The sequence goes on along the minus strand of NZ_JBHHMI010000008.1, from coordinate 157,720 downwards.
AAGGCTGGGAATGGGAGATTGGCCTGAAATGGCGAAAAGACCGCCACCTTCCGGCAGCGGCCAGGGAGTTTATTGATTTTATTAGACAGCGGTGAGGTGCTGCTATTTCAGTAAATGGCGGACAGCAATCTCCTTATTGGAGAGCCCGTCGGAATGCATCTATTGACCTCCGTTCAAATAATGGTTATATTTGTAATATATTATCAAAAAAATATTAGAGGTGGTTCGTTTGAACAATACAACCACGATTCTCAAAGAGTTGGAACAATTTATACAGAAGGATGGTTTAAACATCAATCAATTCGGGAAACGGTCCGGGATGAATGCAGGTACGGTGAGTTCCATCTTGAATAATAAGAGGGTGCTTGCCGTGGATCAGTTGGACCGGATTACGGCAACAATGAATCTACCCCATGGGCATTTTTACGAGCAGTACATGCAAGAGTATCTGAATGAAATTGCCCCGAATTGGCGCAGAATCAAACCTTTCTTATACCGCTGCACTGAGTTGGATAAGCTGGAGTGCATCAAGCAGGCTGTAAATTTGTTGATGGATAACCTGTTATATTTGTCTTCTCTGCTTGAGGTAGCGGAAGATTTTTTTGGCCAGGGCAAACATACTGCAGCAGCAATTCTTTACGAGAGCATAGCTTTAAGCGAGAAAAATCAGCATTCAGAGCGGTTAGCCTTTTGTCAGTACAGATTATTTCTAATCAGACAGGGAAAGGATCTTGAACAGAATTACCAGGCAGCCATACAATTTGAGCCTTTCGCTGATCGACTTCATGAGATTGAACAACTGGATGCACTGAAGGATTTGGCGAATACATATCGCTCATTACACCGATGGGAGAAGGTTTACACAACTGCTGTTAAGTTGCAACATATAGCAAAAATCCAATACTCGTTATCACATTCATCTAATAAGGAACTAACAGTAAGTCAAAAAAATCCATCAAGACCCCTATTTTTTTATGTGGCATATAGCAATCTGTTAATTGGTGGTTTTTTCCACGATCAGGGTAACTATGAGATGGCATTGGAAATGGCCTATAAATATGCAGATTTAGAATGGGTGAAGGAGACGGATGAAGAAACACTTCACTGGAAAGGTCTATTTCAAGAGTGGGCCAGAGCTAATATTTTTTTAGCTAAGTTAATGTCAGGTGACACAAAATTGCTTTCAGAATATGTGAACTACATTGAATCGAGAGAAATTGAAATGATTCGTGGCTTATGGAATGTCATGATGATGGCAAATCGATTTGGAGTTGATGTGGATCATATTCTCACAAAATTTGGTGCTGTACTAACCAATCTCCATGAACAAAAAGGAAACGAAATATATAACGATCAAAATATTGCCGATCAACATGTTGGTCTACTATCTGAGCTGGCGCAATATTATTTATCTAAAGGCCATTACGAAAAGGGATTTCATCATTTGTTAGACGGCCTGAAAAAATCTACTATAATTAATGATGAAAGCACTATGCTTCGGTTTATTCGACTATTTGAACGTTTCCGAAAGTTTGCATTAGTCGAAACAAAGCTGGAGTATCATAACTTAGTGGAAATGGGAGGAAAACATGAAGAAAATAATTTCTCTGCTGTTCGTAACTAGTTTAATATTATTTGTGACTTCGAACTCTATTATTCAGTTGTCATCAATCCACGGAGGTGGATAAGCTAGCCCATTCCGACAAAGATCAGTGGGCGAACCGTTGATTTCATTAGTCATGTTTCACATTTGAAAATCTTATTAAGTTCATTATCGACTATGGTCTGGCAGTAATTATTGCATTATTCATATATGTGTTGATTGGGAAATTTTTTACGAGAAGTGATGAAAAATAAAACATAAGGACTCCTATTGGCTATATACCGATGGAGTCCTTCAATATATCAACATCTCTCCACCGGGCCTCCATAGTCAACTAATTCGGGCATGTTACCGGATAAGAGAGAAACAAAGAAACTGGCTGAAAGCCAGTGCTTGACTGTAACATCGCGGAACAATGAATGAAAAAGCTAAATGTTAATCGCCGATCATTTGCAGCTCGATTTGCTTCATTTCATAAAAATATCCCTTTTGCTCCATCAACTCTGCATACGTGCCTGCCTCAATGACTCTTCCCTGGTCCATGACCAATATGCGGTCCATCTCCTCCAGGCCGGTCAGCCGATGGCAAATCAGCAGAAGCGTATCGTCAGCCGCCTGAGTCAGCAGGTGCCGGAAAACGCGCTGCTCCGTTACGTAATCCAGTGAAGATGTCGGCTCGTCCAGAAGCCATAACCGCCCTTTCCGGAGCATTGCCCGGGCCAGAGCCAGACGCTGCTTCTCTCCCTCCGACAAGTTCTCCCCTTTTTCATACACTGTATCATCGAGCGATTTATTCGGCAGTTGCGCTTTTTCCAGTATAGCTGACAACACTTCGTCGGAAGGAGGTTCCCCATTCAGCAGCAGGTTGTCCCGAATGGTGCCCCGGAAGAAATGGCTGTGCTGCAGCACAACATTGGACGCTTGCCAAATGCTCGCTTCATCCAGTTCCTGGGGCGAAACTCCATTTAAACGAATCTGGCCTTCTGTCGGTGTGCGCAGCTTGAGCAGCAATTCGATGATGGTTGTTTTACCTGATCCGCTCGCCCCGACAATCGCGGTTTTGGAACCCGGCGGAATATGAAGAGAAATGTCCTTCACCGCTGGACGCCACTCATCTTCATATTGAAACGTAACGCTGCAGAGATCAATCGAAACGGCCTGCTTATCTGAAAGAACACCGCTTGGTTGCGGCAGCTGCTTATCCGCGGCATGAACCGTTTCCGCAATCCGCCTTGCCGCATGCTCGCTATCCTGCTTATAAGCAGGCAACGTAGCCATTGCCGCAGCTTCTTCAAACACCGTGAGTGAAGCCATCACCAGCATAGCGAGAAACACGCCGGCAAGTGAGCCGTGTATAATCAAATAGGCGCCAAGCACCAGCACACCCCAGGAAATGAGGTATGTCACAAAAGTATGCAGCGATTGCCCGCGCAGCAAGTGCCGGGCTGCTGCCTGCTGCGCGGCTGCCAATGTGACGAAGGTTTGCTGCAGCTGCTGCTCGCGCTTTTTCAATTGCCCGTATACTTTCAAATCGCGGAACCCGTAAAGCAATTCAGTCACTTCAGTGGAAAACGCCGCCCGCTGCCGGCGCACATGGCCATGTATCTTTCTCTGCCCGAGCAGAACAAGCCCTGGAACCACAAAAGCCGTTGCCAGCATCCCCAGCACAAACAAACAGGCCACCCAGAACGAAAAGGCCGAAGTAAACAAAACCGTAGCCAAAAACACCATCACGACAACGACAGGGGGATAGGCGACACGTATAAAATAATGCTGCAAGCTTTCCACATCCCCGACAATCCGCGCGAGCAGCTCGCCGCTCCGCTGTTTGCCCAATATCCCAGGTGTCAAAGGAATTAGCTTGGCAAAAAAGGAGGTGCGCAAACGGCTGAGTATGGAGAACGTCGCCCGGTGGGAATACAAGCGTTCGGCGTAGCGGCTTGCCGCCCGCAGCAGGCCAAGTATTTTGACCAGTGACGTCAGCACAATCAAGGTATAAAGCGGCGGGGCAAACACCGTCTGGGAAATCATATAACCGCTTGCGGCAAAGAGGCATACACCCGCTATACCGGCGATGAATCCGCCTATGATCGCCATGACAATATCCTTCCGTTCCTGAAGCATCGCCTTTGTTAAAATAGCCAGGTCATTCATGCGAATCCTCCTTTGCGCTGAACCTCCACCATCTCGGCATATTGGGGCAGACGGGCAAGCAGCTCATCATGACGACCGCAGTCCAGCAGCACTCCGTTGTCCATAAACAAGATCCGGTCGGCATGCCGTATCGTGTACAAGCGGTGAGCCACGGTAATCATGGTCGCTTTTGTTGCAAGCTCGGCAATGGACCGCTGCAGGACGCGTTCGGTGTGCAAATCCAATCCCACTGTGGGCTCATCAAACAAAATGACAGCAGGCTGCTTCAAAAAAGCACGCGCCAGCGCAAGCCTTTGCTTCTCACCGCCTGACAACCCCCTGCCTCCTTCACCGACAAAGGTGTCATAGCCCTGCTCCAGTTCGGCTGCAACGTCAGCAAGCCCGGCGGCCTCCGCCGCCTGCACGACTTCAGCTCTGGAGACGTCCCGGTTCGCGCCAAGTGTTATATTGTCGGCAAACGTGCCGGCGAAAATATACGGATGCTGGGTAATGTAGCTCACGTGCTCAAACCATGAAGCTTCATCGTATTGCGCAAGCGGACGTCCGTTCACCAGCACTTCTCCCGCTGCCGGCTTCAGCAGACCGGCAATGAGATGCAGTAGAGTTGTTTTGCCGGACCCGCTTTTTCCGACAATGGCGATTTGCTCCCCAGGTCCAAACGACATGGAACCGGCTGCAAGCTCGAACGAATCCGGCGCATACCGAAAGCGGACATCCCTCAGCTCGATGGATGGCGGCATCCGAATCAGATCTAAATCGGCACCCTCTCCTCTATCCGTTGGTACGCTCTCTTCCCTTGTTTCTGCAAGCATTTCTTCCACTTTACGGACTGCACCCATGCTGGTGCGGCCGCTGTGAAACGCAGTTCCCGTGTTTTTTAACAGGCTGTAAAATTCGGGCACCAGCAGCAGAATCAAAAAGGCGGTGTGAAAGGACAACGATTTGAACACCAGCAGCTGCAACGCTAGCTCAAGCGCAACAATGCCTATGCTGAGCATCACGATCGATTCCAGCATAAAGGTATTGGTAAAGGCAATCCGCAAAATGCCCATCGTCGCATCCCGATAACCAAGGCTGCTGCGTTCAATTTCCTGCTGCTGGTGACGGGCCCTGCCATACAGCTTGAGCGAAACCAGCCCTTGCAGCGAGTCGAGGAACGTACCGGAAAACTCGGCCAGCTGCGCAAATTTCTCCTCCGATTTGTTCTTCGTTTTCAGCCCTACAAGCACCATAAATATCGGGATAAAAGGGGCGGTAACCAGCATAATCAAGCCGGAATTCATATGCAGTGTGAAAACAACGATCAAGATCAGAATCGGAATGACGGCGGCTTCCATCATCCGCGGCATATACTGGCTGAAATAACTGTCCGCCTCATCCACGGCATCCAGCGCCACACTCACCTTGCCACCAGTTTGCCCGCGCAGTGCCGAAGGTACGGAAGCATCGGCCAGCTTTCGCAACACCTTGGCCCGCATCTCCGTTTTGGCATTGGCAGCCATATGCAAGCCGACTCGCCCGTTTTCATACGACAGCAGCGCTCGCGCAGCCATGACAGCCAGCAAAAAGCCAAGGATGACAACAACCGACGACAAGGAAGCCTGCTGCACAAAAATCCGCTCGACGGCTTCAGCGAGCAACACGGCCTGGCCCGCAATGGCTGCACCAAGCGCAAGCGACAGGCCACCCAGGAGAACAAGACGTTTTCTTTGTGCAGACATGAGCTCGGATATAAGACTGGTTTTCCTTTTCACGCAGACTCCCCTCCTTTATACATACGCCTGTAAGGTACTCCCAACATGCAGTCATACATACACTGGCTCATTTTTTACCTTTGACATAATCCGCATCAAACAGGAATAACCTGAAGACCAGAATAAGCGACGGAACCAGCAGGCACAGGCCGCCGATAAAGGCAACCACAAGCGCAATGCCCATCGACTCCTGCGTAGCCCCGCTTTGAATGGTAATGTACGGATCCAGAATATAAGGATATTGCCCGATCCCGTACGCAAAAAAGGCACAAAAAAACTGCAGCATGACACATATAAAGGCCAGTCCGTAACGGCGTCCACTGTACAGCAGCCACAGGGCTATGATGAAAAAACCAACAGAAAGCGCCAGCAGCCACCATAAATCCATCATGTTTTGAAAATGCCGCTCATTGTGCTGGCTTAGATAAATAAATGCCGTAAGTGCCGCAATAATCGTGGGCGTGCTCCAAAACAGGGCATAGGTCCGCATCAGCTTCAGCGCTGACTGATCGTCCGCCCGGGAAGCGTAGAAGGCCAGGAATGATCCGCTAATGAACAGCACCGATACGATGGCCAATGCGACGATGCTCCACGACAACGGACTTGATATCAGCGACCCATATTCCAGAGAAACAGCTCCGCCTTGCTCCACAATAAAACCGCCCTCGGAAAGCGTCAGTGCCACCGACAAAGAAGCCGGAATGAGCAAACCCGTTGCCCCATATAAAAACAGATAGACGATGTTTTCTTTGGAGCCGTAATTTTCAAACGCATAAAAGGAGCCGCGAATAGCCAGCAAAATAATAGCGATACTTCCCGGCACAAGCAGCGCAGAGCCGTAATAATAAGCCGTGTCAGGGAAAAAACCGACGATGCCTACGAAGAAAAAAACAAAAAACACATTGGTAATCTCCCAGACAGGAGATAAATAACGGGATATCAAACGACTGATCAGATGATCCTGTTTCGTGAGACGGGCATAAAAGGCAAAAAAGCCGGCGCCATAATCAATGGAGGCCACAATTAAATAACCGTACAAAAACAGCCAGAGCACCGAGATGCCAATCAATTCGTAACTGATCATACCGGCTCACCCTTTTCCATGGATTGAATATGCTGCTCTTTCATAAGCTTGTCCAGCTCGGCTTCTGCCGGTTTATCACGGAACAAGCGCCTCAGCACCAAGACACACATAATCCCCAGTACAATATACAAAAGCAGGAAGAGGAAAAAGAGAATCCTCACACTCGGTGACGAAGTGGCCGCTTCCTCTACGCGCATATATCCACGGATAATCCACGGCTGCCGCCCGATTTCCGCATAGAACCAGCCCAGTTCAACGCCTAGAAAAGATAGCAACGTACTAAAAACAATCCCCCGCAGCAGCCACTTGTTAAGCTCACTGCGTTTTTTCCAGAACAAAAACAGAAAATACAACAGCGCAACGGCCAACATGGCAAAACCGATCCCGGCCATGAAATCAAATAAATAGTGCACAAGCAGCGGCGGCCGTTCATCGAGGGGAAACTCCTCCAGCCCCGTTACCTCGGCATTAAAGTCGCCAAAGGCCAGGAAGCTGAGCGCTTTCGGAATGTGGATGGCTCCCATGACCTTCTGCTCCGCATTCAGCCAGCCCAATAAAATCAAATCCGCACCGCTTTCTGTTTCAAAATGCCATTCCGCCGCCGCCAGCTTCTCCGGTTGATGCTCTGCCAAAAACTTGGCCGACACATCTCCGGCCAGGGTTGTCAGCAGGCTGAACACCAGCACAACCGCCATCATGAGCTTTAATGCTTTCTTGTGATACGCCGACGGCCCTTTTCTCAGCATCGTGTAGGCCGCAATTCCCGCCAGCAGGGCAGCTCCCGTCAAATAGGCCGAGGTTACGACGTGAAAGACTTTGGAAGGCGTTGCCGTATTCAACATCGCCTGCAGCGGATGGACCGCCGTAAATTGGCCCGCTTCCATGACAAAACCTCCAGGCTGATTCATAAATCCGTTCACTGTCGTAATAAAAACAGCGGACATGCCTGCCCCGACGACAATCGGAATGGTCAGCAGCCAATGGATATACGGATTGCGAAACCGGTCCCATGTGTACATATAAATCCCCAGGAAAATAGCTTCAAAAAAGAACGCAAAAACCTCCATAAATAGCGGGAGTGCGATCACATTTCCCGCCAATCGCATAAAGTTTGGCCACACAAGCGAAAGCTGCAGGCCAATCGCCGTTCCGGTCACCACGCCTACGGCCACGGAAATGACAAATCCTCGCGTCCATCTTTTGGCCATGAGAATATAATGGGGGTCCTTCCTGCGTATGCCGACGAATTCGGCAATGGCAATCATGAACGGAACACCAACGCCAATCGTGGCAAAAATGGCATGAAACGCCAAGGTCATCCCTGTCAGCCATTTGCTCCACAGCACAGTATCTATCACCACGCCAGACTGTCTCCTTTCAATCACTGTTATTTCAAGCATCGGGATTGAATCCAGCCGAAACCTGCCCGATATTTAAAATTTATTATAACGACGCAATGTCTCAAATTAATCACGAAAGGAGCTCAGTTCAAAAAAGAATCAAATCTTTCTGACAACTCGGTGAAAAACAAAGAAAACCACCCCATCGAGTCATTGATCCGTTTCCCGTTGTGTGGTAAAGACCGAATAATAAAAGGTATTTCTGTGCAAAATAGTCACCAAGCCGAAAATGAGAAATATGGGTTGACACACGTATTGGGGACCCAATATAATAAAGTCAAACAAAACATATGAACAATTGCTCATATATTCAATATTTTGATCAAGCCATTCAATATGTAAAAGGAGTTGATACCAAATGTCCGGACATAATCACGGTCATGATCATGGGCACAGCCATGTTCATACCAGCAATAAAAAAGTACTCCTGATATCATTCATTATTATTACAGCGTACATGATCGTCGAAGCGGTTGGGGGTGTGATTACCAACAGCCTGGCCCTGATTTCCGATGCGGGTCATATGTTGTCCGATTCCATCGCTTTAGGCATTGCATTGCTCGCATTCACGTTTGGAGCAAAAGCCGTTAACACAGGGAATACGTACGGTTACAGACGATTTGAAATTTTAGCCGCAGCTCTTAACGGCATCACGTTAATCGGGATTTCCGTCTATATTTTCTATGAAGCGATTGAACGTTTCACGAACCCGCCGGAAGTGGCTACGCTAGGCATGTTAATTATCAGTACGATCGGGTTGCTGATCAATGTATTTGTCGCATGGCTCATGATGAGGGGAAGCGATACAAAGAACAACCTGAATATGCGCGGCGCCTATTTGCACGTGCTCAGCGATATGCTGGGGTCCGTCGGCGCCATTGCCGCAGCTCTGTTGATGATGTTCTTTGGCTGGGGCTGGGCAGATCCGCTTGCAAGCGTCATTGTCGCGGCACTTGTTTTGCGCAGTGGTTACTTTGTCACAAAATCGTCCTTGCACGTCTTGATGGAAGGGGCGCCGAATAATATCGATTTGAACGAAATTGTCGATTCAATTCGAAGAGTGAACGGCGTTAAGGGAGTCCATGATGTGCACATTTGGTCCATTACAAGCAGCATGAACGCTCTTACAGCTCATATTGTCGTCGGCGGAGACAAGACGATCTATGAAGCCGAGGCGATTCTCAAAGAAGTCGAACACATGCTGGAACACAAAGAAATCCGGCACGTGACGTTACAAGTCGAATCCGAACAGCATGCCCACGATAGCTCAATTTTATGTACCGCCAAGGCCGATGCGCCCGGAGCACATGCCCATCATCACCATTGATTGAATACAGAAGCGGAAAAAAGCGACGGTTCATTGAACCGTCGCTTTTTAAATCGTCTGCCAATTCCGCCACGACCGCACCTTTTAAACCCAAGCGGTACGGGAAGCTTCGTAAATTTGCTTGACCAATCTGAGCGATTTGATGCCTGCGTCACCGTCCAGCCAGAACTTCTTCTCTTCTCGAATATGTGTGTAAAAATCATGGCATTTTCCGTACGGTGCATAATTCATGCCATCCTGTCTGTTTTCAGCCACTCGCTCACATCCTCTCCCGTACAAAATCGGCAAACGCTTTCAGAAGCTGCCGGGATTCATACTGGCCGCTGAAATCCTCGATCCCGAGATAGCCTTCATAATGGACAGCTTTCAGGGCTTGCAGCACCTCTGCATAATCGATCATTCCCTCTTCCAGCGGTGACCAGCCTGCCAACCAGCGTGCAGTCCCGTCTACTCTCCGGCCTTCCTGCTTCCAGGCCGCGTTCTTGATATGAACATGCGCCAGATAAGGGCCCAGCAGTTCCATGCCCAATTGGAACGGTTCATACCCTTCGTACACCATGTTGCCCGGATCATAGAGGACTCCGATATAATCGGGATTGCAGCCACTGACGAGACGGTAGGCCAGAGATGCGCTGGGCGCGATCGTTCTGTGATGGGTTTCTACCAACCCCTTGATGCCGTAGCGTTTAGCCAGCACTTCAGCCTCCTTCAGGTAGCGTACCGTTTCCTCATACAGCCGGGGGTAAGGCATCTTTCCGTCATATCCTGCCACGCCAACACGGATCATGTCTGCTCCAAGCTGGCTTGCCGCATGAAAAGCCTGCTCCGCCGCTTCCAGATCCCCCACCTGCAAATAAGGCATCAGGCCCGCCACCTTAAGTCCCCTGGATGCCGTGACCTCCCTGAGCTTCAGCAACTCCTCGCTCGTAAGCTGCGGATCGATAGAGCAGCGGTTATTGCGCCAATACGAGGGCTGCTCGTCCGCTGCATCCGGGGGAACCTCCCTGTACCTCCATTCCACCCCGTCCAGCCCGGCTTCCCTGGCAGCATCCGCCAGCTGCTCCGGTGTCAGGTCAGGTGTGGCTACCGTAAATACGGAAAGCTTCATATCCGTCACCCCTATCATTAAGAACATGGAATCATTGCCGGTTCGTAACGCTTAATGTGAACCCGATACATCCAGAACGATACTGCCGCCCCCGTCTTTGCGGAAGGAAGAACTGCGGATTCGCTCATTCAGCATATCCGCATACAGCTGCTCATCCAGAGGAAGGCTGACCCAGTTGTCGGTCCAGGTAGACAAATGCATGGCATTGGACAATGTCAGTCCGAGAATACCTTCCTCCCCTGGTGCCAGCAGCTTTTCCCCATGAAGAACGGCATTGGTGAAATTTTGCAAAATGCCTCTGTGCTGGGTTCCTTCCCCGCCGGTCAAAGGAATGTCGCATTTCCAGCACTCTGGACTGCCAAATCCCCCTCTGTAGCTTGCGTTAAATTCGGGCTCCGGCGTCCGCAGCCTCCAGAACGTCAGCTTGCCGTCCTCGGCCACAATTTTGCCGCGGTCACCCGTCACCTCAAAACGATTGGTGCCCGGCGCTTCACCTGTTGTCGTAATAAAAACACCTGTTGCCCCATTTTCATATTCCGCATAAGCCGTAACATCGTCCTCTACTTCAATATTGCGGTACTTGCCGAATTGGCAAAAAGCTCTGATGCGTACCGGCATCAAACCTGTCGTCCACTGCCACAAATCGAGCTGGTGCGGGTCCTGGTTCAGAAGCACGCCGCCCCCTTCTCCGGCCCAGGTCGCTCTCCAGCCCCCTGAATCGTAATAGCTCTGGGAGCGGTACCAATTCGTTATGATCCAGTTCATTCTGCGCACCTCGCCAAGCTCCCCCGACAGCACCAAATCCCGCAGCTTCTGATACAGCGGATTGGTACGCTGGTTGTACATGATGCCGAACACCCTGTCCGCTGCGGCGGCAGCCTCGTTCATTTCACGCACTGCCTTCGTGTACACGCCGGCCGGCTTCTCCACCAGCACGTGATAGCCGTGCCTGAAGGCTTGCACTGCAAGCGGCGGATGATCATAATGCGGCGTGGCGATGAATACCGCATCCATGGCTCCTGAAGCTAAAAAGTCCTCCACATCGCTGAACCTGCGCACATGATCAGGCAAATGCTGCTCCGCCCAGCGAAGGCGCTCGGGGTTCGCATCACACACCGCTGTCAGCTCCGCCCCCTGAATGTGCTGGCTCAAACTGACGGCATGCGAGGTTCCCATATTGCCGATGCCGATGATGCCGAATCGCACCTTTTCCATTTCGTGCCCGCCCTCCCTTTTCATGACCCATATCCGTTTCGCCGCCCTCCTAAAGTGTAGCCTGAGGACAAAGCCGCGAACATGACCGCAACTAAGAAGTTTTTGCACGATCCTAAGATGAATCTGATAAATCTGCTATAATAAATGATAGCGCTGTCAAAAATGTAATGAATTAAATCAGGAGGTGAAATCGCAGTGAATGACTCCAATCCGTTCTACTGCGGCCTGCTCGACGGCCTGACGGTAAGCGTCTCCCATGCCCAGCAGCGCAGCACTTACGCCGGCTGGAACCGTTCGGAAGAAAAGCCCTCGTTCAACAGGCTTTACTTTATCGCCAGCGGTGAAGGGAAGGTGATGATCAACGATGTTCCCTACTATCCCAGAGCCAACCAGATCATGCTGATGCCCGCCTTCACCCGCCAGATCACCGAGACGTCTGTTCACAATCCGTATGACCGCTATTTTATCCATTTTGACGCACGCATCGGGGAATGGCCGTTGTTTCACACCGCGAACCGGCTTTTCATCACCGATGTTGCCGATCCTGCGGCCGTCCGCTCCCTGTTCGCCGACACGATCACGCAATTCAACCGGCCCAGCGTGTATTCCGTACTGAGAATGAAAGCGTCCGTGCTCTCCATCCTGGCCTGCTGTTTTGAAGAGGAAGGGCATACCGACTTTATCCATGAATTCGTCCTGCCGGCAGAGCACGGCAGCTTGGCCGGTGTGCTGCAGTATATCAACAGCCATTTGCATGAGCAGATGGAGGTGGAGCAGCTGGCAGAGATCATGCATCTGCATCCCAATTATTTTATCGCCTACTTCAAAAAATATATGGGTGTGACACCGATGAGATATGTGCTGGAAAAAAGGATGGAAGAAGCCAGACGTCTGCTCTCTTTCTCAGATTGGAGCATCAGCGACATCGCGGAGCATATGGGAATGGAGCTGGCCTATTTCTCCAGAAAATTCAAGCAGCTGGCAGGCGTCTCTCCGAAGGTCTACCGGGCAGCCACCAACGATTCGGTTCATTCCTAGACAACGAGCGATGAATTACCTTTTGGCTCAGTGACTTTTTTAAAAAATTTGAGCGGAATGATCCTCTTTCTATTAATTGGGTGTATTATACTATTAATAGCTGTCGTTCGAACGTTCACGTTTTCAAAGCAGATTGGAGAGACGATTCCTTGATAAGAACTCACATGATCCGCATCAATACAGTTATGGAAAAATGGACCCCGTTGATCGCGCCCAGTAGTCTCGTGCTTGGCATCCTGCTGGCCCATTGGCTGAGCCCCTATACCGGGCTTGTTCCGTGGATATTCGCCTTTATGACATTTTCCGGCAGTCTGGGCTCCAGCTTTGACGATCTGAAAAGGGTACTGGCCCGCCCGCTGCCCTTGCTCGTATCCCTGCTGCTGCTTCATGTGTGGATGCCCCTGGTTGGCTGGGCCGCAGGGTCTCTTTTCTTTCCTGCGGATATATATACGATCACGGGTATTCTGCTCGCTTTTACCATTCCGACCGGAATCATCAGCTTCATGTGGGTATCCATGTTCAAGGGCAACATTGCCGTGACCCTGTCGCTCATCCTCATTGATACCTTCCTGTCGCCATTTATTGTGCCCTACACCCTGAAGATTGTGGTTGGGGCCGACGTGCAGATCGATACGTTCGGCATGATGGCAGGCCTGCTGTGGATGGTCGTTCTCCCGTCACTGCTCGGCATGCTGCTGAACCACCTGACGAAGGGGCGAATCAAAAGCAGCCTGGGGCCCCTGCTCGCGCCCTTCAGCAAAATCGGGCTGATTGCCGTCATTTCCATCAACAGCTCGGTGGTCGCTCCCTTTATCATGGATTTTGATTGGAAGCTGGTTCAGATCGCACTTGTCATTTTACTGGTGGCGGCTTCCGGGTATCTCTTCGGGCTGCTGGCAGCCCGGCTCTGCAAGTGGGACCGCGGCATCGCCGTGGCGATGACCTTTAACTGCGGCATGCGCAACATCAGCGCGGGGACAGTTCTGGCCATGACCTATTTTGCTCCTGCCGTGGTGCTGCCCGTCATTCTCGGATCCCTTTTTCAACAAATTCTGGCATCCAGCTATGCGCAGCTCCTGCGCTTCATGTACCGGAAGCAGGTTCAATAGCGGCAATGCAATCCACTTCAATCAGCCAATCCGGCATGCCAAGCGCTTGAACTCCCAACAATGTACTCGCTGTCAGCGGCCATTCCTCGCCAAATACTTCAAAGCCTGCCTGGAAAATAACCTCCACCAGCTCTTCGCGATGATTGACAACGTGTATTTTCATCTGCACCACATGCTCGGGCAGGGTTCCGGCTGCCTCCAGCGCCAAATTGACATTTTTGAACACCTGTAGAGCCTGTTGTCTGTAATCGTTCTGGCCAACCAGCTCCCCATTACGGTTAACTGCCACCTGTCCGGAGATAAAAGCCAGGCTTGCCGGTGGTGTAACAACCACCTGTGTGATTAAATGGCTGAACCTTTGATCCAGCGTAGACGGATTAATTTTTTTCATGTGATTCACTCCTCTTTTTGTTCCTTACAAAACAATAATAACATAAAATTGTTTCTCTCAAAACATTTTTGATTAGGCCTGTTCTCCACATAAAAAAAGCAGCTCCCTCATATGTTGTTTGTAGAATTGGGTTCTCCGGCGAACCATGATTTGGAAGGAGCTTGGATCACATGGGAAACGGGCATGAGCGTAATAACAAACAATATAATGTGCCACAGCCGATTCGGGAAAATGGCGCGGGCGGTCCGGATTACGGGCCACGGGATGTCCTCAGAGACAGACAAAATCCCGACCTGCTGATTCCCCCAACTACCGATAACGGTCTGCTGCCGAATCTGAAATTTTCATTCTCAGACACAAGTATGAAGCTCAACCATGGCGGATGGTCCAGAGAGATCACGGCCCGCGAGCTGCCAATTGCCACAACGCTGGCGGGTGTAAATATGTACCTGACCCCGGGAGGGGTGCGCGAGCTCCACTGGCATCAGCAGGCAGAGTGGGCTTATATCATCCTGGGGAGCGCACGCATCACGTCGGTCGATCAGAATGGAAGGAACTTTATAGGGGATGTAGGTGCAGGAGATCTTTGGTACTTCCCGCCCGGACTGCCACACTCCATCCAGGGATTGGCCTCAGGGTGCGAGTTTTTGCTTGTTTTTGATGACGGAAATTTCTCGGACTTAAACACATTATCCATCTCCGACTGGTTCGCCCATACACCCAAGGAGGTTCTGTCCTCCAATTTTGGCGTTCCTGAACAAGCTTTTGACACCATTCCCCACGATCAGGTCTATATCTATCAGGATAAGGTGCCCGGTCCCATAGAGAGCCAGCAGGTTCAATCCCCTTATGGTACGGTTCCTTTAAACCTCACTCATCGCCTGCTGGCACAGCCGCCGTTCAGAACTCCCGGGGGAAGTGTGCGCATTGCAGACTCCAGAAATTTTCCTGTATCCAAAACCGTCGCCGCCGCTCTGGTCGAAGTCCATCCGGGCGCTATGAGAGAGCTGCATTGGCATCCCAATCAGGATGAATGGCAGTACTACCTGACCGGGGAAGCGCGCATGACCGTTTTCGCAGCCAACGGAAGAGCCCGCACCTTTGATTACAGAGCCGGAGATGTCGGTTATGTCCCTTTTGCCTTTGGCCACTATATTCAAAATACCGGGACTGAAACGTTGTGGTTCCTGGAAATGTTCAAAAGCGACCGGTTTGAGGATGTATCGCTGAACCAGTGGATGGCACTTACCCCGCGCGAACTGGTCAAGTCCAATCTGAATGCAGAGGAAGAGCTGCTTGATTCCCTGCGCAAGGTAAAATGGCCTGTGGTCAAATATTCTGCTGCTCATAAGAAGTAACGTTGGACCGAATCAAAAAAAGCTGGGCCAAAACAAAAATCCCCTCCATAACAACTGTGCTCCCAAAGCACTACATGTTATAGAGGGGAAATTTATGCTCGCTACAGAATCTGCTTACGCTTCAATTCTTTTTTTCCACAATCCCAGTACAAGCCCGGATACAACTGCGCCAATAGCAACGGCCAGCAGGAAGAGCAGGGCGTGGTTGGCAAGCGCCGCTACGAAGATACCGCCGTGCGGAGCCGGGATGTTAATAGCCCAGAGCTGTGTCAAACCGCCCGCAATCGCCGAGCCCAGAATACAGGAGGTGAGTACACGCAGTGGATCAGCCGCTGCAAAAGGAATTGCACCCTCCGTAATGAAGGACAGGCCGAGCACATAGTTGGTCAGACCGGATTTTTGCTCCTGCTGTGTAAATTTGTTCTTGAAGAACGTTGTCGCCAGGGCGATCGCCAGCGGAGGCACCATGCCGCCTGCCATAACCGCCGCCATCATCTCTCCGTTCGTATTGCCGCTGGACGTAAATACGCCAATGGCAAATGTATATGCCGCTTTGTTGAACGGTCCGCCCATATCAATGGCCATCATACCACCCAGGACAAGACCAAGCAGAACCGCGTTGCCTGTGCCCAGGTTGTTCAGGGCTCCTACCATCCAAGCGTTGATCGTGCCGAAAATCGGATCGAAAATATAATACATGACCGTACCAGCAATCAGCAGGCCGAACACTGGGTAGAGAAGGATCGGCTTCAGACCCTCCAGCGTTTTCGGCAAACCGGCAAAAGCTTTACGCAGCCCAATGACGACATAACCTGCCAGGAAACCTGCTGCCAGACCGCCAAGGAAACCGGCGTTGGAGTTCACGGCCATGAGTCCGCCTACCATACCCGGCATCAGTGCCGGACGGTCACCAATGCTGACTGCGATAAAACCGGCCAGAACCGGGATCAGGAAGTGGAAAGCTCCATCTCCGCCACCCAGCGCCATCAGCAGCTTGAACAGCGGGTTGTCTGCACCCCCGATCTGCTCAAACAGGAAGGAGAGGGCCAGCAGAATCCCCCCGCCGACAACAAATGGAAGCATGTGGGAAATCCCGTTCATCAGGTCCTTGTATATTTTGCTTCCGATGCTGGCTTTCTCCTCATGCTTTTCACCCGTGGTGCTGCCGCCTTCACTGCGATAGATCGGAGCATCACCTTTTAACGCCTTCGAAATCAGCTCCTGCGGCTTGCGGATGCCGTCGCTGACCGGTCTTTGCAGCACAGGCTTGCCGTCGAAGCGGTCCATATCCACCTTTTTATCGGCTGCTACAATGACCCCTTTGGCACGGCGAATTTCTTCGGGTGTCAGCACGTTTTGCGCTCCCTCCGAGCCATTGGTCTCTACCCGGATTTGCACACCCATTTCCGCAGCCTTCTTCAGCAGCGCGTCCTCTGCCATAAAGGTGTGGGCAATGCCGGTCGGGCAAGCGGTTACCGCGACAACAAAATCCCCGTTTTCAGAAGCTGCTTTCGTTACCTCGGCAGGTGTCGACTGGGCGGACGATGTTGGCTTGCTGTCTTTTTTTCCCGCCTCTTCCTCCTGTCTGGCATCAAACAGAGCTGTCACTTCATCCGGTGTGCGTGTATTCATCAGTTGGTCAATGAAATCGTTATCAATTAACAGCCTGGATAAGGCCGCCAAGGTGCGAAGATGCGTATTGCCTGCTCCTTCCGGGGCCGCGATCATAAAAAATATGTTCGCAGGCTGGCCGTCCAGGGATTCGTATTCAACACCTTTGCTGCTTTTGGCGAATACTACGGTCGGTTCGTTAACCGCTTTGGTTTTGGCATGCGGCATGGCAATACCATTGCCGATTCCTGTGCTCGATTCCCCTTCGCGCTTCAGGATCATTTCTTTGAACAGGACAGGATCATTAATCCGTCCGCTGGTGGCAAGGCTCGCAATCAATTCGTCGATAGCGGCTTCCTTGGTGGTTGCCTGCATATCCATGATCATCGTTTCTTTAAGCATCAGATCTGTAATTCTCATTGTTTTGCACTCCCCTTGAGTTCGTTCAACACCTGGACCGGCAGCAAGGCCGCAGCCTTGTCTGCCTCCCCCCGATTTTTGCTTAACATTCCGAAATTTTCACCTGCGGCAGCAGCTGCTCGATCAGCGAACGGACGGCCAGATCGTCGGAAAAAGCCGTCGCACTGCCGGAAGCGACTCCTGTGCGGAAAGCCTCCAGCGGATCGCCGTTCAGAACATAAGTCCCGACGAAACCCGCGATCATGGAATCGCCTGCTCCGACAGAGTTCTTCACCGTCCCCTTGGGCACGGTTGCGTGGTATACCTTATCCGCTGTAATAAGCAGCGCCCCTTCGCCAGCCATGGAGATCAGCACGTTCTGGGCACCTGACTCCAGCAGCTTGCGGCCATATGCAGCGATCTCCTCACGTGTGTGAAGCTCGACGCCGAACAGCTCCGCCAGCTCATGGTGATTCGGCTTGACGAGCAGCGGCTTGTGAACAAGCGCTTTCATCAGCGCTTCGCCTGTCGTATCAATCACAAATTCCGCTCCCGCCTGCCGGCATGCGCCGATCAGCCGCTCGTAAAAATCCCCGCCAAGCGAGGGCGGTATGCTTCCGGACAGGATGACAATGTCATGCTCGTGCAGCGCTGACAGATTGCGCAGCAGGGCCTCGGCTTCCTCCTGGCTAATATCCGGTCCAAGCCCGTTAATCTCTGTCTCGTCCCCGTGTTTAAGCTTGATGTTGATGCGAGTGTCGCCCTGGACCGTCACGAAATCGGTTCGAATGGAGTCCTCGCGCAGCTTATCCTCAATAAAACGGCCGGTAAAACCGCCAAGAAAGCCGATTGCAGTATTCTCCGCTCCTAGCTGCTTCAGCACGCGTGATACGTTAATGCCTTTGCCTCCGGGCAGCTTCAAATCCCTTTTCATCCGGTTCAAGCCGCCCAGCTTTACGTCTTCAACTTCCACGATATAATCGATGGAAGGGTTAAGCGTCACAGTATATATCATGGTTCTCCCTCTATGATTTCAGTTTTCTGTGCAATCGCCCGGCGCCAGTGCTCCGGCACGGATTCCGTTATCAGCACACCTTCCTTTAATTCAAACAGTTTGGCAAAAGCCACTTCGCCGATCTTGCTGGAATCTGCCAGCACGTAAGTCTTGCTTGACAGATCGTGCGCACGCCGCTTGATTAACGCCTCCTCCGGATCGGGCGTGGTGTAGCCCATTTCGGGATCCACCCCGTTCGTGCCGATGAAGCATTTATCAAACCGGAAATTGTCCAGATTCTGGAGAGCAATGCTGCCGATGACGGCTTTCGTATGCATCTTCATCATTCCGCCCAGCAAATAGCTGCGAATCTGTTTGCTCACCAGGGCTTCGACATGGGACAATCCATTGGTCACCACGGTTACGTCCTTGGCCTCGATATGAGGAATCATCGCTAATGTAGTTGTACCCGCATCCAGATAAATGCATTCCCCATCCCGTATTTCCTGGGCTGCTAGACGACCGATGACGGTTTTTTGTTGAACGTTTTTGAACGTTTTCTCATCCATCCCCGGCTCCTGGCTTTTCTGGTTAAGCAGGGCCGCTCCTCCATGCACACGCTTGAGCAGCTGACGGCTTTCAAGATCGATCAGATCACGGCGGATCGTCGATTCCGAAGCGCCAAGCTCCTCAACCAGCTGCTGCAGTTTTACAACACCGTTAATCTGTAAGCGCTCTAAAATTAACTTGTATCTTTCCTCTGTCAGCATGGCATCTCCTCCAACTGAAGTTATCTTATCATATTATCGTTAAAAAACAATCATTTTCATTCAAAAAACTTCAGGGAATTTTAGGTTAACAGCGTTATTTTACAGAATCGTGAACAGGATTTCCAGCAGTTTGGTTTCGCTTACAAACTTAGGATTACATCTGTTGTCCTGAACTTCAGGATAAATACTGCGGGAACGCTCCAAAAAAGGCTCACCGCAAGTGCGGCACACCAAAAAACGGCATTTCATTCGGAAAGCTCAGAATGAATGCCGTCTTTTTTTGAGAGCCACTCCATGGCGGTTCGAAGTTTACCTCTTGTCTTGTTCCTCCAGGACTATATCATCTTCGGAAACTTTCTCGAACTTAATTGCTTTTTCGTAACATATTTTGCTATCATCAGCAGCCCAATTTACTAACGAAGTGATGATGTATGTACCATTCTTCTGGTGTACGGATAAGTCAGTAGTAATATACTCATATTCTGTGTGGTTCGCTCTATACAATATATAAGTGTATTTTTCATCATCGTGTAGAGAGAAGCCGTTACTTTCAGAATCCCTTGCGATTTCATTCTGAAATTGTTCAGGAAGCTCACCAATATTTAGGACTTCATATTCTACCTTCTGCTTCATCGTTTGATAATTTGAGAATGAAATGATAAGAAGAACAACTATAGATACAGTAGACACAACTACGAATAATTTTTTCAATGTTTTACTCCTTCTGTTAAATATGGTCAATAGACGGCATAACCTCTTTCCAAACATTCCTTAATATATTTTTGTCCCAGTATGGTTGCTAAACCACGATTTCGAGCATTTTGGTCAAATGTCGCTATGTAAACTTCACTGGATCACCTAGCAAAAAGTATTCCAAACCTACCGCATATACTAGCGCAGTCCGAGGTTCTTCTATCTGATCATAATACATTCCTCCTGGTAATTTTAATAGTCGTAGAATCCATGCCCACTTTTTCTACCTAAAATTATACATACAAAAAATGCCCGGTTGAGGGCCCAAATCCAATTAAACCTTTGTAGACACTGGGTTCTGAGGAATTCGAATCCCCTTCTTGCAAGTTTGCCGATATCCGTGCTTGACAGTCAAGCCGATAACCGATCGTGGCAAGGCATGTGACTCGCTGTCCGGTGGCTTTGCACGATTATCCCGTTGGATCAGGTACAAAAAACAGCGACCCGGCGGCCGAAAATACTTTAGGCACGTTAAAGAAAATAACAGATCCAACGGAGGCACGAAAAATGCCTGTTGTTACGCTATTCAGGACAAGGGAGAGGAGCAAGGACCCGAAAACATAAAAGACCCAGGTCCTCGTTGCCGCTTGAACCCGAAAGTTTCCGATGTCCTCGTTCATGCGGCCCCACACCGATCAAGCCACGCACATCATGCTCACCTTTTCCCGTTTAAGTACTGTAATTAGGCCGCAGCCGCAAGAGGCTGAACCGATTGGCGCGCGATCAGTCGGCGGTAAGGGATCGCCGGAATCGTCACGCCCATGTACAGCAATTTCCGCCACATTGTTTCTTCCCCTAGGCCCCCCCAACCCTCAACTCCCGCATTCTGAGCAAAAGGGATAATCGTGCAAAGCTGTATGGAAAGGCACCAGACAACACACTAACCTCACTCTGGCTACTAGACTCTGAGGGGGCCGAATGCCCTTCCTGCAAGAAAGCTAGCAAAAAGCGGTCTGCTTTGATTCAGCGTCAACCCAGCAGTAGATCTCCGTTTTACCCCGTTATTTCAGGGCTTGTTTGACGATTTCATGCTGCGAAAGTTGAGTTATAAGGTGCAGGGTTTACTCGTCTTTGCCAAAATAGCGGAAGCTGGAAAAATCAGCATGGCTGCCTGCGAACTGCTGCATATCGTGAGCACCAATGCCGATAAAATTGCCTGTAAAGCCCCCAGACAGGAAACTGATCCGCTGCTGCTCAAAGAGCGGCTTCCAATCCCCGGCATCCGCATCCGTCCCGGTCCGGTAATAAAACTGCGCATCCGCCTCATTAACCTCCACAGCCAAATGAACGGGCACATGCTCGTCAATAACCACCGCTTCCGGCAGCAGCATAAATTGGTCCCCTTCACATTTCATCATCCGAAGCACCTTTCCCAGTGTCTCATCCCGGCTGACACAGAGATACAGGTAGCTCTCATCATTCAAATAGAGCAACAGCCCGGCCATTTGCAAATAGCTCTGTGGGTCATACTCCAGCACCGTTTCTGCACGGAACCGTTTATCCGTCTGCCGAATGGCGAGCAAGTGATGCCGGAAAAGGCTCTGCACCGACTCCCCCGCTGTAATTCTAAGGTAGCCGGGACGCGCCGCCAGCGAGCACCAGCTTTCATCCGCCAATATGCGCAATGTATTCCAGGCTTTTTTCAGCTCTGTACCGTCGAATTCATCCGCGAACTCCCGGTTCCGCACCTGCATGTCTGCGTTAAGACCCGCACCATCTGGCACAGGAACCTGTACCAACGGCGTATTGCCGCCTGCCGTCAGTCGCAGCCAGCCATCACTATCCCAACAGACCTGCTGCAAGGCAGTCTCCCGTCCCAAAATCGCATACTTTCCTTCCATGGGCCGGGTGCACAGATGCACCATGTACCAATCTCCGTCCGGAGTCTGCACCAGGCTTCCGTGTCCCGCACACTGCAGCTCCAGTTCCGGATGATCCCGCGAGGTCAGCATCGGATTGTGAGGGTCCACTTCGTAGGGACCGGACAACTCCCGTGATCTCGCTACGGTTACCGCATGTCCGGAGCCGGTTCCCCCTTCGGCTGTAATCAGGTAGTAATAGCCGTTCTGCTTGTAAATATGGGGCGCTTCCGTTTTCTTTAACCATGTCCCGTCAAAAATTTTGACAGGCTCGCCGATTAAACGCTGTTGCACGCTGTCATATTCCTGCATAACGATGCCGCTTGATTTATTGCTTTCCTTGATCCGGTAATCCCATAGGGCGTTCAGCAGCCATTTGCGGCTATCCTCATCATGGAATAGGGAAGGATCGAAGCCGCTGCTGTTCAAATACACAGGCTCCGACCAGGGTCCATCAATCGAAGGGGCAGTAATCAGAAAATTATGAGCATCCTTGAAGGGACGCCGGGTGCTCTTCACATCTGTATAAACAAGATAGAAAAGCTCATCATGATAGCTGAGCTGGGGAGCCCAGATGCTGCAGTTCTTCGGATTGCCCCGCAGATCAACCTGATCGGTCAAAATATCGACGTAATGCTCCCAGCGTGCCAGATCCCGCGATTGATACACCCGCACGCCGGGCAGCCACTCGAAGGACGAGACGACGATATAGTACATCTCCCCGGCCCGCACGATGCACGGGTCAGGATTAAAGCCTCGCAAAATCGGATTCTCAATCATTTTGTTCATAAGGTTCCAGGGTTCTCCTTTTCCTCATCCGCCGTAGTCAGACGCCTGTTCCGAATCGCACATAAAACCGCAGCCGCAAAATAACAAAATGCGAGCGGAAAGCCAAGATATTGAGTACCGAGGAGCAGGCATAATCCAGCGAGCACATAACAGACGGCCGCCGCCATTAAGCGACGGTTCTTGCCTGCACATAGCCCGGCCAGAATCGCCAGGATCAGCACGGCCATGACCGTAATGCCGAACCAGGCCCCCAGCGTGCGCATTCCCTCATAGCTTTCCTGCAGCATCAAACCGCCGTCACTCTCCTGCAAAAGCGGAAAAAGTGTCGTTTCGAAGGTTCCCAAAGGCATCTGCAGGATCACCATAGAAAATCCGCCAGCAAACACAGCCGACAGTACAGATGCAAGCCAGCATAGGCCGATTTCCCATTTTCGTAACGTCATCGCCTAGTCCCCTCCATCCTGCCAAAAGTCCGTTCCGGCAAAAACCTTGCCTTTCGTCCATGCCTTCTCCCCTGCAGCCAGGCACCCTGCCCACGGCACACGAATCGTGCGCAGTGCCGCCGCATCACGTGCGTTATATTCACGGTAATCGACTGTTTCTTCGTTCGCCGGATTGTCCCAGTTATCCCAGCCTGCAGAATGAATGTGCCCGCCCATGCGGCAGCCGGCATACACCGTTTTTGCATATTCGCGCCACGGACGGCCAAGAAAAACGGATGAAACGCCCGGATCGGCGGTCAAGAAGCAATTTTTGAACACATAACCATACTGCTGCCCTTGCGGCGTAGACGCGGCGGCGATGTACCCCTGCTGACCGCCTGCATGCCGCAGGCTGCGGATTTCGCAGCTCTCGAAAAAAGCGGTCGCCCCGCCAAAAATGAAGTCCACCGTTCCTTCAATATGGCAGTGCTGGTACAGCTGCCGATACTGTGCATGGTGCTCGCGCAGCTGGATGCCGCCAAAGCTCGCCCGCTCCTTCGGCTTGGGCGGAAGCGGTCCGGTAAACAGGGTGTCCTGATGCCCCTTGAAGGTGCAATTCCGGAACACCGTTTCATCGCAATGCGCATATACGGCCACCGCTTGCCCAATCTCCTCCCCTTGCCCGGCTGTATTGGAGACAGTCAAATTCTCCAGCACCAGTCGGCGTCCTCCCAGAAACAGGGTGGGAGTGGCGAACGTTCCGATTTCCTCGCCCTGCTCGTCAAGCTCTTTGGCATACCGGTCCATAGTGATTTCCACCTGACCGATGCCCACCATACGCAGCCATGAGCGGTAAATGCGAACCGTCTCCTTATAAACCCCTGGCAAAATATACAGAGTCTCCGGCTGCTGCGGGTCGCTCTGCTCCAAAGCATCAATAGCAGCCTGAATGGTGGCGAAATCACAAAAGGGCTCTTTTCCTACCAGCATCATGCGCACGTCCCTTCCTTGCAATGATCCGGAAATTACAGATGGCTGGCCAAAAAACGCTGCCATGCCACCCTCATTTCCAACGTCTCCATATGCCCTCCGGAAGTGATCACAGGCTGCCAATGCTCCGGCTTGCCTGCTTCACGGTATGCTGCCGCCAGCCCTTCAGCCAGGTGCTCGACCCCTTCAATAGGACACAGCCTGTCATTCCTGCCCGTCAGACTCATGCGCGGGCGGGGGACAATACCTTTCTGAATGTCCAATGTGGTGAAATGCTTCAACAGTCCGGGAACATACGAATAAAAACCATGATGGTCCAAGCCTCTTTTGGCGATAAGCGTGTGGGCTTCCACCTGTCCGCAAATGTCGATGACGACCCCAATCCGTTCATCGAGCGCCCCCAGCCACCATGCCATCAAGCCGCCCATCGACATGCCGATGGTCGCGATCCGTGCAGCATCAATTTCCTTGCGTGTACACATATAATCAAGCAAACGGCAGTTATCGTAGAGCATCATGCCCCACATGACCCGGCCGTGCCACAGCATTTCTTTTACCAGTTCGCTTTCGGTTTTACCGCCCCGTTCATTAAATCCCCACATGTCGATGCAGCACACCGCATAGCCCATCCCTGTCAGCACCGAGGCGAATGACGGCTGCTGCAAATACGGGCTGCTGCGGATCAGCTCGTTGCGACCGTTGGCATAATTTCCGCCATGCGAATGATTAAACACGACCAGTGGATAAGGCCCCTCACCTGTTAAAGGAAAAGCGATAGAGGCAGGCACCCGCTCCAGCCCGTTAAGGTCCAGCAAAACGGATTCCAGCCTGTATCCGTCCCGCTCCTCCTGCTGCATCATTTCTGCCGACATTGGCGTTTCCGGAGGGATATCACCCAATAAACTCAGCAACAAATCCTTCTCCATACCCATCCTCTCCGTTCACAAAGTCGATGCCGGCGTCACGGTCACCTGCTCCATCAGCTTTTCCGGTTTGGCGGTATTCTTCGAGCGGCAGTTGATGACCTCAACCTCTTCCCCGTTTTCAATGTAAAAAGCAGGCCCTTCATGGTTTTCGATCGTCACCTGCTGGAACAGAATGTCCCGCACATTGCCCAAATAAAAGCCGCGCTTCTGCATCTCTTCCAGTCCTGACATCATTGCCGGAAGACCCGGAATGGCTGGTTCAGCCATGGAAATGTCGATATTCGTGAATGTAATTTCAGAAACATACTGTTCTGCCAGCCCGTATAGAAAGCCTGCGGAGGCGTGGACATTGCGGGCCGTAATATGATCAAAATGAATGCGTCTGAAGCATGGGGTTTCCTCCGTAACCGGATACGGATTTTTGTCCCACACATATTTGTCCTTGCCGCGCGGGCCGCAGAAATAGTACAGATTCAGAATGAAAGGACAGATGACCTGATCCATGACGATGTTGGTCACGCGTATATCCTCAATCGTACCTCCGCGTCCTCGTCTGGATTTGAGCCGGATACCGCGGTCTGTCTGCTGGAAAATGCAATTGCTGATCGTGACATTGCGAATGCCGCCGCTCATTTCGCTGCCCAGCACGACTGCGCCGTGTCCATGCACCATTGTGCAGTTTGTAATCGTAATATTTTCACATGGAATACGCTCTGCGCTGTCCTCCGTCCCGGACTTGATCGCAATGCAGTCATCCCCGACATCAATGCTGCAGTTGCTGATGCGCACATTGCGGCACGATTCGGGATTGATTCCGTCCGTATTCGGGGAATCCGCAGGGTTATAGATGGACAGGTTGTCAATGGTAACATCGCTGCAACGGATCGGATTCACCGTCCATGACGGCGAGTTACGCAAGTTCAGGTCTTTGATGGTTACCCGTCGGCAGCCGTCCAAACTGATCAGCTTGGGACGTGGAAACTGTAAATCCTCGGGCGCGTTCCGCTGCTTCTCCCACCAGGGCTGGCCGTTTCCTTCCAGCGTGCCCGATCCAGTGAGCGAGATGTTCTCCAGGTTCTCCCCATAAATGCAAGAGGCATGAACCTGCCGGTTAACCCCCTCCCATCTGGATTGCACCGCCGGATAATCTTCGGGGTCCGCGCTGAAGCACAGCACGGCGCCTGGACTCAAGTGCAGCTCAATATTGCTTTTCAGAAAAATAGCACCCGTCCGGTACGTTCCCGCAGGAATATACACCGTGCCTCCGCCGGCCCGGTTTGCTGCTTCAATCGCATCCGCAATGGCTGTAGTGGCAAGCGTCTCGCTATCGCGGGACGCTCCGTAATCTGTGATGTTATACACCTGCATTAGAACTCTCTCCAATCTGCTGTCCGGCAGGATCCTTCAGTCGCTCGTACTCGCAGCATGCCTTCAGGAAAGCCCCCAGCCCTTTCTGGTCGTTGGTTATAATCGGCTCGCTGATATAATAAGCGAACGTCCCGTCCCTCTTGTCGGCACCGCCCAGGCCTGCGACCTGACAGACTTTGTTCAAATTGATCAGGCCCTCTTTTGTTTCCGTCACAAATTCGGTGATAACACCCTGGAATGCGCGGTCGAGCGGGTCCAGCCAGATTTGGTCCAGCACACCCAGCCGAATGCCTTTGGCCATGGCATACGTGATCATGCTTGATGCGGAGGCCTCGAGATAATTGCCCTTGCGTTCCGCCTGATCGACCACCTGATACCAGACGCCGGTGGCCTCATCTTGATATTTTTGCAAAGCTGCCAGCGTATCCCGCAGGATGCGGCACAGCGTGTCATAATCGGCATGACTGTCAGGCAGCAGCTCCAGCACATCCGCCAGTGCCAGCACATACCAGCCCAGGGAACGCCCCCAGAAGTTGGGGGACAATCCCGTATCCGGGTTGCACCATGACTGCACACGCTTCTCATCCCAGGCATGATACAGCAGGCCCGTGGTCTCATCCTTTGTATGCCGTTCGCACAGGATGAACTGCTTTGTCACATCGTCCAGCCCTTCACCATTTTCGAAGGTCAGCAGATACTCCAGATAAAACGGGGATCCCATATACAAGCCGTCCAGCCAGATTTGGTATGGGTAAATCTTTTTATGCCAGAATGCCCCCTCGGAGGTTCGCGGATGCGATTCAAGCTGTTCCCTTAACAGGGCAGCCGCTTGCTTGTATTTTTCCTGCCCGGTTTCGCGGTACAGAGAGAATAACAGCTTGCCATTGTTGATATAATCGATGTTGTACTCTTCCTGATGATAACCACGGATGCTCCCATCCTCCTGGATGAAGTAGTCCATGTTGTCCTGGATGAACCGGAAATATTTCCGGTCCCCCGTCCGCTTCCAGAGTCCTTCAAAACCTTTCAGCACAACCCCGAAATCGTAGGACCACTTGCTGTTATAACCTCTCGCCTCATACAGCCTTGGCGTACGTTTCATAATGGAATCGGCCGTCCGCACGGCCCACTGTGTATTCAACGTCTTCCCCTCCCCGGTTTGATCATGTCATTGCGTTATTGGCCTCTCAGGGATTCGAGCTTTTGTAAGCCGCCTCATATTCGCTGATGATTTGGCCTCCACCGGCATTCTTCCAATTCTGCACCGCCTGCTTGAATCCGTTTTCATCAATTTGGCCCATGATATACATGATGGTGGCGTCTGTGATGATCTTATCGAGCTCTGTTCCCTTTTCATTAGCGGTTGCCGAATCCAGCGGAACGCTAGGGTCAAGCACGGCAAATTCCGCATTCTCTTTCACCAGCTGATTGGCCAAATCTTTATCCGGATCGGCATCCTTCAAGGAATAGGTGACTTCACTCGGTCTGGAGCTGGAAAATGGCTGTACATCCGCCTGCCACTTATCCTGATCCAGCTTTTTGAACGCCTCGTTCCCGTCAAATTCATAGTGAACCCCTTCAATGCCGCCGGTCATATACATGTACACTTCTTCATCGATCAAATCGTCCACGAACTGCAGCAGCCGCTTCAGCTCCGCTTCGGTTTTCACCTCTGACTTCGGAAACGCCAGCAGTCCGCCGACGCCGTTGCCCTCGGACCAGATATGATATTGGCCGTCGCCTTTTGAAATTTTGTTGACAGGCACGACCTGCATCCCGTCCTGAATCCCCTTCGCCAGATTCTTCAGGTTCGCGATATCAATCATCCCGGTATAAATGCCTGTCTTGCCCTGGGCAAACTGCTGCTGCTGGTCCGATTTGGCCGTCACCGCAAAGTCCTGGATCAAATACCCGTTCTCATACAACTTCCGCGAATAATTCAGCGCTTCCATATACTCCGGTGTATCGAATTCAGGCGTAAACTTGCCCTGCTCGTCAACCTTCCAGCCGTTGGGGGCGCCAAAATAGGAGCTTATCGTTTTAAAGCTGCTGTATCTCAGATCAGAACGGTCCCCAAATCCAACCGTATCGTCTTTCCCGTTCCCGTCCGGATCGTCCTCCGTAAAGGCTCTAGCTACTTCGTACAGTTCATCCAGGGTTGTCGGTACTTTCAGCCCCAGACGGTCAAGCCAGTCCTTGCGGATCACCAGTCCGCCTCGGGCCAGATCCTTCTGAAACGGCACCCCATACAGCCCGCCTCCAATGGAGGCGGCTTTCCTTACTTCCTGCGGGATTTCCTTCAGGTGCTCGTAATCATCCAGGTATGGACTGACATCCCAGAACAATCCGGATTTCAAGGAACTGCGCACAGACGAGTTATCCAGCAGCGTCAAGGTAACAATGTCCGCCAACTGTCCTGAAGCAAGCGCCGTGGTGATGCGCTCCTCCTTGGAGGCGTCAGGCACCCAGTTAAAGGTGACCTTCGTATTGGTATATTCCTCAATCTTCTTCTGAATGACATCTGTCGGCGGAGAAGCCGTGTGCAGAATGTTCAGCCACGTCAAGGACAGGGCCGAATTCGGGTCATAGGTTTGATTGGCGTCCGCCCCCTTCTCGGCTGCCCCTCCTCCGCATCCGGTTAAAACCAGAGTTCCGGTCAGAAGCACGGCTATGCTGATCGCCAACGTTCGCTTAAAGCTCTTTTTTTTCATAGGCTCTACTCCTGTTATGAATGAGTTTTATGAGTGAACTTCCTTATACGCCGCTTCATATTCCTCAATCATCCGGTTGCCGCCGGAATCCCTCCAGGTCTGCACCGACGCCTTGAAATCCTCCAGACTTGATTCGCCCAGGATATACTTGTAAGTGGCATCTGTCATGATTTTCTGCAGCTCGGAGCCCTGTGTCGTGTATGTTTCCGAGTCCAGCGAATAAGCCGGATTCAATACGGCATGCTTCGCATTTTCCTTGATCAGCTTATCAGATTTCTGCTTTAACGGGTCTGCATCATGGATGTCATAGCCGAACTCTTTGGGACGGGTGGAAGAAAACGGCTGCACCTCCTGCTGCCACAAATCCGTATCTGTAATCGTCGTCGCATTATCCGCATCTACCGTATAATGCGTGCCTTCGATGCCGTAAGTCATCAGCGCGTAGACATCCTCGTCCATCAGATCATTGATGAATTTAAGGATACGCTTCAACTCAGCTTCATCCTTCACTTCCGATCTCGGGAACGCAATGAGGCCTCCGATGCCGTTATTGGCCGCCCAGATCGCGCGGTCGCTTTCGTTGCCGGTGGTAGTGATGTTGTTGACAATTTCAAGCTCCATGTTGTCCTGTATGCCCTTGGCCATATTCAGCAGGTTTTTGCTGTCAAATAAAGCGCCGACGTAGATGCCCGCTTTCCCCTGGGCAAATTTCTGCTGCTGGTCCGTTTTGGCCGTGACGGCAAAATCCTTGTTAATGTAACCGTTATCAAATAAATTTTTCATAAAATTCATCGTATCGATATATTCCTGGGTTTCAAATTCAGGCGTCATTTTACCGTCTTCGCTGACCTTCCAATTGTTCGGCACGCCGAAATAAGAGCCCAGCGTCTTGAAGGCGCCATAGATCAGGTCATTCCGGTCCACAAAACCGGTCGTATCAGCTACACCGTTGCCGTCAGGGTCCTGTTCGGTAAAAGCCTTCGCGACAGCCATCAGGTCATCGGTCGTTTTCGGAAGCTCCAGGCCGAGCTTATCCAGCCAGTCCTTGCGGATGGTAATCCCGTTGCGGGCAAGATCCTTCTGGAAAGGAACCCCGTACAGCTTGCCGCCAATGGAGGCCGATTTGCGGGTATCCTCAGGTATCTTCGCCAGGTTCGGGAATTCATCGAGGTATGGACCTACCTCCCAGAACATGCCGGATTTCAACGCATTCCGGACGGAGGAGTTATCAAGAATCGTCAGAGTAACGACGTCCGCCAGGGAGTTGGAGGCCAATGCCGTATTGATCCGCTCCTCCTTGGAGGCATCCGGAATCCAGGAAAATTGAATGTCTGTGTTCGTTTTCTCTTCAATCTTGTTCAGTATGGTATCCGTTGGAGGAGAAGCTGTGTGCAAAATATTCAGCCAGGTAATCGTTGCTTTTGCGTTTTCATCATAACTCCCGGCCTCCTCTCCCGTACTCTGACCGCCGCCGCATGCTGTCAACAGCAATGCGCAACAGAGGAACAAAACCGCCGTTTTTATACCTTTTCGCTTCATTTTCACTGCCCCTTTTTATATTTTTGGTGAGACGGATACTGCTATATCTTCCTCCTTCGCCGCAGCCGCCCGTTCCATCCGGGTGAATACCTGATGGGTCATCCACATCACGAGATAGCCGATCAGACTGGCTCCGGCAAAGGTAAGAATTCCTGGATAAAAACGCAGGATGAGTCCGCCGGATACGGCCATCGCCACAAACAGCACAAGTGTGTATTGCAGGTGGGAGAAGCCGATCACAAGCGACATCCGGATTTTGAACCCGATGCCCTTCCAGTCGTAATGGACGAGCAGCGGAAAAATATAAGCCAGCGAAATCATATACAGAAAAACGCCAAGCAGCACGACCACCCGCACATACCAGGAGGAGACATACAGGAGATCGACATACAGCACATATCCGGCAAGTCCATAGATAACCCCGAGCAGCACGCCCTCCTTGAAGTTCTCCCGGAAATAGCGGACAAAAGCGGGAAATATAGCCTCATCCTCATTACCGCGAATCCACTGCCGCTGGATGCTCAGCATGGCAGCCGTCGCAGGGCCGATGCCGAACACACCCAGACCCAGGATGACAGCCAGTGTCCACAGCAGATTCAAATACACCAGCCGCAGCAGGCGCATGCACCATTGGTTCAGCGTTTCCACAAACTGTATCATCGCGCATCCTTCCCATCCTGATTAATAAACGCCGTCTTCTCCGAATTTCTTCGCGAGCTTGTTGGACAAGACCACCAGGACCAGACCTACGACACCCTTGAACAAGCCTACCGTCGTACTGAAGCTTAACTGGCCGTTCTTGAGCCCTGCCGTATAGATATACGTATCAAAAATTTCGGCAACCTCGCGGTTCAGCGAGTTCAGCAGCAGGTACATATGCTCAAAACCGAGATCCAGCGTGCTGCCGATCTTCAGGATCAACAACGTAATAATAACCGGCCGGATCGCCGGCAGCGTTACATGCCAAGTTTTCCGGAATCTGCCCGCTCCGTCCATCTCTGCCGCCTCATACAGTTGAGTATCCACAACGGTGATAGCCGCCAGATAGATGATGGTGGACCAGCCAAGCTCCTTCCAGATGATCTGCCCGATGTAGACCGGACGCAGCCATTCCGGCGAGGTGAGGAAGCTGATTTTCTCGCCCCCAAGACCGGCAATGACCTCGTTGAGCACACCCCCGTCCACGGTCAGGAACACGTAGGAAATGGAAACGATGATGACCCAGGACATAAAATGCGGAATATAAATGACCGTCTGCACGGCCGTTTTGAAATACCGGTTCTTCACTTCATTCAGCATCAGGGAGAGAATGATCGGCAGCGGAAAGAAAATGACAATATTCAGCGCGAACAAGATCAGCGTATTGCTCAGTAACATAAAAAAAGTAGGCTCCGTAAATAAGCGGATAAAATGCTTTAACCCGACCCACGGGCTGCCCAGAATCCCGAGAAACGGCTGATAATCCTGAAACGCGATGATCAACCCGCCCATGGGAAAATACTTGAAGATGATAAAATACAGCACTCCAGGCAAAACCATCAGATACAGGAGTTTGTTTCTTCGGATACTTTCGAAATGACTGGCCGTTTTTTTCCTTTTTTCCATTTTCACATCCACTGCTGCAGCTGTTGAAACCTTCACTTGGCAACCTCCTTTAGACGCTCCGTTTACGTCTTCCAGCGTATGTGTTTTCCCGCATTCCGTACATAATCATTAATTGATAGCGTTTGCAAAAAGCTGTAACACCGCGGCTTTCCGTACTTCTTACCTTAGCTGGTGATTACTTTATCAGCTCATGATTATCGGCAGCCGCAGACCGTCTTTCGCCCGTGCAGCAACACCTCACAAGCTGATTATGTACGTAACCGGGGGCTCCTGATAAAGTCTACATGTAAACGAATACAGGGAGGATAACACATGGCACAACGACTCAGAAAGAAAAACACTGTGGGCGGCCGCATTTTCACGACGGTAAACAGTACACTACTCATTCTCATCGCCCTTACCTGTCTCCTGCCTTTTGTAAATGTGATAGCCAGTTCCTTCGCTTCAACCCAGGAAGTAGTGGCCAAGAAGTTCATTCTGTTCCCGACCACATTCTCCCTGGATGCTTACAAGTACATCCTTTCCACACCGACTATTTTCAAAAGCCTGGGCGTATCCGTCGGAGTGACACTGGTGGGAACGTTCGTAAGCATGGTGCTGACTGCATTTATGGCCTACGGATTGTCCCGAAAATATCTGCTGGGCAGAAATGTCATCAACTTTCTTGTCGTCTTCTCAATGCTGTTCAGCGGCGGCATGATTCCAACCTTTCTAGTGGTGAAAAGCCTCGGTCTGATCGATTCCTACTGGTCGCTTATTCTTCCGGTGGCCATCAACGCCTTTAACATGATCATTATGCGCAACTTTTTTCAGGCCCTGCCCGACAGTCTGGAGGAATCGGCCAAGATGGACGGCGCAACGGACTTTGGCGTATTCCTGAAGATCATGCTGCCCCTGGCGCTGCCATCCATCGCAACGATTTCTTTGTTCTATGCCGTTACTTATTGGAACACTTATATGAATGCCATTCTTTATTTGAACGATTCCAACAAATGGCCGATCCAGATCCTGCTGCGCCAAATCGTCATCGTCTCCAGCGGCATGCAGGCCGAAAACACCTCCGTGGATGTCATTCCGCCGGCGCAAACGATCAAAATGGCGGTGATCGTGATCGCTACCGTACCGATGCTGATCGCGTATCCTTTTGTGCAGAAGCACTTTACGAAAGGCGCGCTGCTGGGAGCAGTTAAAGGATGAACCGTTTTTAAAAGAAAAAGAAGTCTTTGCTTCCGCAATGTTCTGCAGAAGCGAAAGGCTTCTTCTTTGTTGTCCTCAGTTGGCCTGCTTCATTTTCCGGTATGCTCCGGGCGTGACATGCTCCTTCTTGCGGAAGGAGCGGATAAAGTTCTGCGGATTCTGATACTGAAGCCTTTCCGCAATTTCCTTGATCGTCATGTCCGTATCGATCAGCCACCTCTTCGCCATATCCAGCCGGTAATTCATCAGATAATCGCTGAAGGTTGTGCCAAATTCTTTTTTGAAAATACTGCTCAGGTAGTTCGGATTGTAATGCAGCCGGTCCCCGATCATTTCGAGCGACAGCTCATGGTCGTATTCGGCACGCACGATGGCGGCAATCTTCTCCGAAAGGGAGCGGAACTGCTGGTTCGTCTTCTCCTTCATACTGCGCACCATCGGGAAAATCACCTGCTCCACGAGCAGGCGCTCCACCTCTTCGGGATTTCGGATGCTTAGCACCCGCTGATATAGAGCGTGATTATCATGGGTCATCAGCACATCAATGCCCAGCACCTGCTCAAGCTGAATGAGGTTGTTCACCAGTCGTACGAGCGTGACTTCCAGATGGACGGCATTTTTGTTATGCTTCATCAGCTCAGCCAGCAGCGGATACAGTGCACGGGACACCTGCTCCTCATCCCCGAGCCGGATGGCGTCAAACAGCTGTGTTTCCAGCTGAACAGGATAATGCAGCAGCACCGGACCCGAGACGACCTTGGTGATGTCTTCATAAAAGATAATCGACTCCTTGCCCAGATTCAGGCGATGGTGCAGGGCCTGCTTGCTCATCTCACAGGCCTCCTTGCTGTGCAGCAGGTTGCCGTACGATTTGCTGATCCCGATGCTGATGGAGCATTGCAAATACTCCTTCACCGTGCGGATCATCGTTGTCGCATAGTCCAGCGCCTGCCGCCTGATCTCCTGCTCGTTGTTTTCCGTAAAGGCTACTATGGTCGCCTGGGTGTCATCGTTCAGGATGATCGGAAGCAGCCTCTGTTCTGCAGAAATGACCTCCTCCGCCACCTTGTTCACCGCCAGCAGCAGGACGTCCTTGTCGGACGCCGCCCGCTTGCCGAGGTTGTCGAGTTGGACAAGCATCGTCACATACACCCGGCTGCCCAGCACGTTATAACCAAACCTCGGCAATTTGTGCTCCAGCTCCTCCCTGGTGACACGGTTGCGGAACAGGTTGAGGATCAGCTGCGTCTCCAGCTGAGGCAGCTCCGACTGAACCAGCGTTTCAAGGCTTTTCTTCTCCGTAATAATCGAATCGATGGAGTTAATGATCCAGTCGATTTCATTGTTGGACGTAAATTGCGGGTCCTCCGGCAGGCTGCGTTTGATGCGCAAAATCGGCTTGGTGAAATAAACGGAAATCGCATAAGCAACCGCGGCGATAAACAGCATCAGCAGCAGGCCCATCGTGATGAGGCCGAAACGGGTCATTTTTAAGGCGTCATTCACTTCCTTCTGGTCCAGCAGGGTGATATAAGTCCAATTGTTGTAAGCGGATTTGGCATAAAGCACCTTCAACGGTGCCTCCTTGGAACGGTCCAGAGAAAGCATCCCCGCGTCCTTCTGCCCGGCGGCTGTGCTGGAGAACGTGCGCAGCTGGTCAGCCGTTAACGAGTTTGCTCCCGGATCGGTTTCATACATCAGGTCGCCCTGCCTGTTGACAATAAAGACAGCCGGATGATCCCCGGTCTTGATCATGCGGTCAAGCGTCTCCACAGAAATATCCGACAATGCGATCGCCTGCTTCTTCGTGGAGAACGCAGGCAGTGTATTAACAAATCGAATGCCGGTATCCGTCTTGAGCCAGAACAAGCCCTGGGCCTGATTGTTGATATAGGTATCGTATAAACGGTCCAGATCCGCTTGTGTCAGATGAGAGAGGCTACCGTCCGATAACTGCCATTTCTGCTTCAGGCTGATCAGCGTATAGGTCGTTCCTTCCATGCCCATCGAAGCGATGTAGTTGAGCTGTGTGTTGATGTTTCGGTAGGCGACGAAATCCTTCTCGGTGATGGGGTTTTCCACTACCTCATTGAAGGATTGGGTTGTACTGTATGTACTGAAAGCGTATTCAATCGTCTGAATTTTTTGCTCCAGATTGTTTTTGATCTGTCTGATGTAGCTTTCCTTGCTGTCCGCCATCCGGTCAACGACGGAATTCATGGTATGGTAGTAAATATATATTTCAAAGCTGGTGATCAATCCAATGCCCAAAACCAGAATCGGAATAAAAATTTTGTAAAACATAACCCCTTTTTTCATTGCGATCCCCCATCGGTCTGTGTAATTATATGTAATTATAGCGTTTCCAATGTGAGGAAGCTATGATAAACTTCAAGAACTTGGCGTGAACTTATGAATTTTTCATACGCGAAAAAGCCGGCAATGGGGCCTGCTGCTTTCGTATGTTGTAAGAGGCTCCGAGAACGAAGCATTCCTACAATCGCTGTTGACCCTTCGGGCCAAAGGCGAACGCTCCGCTTTTCCGGAATTGCTTCGTCCTCTCCGCTGCTGCGTGTATGCCCCCCACTTAAACCTTTGCTACGCCTGCGGAGTCTCTGCTCCCATTTCAATCCACATGCTCCATGAGGAGCGTGACCATGTTAACCTCTCGTTGTCATCATAGCTTGACCGATTTCAATCCACATGCTCCATGAGGAGCGTGACGCCGGGCCTTAAAGGAGTTGTTATCATGGCAAGCACAATTTCAATCCACATGCTCCATGAGGAGCGTGACGGAGGGGGGCGCGCCGGTCCGCGAGATGATCTACGATTTCAATCCACATGCTCCATGAGGAGCGTGACTTGTAAGCTCCATAGAGTTGTAGCCCATCAGTTCAGCAAAATTTCAATCCACATGCTCCATGAGGAGCGTGACGACAACAATTGGCATTGTCGGGCATTGTGTGAATATTTCAATCCACATGCTCCATGAGGAGCGTGACGACTGATAATAAAACGGCCAAGGAGAAATACGAGGCTATTTCAATCCACATGCTCCATGAGGAGCGTGACATGTCTTGACAAGTCAAGCCCTTTGCAATATAAAGCAATTTCAATCCACATGCTCCATGAGGAGCGTGACAAACAAAATCGGCAGCAGCACCAACACCCTGAAATATTTCAATCCACATGCTCCATGAGGAGCGTGACCGCACCGGAACCGGAAAGCTGGACGTATAACGGAGTATTTCAATCCACATGCTCCATGAGGAGCGTGACAGTTGTTGCAATTAGGTCCTAAAACGGAACAAGTGATTTCAATCCACATGCTCCATGAGGAGCGTGACAGGAGAGTTCAAACCGATTGATAGTTGGACTGTTATTTCAATCCACATGCTCCATGAGGAGCGTGACTTCTGGGCGGCTTCGTCGGCTATAAAGTTGGCCGATTTCAATCCACATGCTCCATGAGGAGCGTGACGCTGAAAGCCTCAAATCAAGCGGTAACGCAGGAATTTCAATCCACATGCTCCATGAGGAGCGTGACAGCGAAAATGTAGGGGTTTCATCTACTTTTGGCATGAATCTCCTATAAATCCTTGTAAAACAATGCTATAAAAGTTTCAATTCACAGTTGACTTTTCAACTTCCAACTTAAAAAGGGATGTTTTCGACAAAATTCGCGGTGCGAATGTCTCAGGGATTTCATGTGCGCTTCACATTCGCACCTCAGAGAAGTGGTCGCTGGCTATACTCTTTCACCTCTTGTAAATGTGCCTCGACTGTCTGAATCGTCTTGTCTTTCTCGCGGATATGCGCGATATAATCCATTTGGCCCCTAATTATAAATCTTTTGCCCTACTAAAATGAGGTATAAGGTCTTATTGACGTTATTCGACAGATTCTATCGATTTCCTTCCAAAAAGATATTAATTCTGGTATAAATCTAAAGATATACTATTTGCATATACAATCTGAGAAAGCTTCCCTCGGCTAAACATCCCAACCGTCGGACAGCTCTTAGATCACTTAACTTAGTAGTGCTTGACAATTTTAAAGTTTAGATACTAAACTTTAATTATGAAAAATAATCCGAAATCCCAACCACATCCTAAACAGCATGAAGCCAGCCTTCGTCTGGGCCGTCTTATCATGCAACTGCGCAAGCTGGAAAGCTCGCCTCGTGTCTTCGGTGCAGCCGGGGCCTTAACGCCCAGCGAAATTCATACGGTTGATGCGATTGGCCCCGAAGGTGGTGTTCTGATGAAGGAGCTTGCCGCACGGCTGGGGATCACCAAAGGAGCTGTTACTCAAATCATAGACCGTTTGGAGGTTAAAAAGCTGGTCAGACGTTCTCCTCACCCCACCGTTGCCAAAGGTGTCCTCCTCCATCTTACGGAGACCGGAATAGACGCGTTCCGTGCTCATGAGGAAATGCATATAACCTTTTATAACAAGCTGCGGGCAGCTTTTACAGAAGAAGAGATCACGGTTTTTGAACAATGTGTCGCAAAATTTAGCGAGATTTTGAACGAGTAATTTTTTTTATAATTTAAGTTTAGTTACTAAACATAAAAACTTGCATTTTTTAGCAAATAAAGGTGGTTATGACTATAGATCAATCCAAAGCTGACATTCCGAACTTCCGCCTTTTCCTTACGTCTATAGGCATCGGCGCATTCCTCTCGCATTTCACGGCCGGGGTTGTAACGGTTTCCCTCCCCGAGTTAACCCGCACCTTCCAGGCCAGTATTGAGCAGACACAGTGGATTACAACCGGCTATTTGTTGATCATTGCCGTTCTGCTGCCGATCATGGGCAAGCTCGGGGACCGTTACGGACACCGACGTATGCATAATACAGGCTACTTGCTGTTCACCATCAGCTCTGTCCTCATTGCCCTCTCACCCACGCTTGGAGCCATCCTAGTTACGCGGGCCGTGCAGGCGGTGGGGGCATCAATGTTTCAAGCAACTAATATTGCACTAATCACTCTATTGATGCCAAAGGAAAAGCGGGGACGGACGCTCGGGCTTATAAGCACGGCTGTTGCATTAGGCGGGATGTCAGGCCCTGTCGTAGGTGGCATGATTTCGCAGTGGCTCAGCTGGCAGTGGTTATTTCTGATCCATGTACCTGTGTCTGCGGCCGCTACTTATTTGGCCATCAAGTACATCCCGGCCACAGGATCAGCTCCGGGGAGAAAGGTATCTTTTGATAGCACTGGCGCATTATTGTTCACAGCCCTGGTGGGGATGATTCTATTCGGAGTCACAAGAGCGGCCGACTGGCATTTAGCCTCTACAGAAGCATGGGTTGTCAGCTGTTCGGCGCTCATCGTTCTATGGTTATTTTCTAGGCATTCAAGACACCACAGCTCCCCGTTCCTGCCCTTGCAAATGCTGCGAGAGCCTGTATTGTCATCCGGATTATTTGTCAGCCTTATTTCCTTCTTGCTTGTAAATTCCGTGCAGGTTATTCTGCCCTTTTATTTAACAGAATCCACGGATATGACACTATGGGCAAGCGGCACACTTATGGCTGTCTATCCCGTTTCTTTGGCGGTATGCGGACCGGTCGCGGGTTGGCCGTCCGATAAGCTTGGAACCAGGCTGTTTCCTCTGCTCGGTCTGACGATGATAGGAGCAGGACTGCTGTTATTCGTATTATTACAGGATCGGCTTGCACCCGTCTTGACCGGTGGTTTGCTTGTCCTGCTGGGTGCAGGAATGGGGATGATTGCATCGCCCAATAGCAGCCTTATCATGAGCAGCATTGCTTCCTCCCATGCAGGCATGGCAGGCGGACTCCTTGCGCTCAGCCGCAATTTAGGCATGGCTTTCGGGGCGTCCGTCGGGCTGGGCTCCGTACAAGACTCAACGTATAACGCAGTATTTGTTTTGGATATCTTTTTATGCATATCTGCCATTCTGGTGTGTGTCTTCGCCGGTCGTATGCAGCAGCATACGATACGTTCTGAAATAAGGAGAGAGAAATAATGCGTGATGCTATTCTTGTGATTGGCGGTTATGGCCATGTAGGGAGCAAAATTTGTACACGTCTTGCGCAGAAATATCCTGGAAAGGTATATGCTGCAGGCAGAAGTCTGGAGAAAGCGGAGGCGTTCAGCCATGCAACCGGGGGCCAGGTACTGCCGATGAAGATCGATATGAGCAGTGAAATCAATGGCGAAATCCTGTCCTCTTTTAAAGTAGTCGTCATGTGCCTGGATCAGCAAAATACTGCCTTTGTGCAGGCCTGTCTGCTGCAAGGGATTCATTATATAGATATCTCAGCCGACTATGGCTTCTTATCCAAGGTCGAACAGCTTCATCCGTTAGCTGAATCACACGGGTCTACTGCCGTACTCAGTGTGGGGCTTGCTCCAGGGCTGACCAACCTGTTGGCTCTACAAGCCAGCCGTCAGCTCGACACGATCGATGAAATTAACATTTCCATTATGCTGGGTCTCGGGGATTCTCATGGCAGAGCAGCGATTGAATGGACTGTCGATAATCTACGGCACAACTTTACCACTTGGCAACAGGGGAAAAAAATCGAGAGAGTAAGCTTCACAGATGGAAGAACAACCGACTTTGGCAGCGAGATAGGAAAAAGAACCGCTTATCGCTTTAATTTTGCGGATCAGCATATTTTACAGCATACGTTAAAACAAGGCCCTACCGTATCTACACGTTTATGCTTCGATAACGAATGGGTCACAAAAGCAATTGCCGTCATGAAGCGGGTGGGGGCTTTCCGCGTGCTCAATGCTCCAAGGGGACGGAATCTCGCGATAAGCCTTCTATCCTCAATTAAGATCGGAAAGCCGATCTATGCTGTCAAAGTTGAAGCCAGCGGTCGCAAACAGAACAAACCAGCTCTGGCAGAATGCTCTCTGCACGGCTCGCATGAGGCGGATGCTACGGCTGCTGTAGCCGCAACCGTAGCGGAAAAACTGTTTACCTCAGCTCTTCCATACGGAGTCTATCATATTGAAGAATTATTCGAGTATGCAGAATTTGATTTCAATTCACATGCTCCATGTGGAGCGTGACGATGGATGCGCCCAACCGTAAAACGTACATGGCATATTTCAATCCATACGCTCCATACGGAGCGTAACCCTGAGTTTGTGCGGGGGTGTCACGAATGGCTAAACATTTCAATCCATACGCTCCATACGGAGCGTAACATGATTTCAAATTCCCGTATGCTTCATACATTGCGATTTCAATCCATACGCTCCATACGGAGCGTAACCATTCCAACGGTAGGGACCGTCCGAGTACATTAGGATTTCAATCCATACGCTCCATACGGAGCGTAACGCGCGGCGTGCTGATAGCAATGGTGTGCGGTGCTATTTCAATCCATACGCTCCATACGGAGCGTAACACCAAAAACCTTGGCAATTTTCAGAGCCTGAAGGTTATTTCAATCCATACGCTCCATACGGAGCGTAACCTAACCCAGCCATTTCAATTTCCTTATTTCGAATTTCAATCCATACGCTCCATACGGAGCGTAACCTGCGCCGTCTGAATACGAGAGACGACAGGCAGAACTATTTCAATCCATACGCTCCATACGGAGCGTAACTCTGAATCCATCAAGGATCGGTGCCAGATGTTGATATTTCAATCCATACGCTCCATACGGAGCGTAACCTGCTTGCTGCTCCATCGTGGACGAACCACCAACCCGATTTCAATCCATACGCTCCATACGGAGCGTAACCAGCTTCCGATTCAGATGTACTATTTATCGCATTGATTTCAATCCATACGCTCCATACGGAGCGTAACGGCATTTATGAACGCTACACGCTTGAACAAACGCAATTTCAATCCATACGCTCCATACGGAGCGTAACGTGCCTAAAGATGCGATCAAGGCGTCCCAGGACGCATTTCAATCCATACGCTCCATACGGAGCGTAACCTCGTCCAGCGTCAGCCCACCGCGACGGCCGTTGTAATTTCAATCCATACGCTCCATACGGAGCGTAACGGACTATTATGCCAGCTAAAGCAGCGCAACGAGTAATTTCAATCCATACGCTCCATACGGAGCGTAACCCTCCAGACCGCCACGGCCAAAGGCTCTATAACATTTCAATCCATACGCTCCATACGGAGCGTAACGGGATAAGCTGGATGATTTGCTTTTGGCTTTAGGATTTCAATCCATACGCTCCATACGGAGCGTAACGGATCACTGAGAGGGTGACTAATTTAGGCAATATTTCAATCCATACGCTCCATACGGAGCGTAACTAATGTCCGCATTTTTGGGCAATGTGTACGTTAATTTCAATCCATACGCTCCATACGGAGCGTAACCTCAATAACGGAGGTGTTCAAGTACCATGGCCAAATTTCAATCCATACGCTCCATACGGAGCGTAACTGAGGAGGTTCGGGGATTGGTTGAAACAGTGAAAAAATTTCAATCCATACGCTCCATACGGAGCGTAACGCAAAGGCCACCGAAGGTAACAACAGCAAGCAAATATTTCAATCCATACGCTCCATACGGAGCGTAACGTGAGTCAACGGTGAGCGCGACTTATTTAGGGGACATTTCAATCCATACGCTCCATACGGAGCGTAACATGTTCCTGTATCGCAAATTTATAAAGTGAGGTTTATTTCAATCCATACGCTCCATACGGAGCGTAACCGGCGCCCCAGGATAACACATATGCCAGCAAAAGACGGATTTCAATCCATACGCTCCATACGGAGCGTAACAGCGAAAATGTAGGGGATTCATCTGCTTTAGGTATGAATCTCCTACAAATCCTTATAAAACAATGCTATAAAAGTTTCAATTCACAGTTGACTTTTCAACATCCAGCTTAAAAGGGGATGGTTTCGACAAATTTCGAGGTGCGAATGTCCCAGGGATTTCATGTGCGCTTCACATTCGCACCTCAGAGAATGAGGGGGCTTTCCATATC
Source organism: Paenibacillus enshidis (assembly GCF_042136365.1). NCBI lineage: Bacteria > Bacillati > Bacillota > Bacilli > Caryophanales > Paenibacillaceae > Paenibacillus > Paenibacillus enshidis. The sequence goes on along the minus strand of NZ_JBHHMI010000008.1, from coordinate 115,281 downwards.
ATATGACTCTTTCGCTCCCATATGATCAACCTTCGTCTTGTAGTTTTCTCCCAAATTATAGAATCGCAAACTATCCGTATCCTTATCTATCAGCTCTTCCAATTCATACTTCAACTTGCGCAGCTGAGTGGAGTCGAGGATACATTCAAACACCGAGTTTTGCACACGTTGACCGTGGTCTACACATTTCTTGGCTACTTTAGTCAGACGGCGCCTGCCTTCTTTATCCATTGTGCTGACATCATACGTTATCAGAACCAGCAACACAACACCTACTTCCACAAAAATGGCGGATATTCATCAAGATCCCCACGGATATGCCGGGCCAGCAACAAAGCTTGAGCGTAAGGAACAAGACATCAAGGTATTTTTTCATTCAAATAAGGGTGTATGATCTTGTCCTGTTTCCGTTCCTGCCATGCTTTGATCACTACTTTCCTCGTCTCATCTTCCATAATAACAGCGCCGTTCTCCTTTTGGTAGAAGCCCTTGGCATTAATAATCTTCTTATTAATCTATTGGTATTTTCCATCAGGTATTCCCCTATTCTTGGCTTCTGAACTAGGACTGTGAAAACCGGGAAGCTATCGCCGGCGTACTTTGATAAGACTAAATACTTCGTTCCTCAGACTCGAATGGTTCTTCGCACGAGAATACTTCATGGAAAAATCCCTTATAAGGAATTTCTTCTTCAAGGCATTTTATACAATATGACAACTCCTCATCGCACTTCGTCTCTACGCCGTTGTTCCGCATTACTTCGAATGCATCTACAATATTTTCCATTACCGTCGTTGTAATCAAAATGGACCATACCGAAAGACTCAGGGTTCTTGTCCAATCCTTCTAAGGTTTTAAGGAGCCCTGGCATCTTCTCCTTAAGCAAGGATAACGTATCAGGTATCAATTTATCAATATACTCGACATTGTATTTATCAAAAAAACTATACCGGCGATGGACTGGAGCATAACCTTTCGACAATTGATGCAGCTTCCCCAGAACTTTACCGCAGTTATAGTAGTATTCCGTAATAGGAACTCCTTCGCGATACTGATAATGATTTTCCACAAGCATTTTCCCCTTAGCCTTTTCGAACAGGCAGACAAAAAAGGTATGGTTACTATGAGTTATCTCTTCCAGTAGATTCCCCTTCCGGGAGCTGACCACATTCGAGACACTACCGCCATGCTTGAATAGATATTGGATATATTCAACTTCACCCAGCAGATCCTCCCGCCTCCTGTCATTTAGAAAGGCAATTCTGAGTATTTTTGCACTTAGTCTTCCAACTCGTACAACTCTGATATTAGTGGAAGTAAATAAGCTTCGCATATTTCAGCAACCTCATTATGAGTCATACTATCTCCTCCAACTGACTCCATTTTCATCCAAGACGGGAATTTGTCTATATAGCTATATTTCAAGGCTCGTGTTTAAGAAATTTAACTTATAACCTTACCTGCAGTAATTTCATTTAACCTTTTAACCAATAATTGCTCGGGCACTTTTTTTAGTAAGGGACCTAGCAATATTTCAATCCACACGCTCCATGAGGAGCGTGACCCGTACAATACCCGGATATCACCGCACGCTTTTTATTTCAATCCACACGCTCCATGAGGAGCGTGACCGGCCTTCTCACCGCTTCACACCCCCTTTCTGTATACAGTTTCAATCCACACGCTCCATGAGGAGCGTGACGCGAACGGTATAACGGCGCCCTCGTCCGTTTTATCGTTTCAATCCACACGCTCCATGAGGAGCGTGACGGCGATTGATCCGAGCAGCCCGAAGATTCCTATGAGGTTTCAATCCACACGCTCCATGAGGAGCGTGACTGCAAACTCTTCCGCCTGACCCCGATTTTGGTAGTTTCAATCCACACGCTCCATGAGGAGCGTGACGAATCGTCCGGATGCCTGGTTGTGTCTGTCTGGCTGTTTCAATCCACACGCTCCATGAGGAGCGTGACCAAAACGGCTGACATTGTTGGTACCATCGGCGATTTCAATCCACACGCTCCATGAGGAGCGTGACGACGAGGTTTCGGCACGTTTGCATCTGATTGATGATATTTCAATCCACACGCTCCATGAGGAGCGTGACACACAGGCGCGTTGTGGCAGTCATTTTCTCGCGGGATTTCAATCCACACGCTCCATGAGGAGCGTGACAGGGCTGGCGAACATAATCGTCGCACGAATCTTGCATTTCAATCCACACGCTCCATGAGGAGCGTGACGTGGATTCCTAGCGCTTTGGCGAGCGCCTTGATGATTTCAATCCACACGCTCCATGAGGAGCGTGACAACGAGCGAAAGTATCTTGGCATCTTTGACAGACTTATTTCAATCCACACGCTCCATGAGGAGCGTGACCACCAATTCCAAACCTGTCCGCTTACCTGTCACCATTTCAATCCACACGCTCCATGAGGAGCGTGACCGCCCGCTCTCCGCAGCTCTTCCATTTGCTCTTATTTCAATCCACACGCTCCATGAGGAGCGTGACCCGTTGGAACTGCTCGTACATTCGGACCCATTCACGATTTCAATCCACACGCTCCATGAGGAGCGTGACAACCCAATGCAGTGATACTAAAGGACAAGCGGCATACATTTCAATCCACACGCTCCATGAGGAGCGTGACTTGTCCTTTAGTTTGCTGAGGGATGCGACGAGCTATATTTCAATCCACACGCTCCATGAGGAGCGTGACGAGTTCGGCTAATCATGGACTTGTATGTCCATGTGCATTTCAATCCACACGCTCCATGAGGAGCGTGACTGGCTGCTTGTGTCCTGAGCTTTGCAAGGAGCTGCCATTTCAATCCACACGCTCCATGAGGAGCGTGACGTTGTTGCAATTAGGTCCTAAAACGGAACAAGTGATTTCAATCCACACGCTCCATGAGGAGCGTGACGGCAACGTACAAAACGGCTTTCAGGTACTGGCCATTTCAATCCACACGCTCCATGAGGAGCGTGACGCCGAATCCTCATATGAGGAAAAGGCTCGTGCAATATTTCAATCCACACGCTCCATGAGGAGCGTGACAACTCAACTGGATTCGATCCCGTGTGATCGCGTGATTTCAATCCACACGCTCCATGAGGAGCGTGACAGCGAAAATGTAGGGGATTCATCTGCTTTAGGCATGAATCTCCTACAAATCCTTATAAAACAATGCTATAAAAGTTTCAATTCACAGTTGACTTTTCAACATCCAGCTTAAAAGGGGATGGTTTCGACAAATTTCGAGGTGCGAATGTCCCAGGGATTTCATGTGCGCTTCACATTCGCACCTCAGAGAATGAGGGGGCTTTCCATATCATATGACTCTTTCGCTCCCATATGATCAACCTTCGTCTTGTAGTTTTCTCCCAAATTATAGAATCGCAAACTATCCGTATCCTTATCTATCAGCTCTTCCAATTCATACTTCAACTTGCGCAGCTGAGTGGAGTCGAGGATACATTCAAACACCGAGTTTTGCACACGTTGACCGTGGTCTACACATTTCTTGGCTACTTTAGTCAGACGGCGCCTGCCTTCTTTATCCATTGTGCTGACATCATACGTTATCAGAACCAGCAACACAACACCTACTTCCACAAAAATGGCGGATATTCATCGAGATCCCCACGGATATGCCGGGCCAGCAGCAATGCTTGAGCGTAAGGAACGAGGCCCCAAGGTATTTTTTCATTCAAATAAGGGTGTATGATCTTGTCCTGTTTCCGCTCCTGCCACGCCTTGATCACTACTTTTCTCGTCTCATCTTCCATAATAACAGCGCCGTTCTCCTTCCGGTAGAAGCCCTTGGCATTAATGAGCTTCTTATTGATCAGAGAAAGCACAAAACGATCAGCATACACACCCCGCAACTCCTCCATCATATCCAGTGCCAACGACGCACGCCCCGGCTTGTCCCGATGCAAAAAACCAACATACGGATCCAGTCCCACGGATTCGAGCGCCCCCTTCATATCGTTAGAGAGCAGTGTGTATGTAAAAGACAATAACGCGTTAACATTATCCAGCGGCGGGCGTTTGTTGCGGCCATGGAAGAAAAACTGCTCCTTCTGCTGCAAGATCAGATCATCAAACACCGAATTGTATTGAACGGCTGCCGCGCCCTCCAAGCCGCGTAATATATCCAGAGCTTCCACGCCGCGAACCAAGGCCATCATCTCTGTCAGCGAGGCCGTGACCCGCTTCACTCTGTTCGTATCGATACGCAGCGGATAATCTCGAATCGCCCGCTCCAATATCCACTTATGGTTATACAATTTGCCAACGATCATATTTCTTGCCATTAGCGCGCTTTGGCGCTCATCATCCGAAATCCGGTATTGCTCTTTGCGCAGCACGACATTTCCACGATCCTCGCCAATAACGCGCGCCAGAAACCGTCCAGTGCGGGTCATAAAGGTCAGTCCGATATTGCGGGTTGCACAAGCTCCCATCAAAGCCGGACTCACACCTGCATACCCGAATGTGCATACCGCCTCAAAATTGTGCAGCGGAAATCGGCCAATCGCTTTCTCTTCCTGCTTGACTACAATATTCTCACCATCCAGCGACAAGTACGTGTCCGGTATCGTCACAAAAAGAGTATTTAACAGTTTTTTCATTCCTTAATCCTGCTTTCAATATAGCTTGAGACCGTTTTCCGAGCCAGCATCTCCGGCAAACATACCAAATTCAAAGAGCAGCTCTGACAATGAGGCCCTGCCTTTGCTTTTGGTGTATGCTTCCTGTCATAATAATGCCGCATCTCCTGTACACTCTGTTTGACCAGCTCCCGGTCTGCCGCAGTAATGGGCACTTCCACCCGATGCTTGATTTCATCATAATAGAAATAACCCAGCGACAGATCACACACGAGCATCTCTTCCAGACAGATCAATTGGGTAACGAGCTGCGAACGGTCAGAAGCATTGCGCTTGGGCTTGCCTCTCTTATATTCAACGGGATAAGGAAGGTACAAGCCTTCCTCCCCTGCCAAGGGTACGCCTGATGGATCACGGATAAATTCCACCACATCACATATGCCTGTCAGACCAAGCTCTCTGGAGTGGATAGGCATGGCACGAACGATGAGCTTGTCCCCTCTTTTCTCTCGAATCAGCGGCTGATCCGCCTTCTCGTGCAGATGAGAGCCTTCAATAGTCCGGACGTTCTCCGCCCACTGCTGTTCAATATGAATCAACGCCCACTGCCGTCTGCAAAAGTTAAAATGCTGGATACCCGACAGCAGCAGGTAATCGTCTTCGTCATAGACCTTCATACTGCTGGCATTCCAGTCCATCAAGCTGCTGAAGGGTGAAAGTATAATCCTCAAATTTCGTTGCTTGAGCAACATCAGGATTCAGCTTATAGTCAAGCGAACGATGAACCTTGGCCGACGAATATTGACCCAGCTTGCTCTTGTGCTGCCACCAATACAACTGGTGAACCTCCATGCTGCCATCGGGACGTGCGGAGGATGTATCATTTGCGAACAGAGTACGCAACGCTTCCTTCAGTTTCTCGGCATCCTCGATGGTGAAGCCTGTTTTTTCGGCCAATTGCGTATTAATACTGCCATAGAACACATACACGCCAAAATCCACCCGATGCTTCATGCCCATTGTATCCGAGCTTTTCTTGTCGGGGTCCCTCTGCGTGACGGCATTTACACTTTTAGTAATTTGCATGCTGGAAATATCAATGGGATCGATGCTTACAGCAGTATGGATGGATACCGGACCACGAATACCGATCGATACATCCGAATCTTTGAAGGCAAACACTTGACCAAAGCTGCGAACGTCGATCCATGATTTGCAGGCTCCCTGGGCGTAAAGCTCATTGTTCTGCTTTTTCCCTTTGGCAAACTCCTGAATGTCAGAGTTGGCATCCGCGCGATCCTTAATACTGCGATAACCGTCATCGCGCCGTTCATCGGATTGAACAAGTATGGACTCCCCCATATCTTGCCAACGGTTGCGAATCTTTCTTTTGATACACACATCGGAAATTTCACCACGGCCGTCATAGCTTTGGCGAGGGCGATTGCCGTTTAACGGGTCGCCATTGGGATTCGCATTATGGACGGACAAGACAACAGCAAAATCTATTTTATGATCGAGAATAGTCATTGGATTCGCTCCCTATTAATTGTTTTTTTCTTGGTCATCTTGGTTCAAAGCGGCTTGCGCTGCAGTCGCAGCTTCCTTATCTTTCTTGCTCGTGTACAAATCCTGACGTTGACTGTAGAAGCCCAGCAAATAAAGCCCACTCAGCGGTTCGTCGGTAAATTTCTCCATTTTAAATTTAGATCCGACCTCATCAATTAACCCACTGTACCAGGAAGCATCCGTCCCCATCCGCGCCTGATAAGGCTGCAGACTGGACTGAATAATCGCCCACGTTCGTCTCGGATGCCGGGCAAAAGCGTTCATGTACCGTATCGCATTTGTCGCCCGTTTCTCTTCTTTGCCAAGCGCGTTTCTCTCCAGCACATCAGCAATGGCCAGGAGTCGGCCGAACAAGTAGTCACGATCATCTGTTTCTGTATTCAAAGCCACTTTAAAGCCCTCCTTCTCATATTTCTTGTTAATAAGCGCACAAGCAATGCTCAGCGTCTTCTCCCATTCCCAAGGCTCCATACCTGCCGGATTGGAAGCGCGGCTGATTGCGCTGCGTACAATATCAAGCGGAATGCTGCGACGATCCACAATGCAAGGCAACATCCGCTCCATCAGCCCTTTGACCACCTTATCGCTGGCTCTCGGACCGTAAGCGGCAAAAGCGATATCCCTCGTTGCCGGTGCACCGGGGAAGGTGATGATTTTGCCTTCATCACTTTTACGCCGATGCTCCCAGAAACAGGTTTCATGCCAATGTTGCAAATTATCGAGGAACGCCCCCCTCTTCATTTCGTTGTAGTAGACAATAGACATGCGTCCAGGAGTTGCCGCATCGAGAACCATAATGATCACATTGGACTTATAATCGCTCTCATAGCGGTGGCCGTTGATTCCTTTGCGAATCTGATTGGCATACTCCTTATGCGTGCTGTCCCCGCCTGCATCCTCTTCCTCGGACTCTGGGAACAAAGTGAATGCGTCCTCATGCGGGTCCGGGACCTCCAACTGCTCTGTTCCCCATACCAGGAACACCCTTCCATCCTTCTGAACACCCTGCTTCTCGATCAGCCATTTAAGCGCATTATGCGCCTTCTGCGACACATCATAGCTCACGGCTGCCGCTTCGCGGCTCGTCCGGAACCGCCCGCGATAAGTGAAGCCCGTCGAATCATTCGCCGAGATCAGCTTTGATTTGTCTCCCGAATTACGAATCCGACTTGCATGTTTATCTGCATAAGGCAGCCGCTCACCGGTCACATAACATAACTCGATTTCCTGAAGACTTGTATTATAGAATTGAATGAATGACTCTTGAACAGAGCGATCCCTCCACAGCCTCGATTCTGCTTCACCTGGAATTTGTACCGCAAAACGGATGAATGCAGAGCTTTGATCAGAGGCGATCACCTTAAAAATGGTCAGTTGTCCCTTCAGCTCTGCCTCTAACTCTGGTGTCAGCTTATCCCGCAGCCTGTTGTTCTCATCGACCCAAAGCTTTTGATCACGGATCAAATCCGCCATCAACGTCCCTTTACGCAAATACTCGTAGACGCTTTTCACCTTGGGGTGAGAAGACGGCGATTCGCACCATTCACGAAGCTGTGCCATATAATCGGCGTGAGGCGTGCCTTTCACCTCTCCGCAGTAGGTCGTGAAATCGCCAGCTACATAAACGAGTTTATCGAACAGCGGATATGGGACTGGAGCGCTCGTCCGGCTGGCCGAAGCCTCAGTGCAAGGAATAATCGTATTGCTTTCACTTTTATCCACAATCGCGGCATACTGATAGTTCCCGTTTCCATCCAGAAAAACCTCAATATGTGCGCTTTGCGTCGTATGTGATATAGGAATCAGCGCGTATTCACGGTCAAATCGATTTTTCTCGAATTGTCCGATGAGTTCGGCATGGTTCTCATACGTTTGATTCAAATTTGCAAGCCAACTCATTTACACCCTCCCATCTGGAAAACAATCATCGTGTAGTTCATCCGCAGATTGCGTGTTGACTGCGTTGAACGTCTTGACTGAGCCTGCGCCAGTCTTACGAATCATCGTACATTGCTCAGGTCGAATAAACGTAATGATGCCTTTCTCCATTTTGGCGCGCCATAGGCGGATTTCCCGCTCGGTTCGTCCTGTCTCATCCGGATAACTGATGCCATGCACCATCGTGCCAAAGTCGATCTCCGGCACTTCATCGTAAGCCCCTGTTCCCTCATCGAAATCGCATGGCTCTACATAACCTTGGCATTCACGCGTCCCCAGGAAAATATCTCTGCGTCCGCCAACCTGAACACAACGTTTGGCAATGTTATGGTGTTTGAACTCATTACGGTCATGGGCGAGATCCTCTCTAAGCAGGTTGAACTCAAAATGAGCCCTGACTCTGTAGCGAACGTCCCGTAAATATGTGTAATAAGCAAGTGTATTGCCGCCGTTATATTCAATGGGGCGTATGCCTTTGGACTCCGTCTGTATGACGTTCATCACCCGAACTTCATCAATGATCCATGTCAGAGTCGGTTTCCAGTATACGGAAGAAACGATCCCCTTCAGCGATTCATAGGTCGGCACCTGATAACTAAATTTTTCGCCTCCAAGTTTCGTCAGCGGGTCCGTAAATAAGGCATAGTTACCGGATACCTCAAATTCTATTTGATTACGCAATTCGCCTTTCTCCTTTCTTATGTATTATTATTTTAATTTTCAGAACCCTTGAATTCATCTTATAGCATGTTCCAAATAAATACAAGTAAAAAAAATTGCCGGTACATGCTCTTATATGCTAAACTCATTCTGTCGCTGCGAAGCGTGGATTGAAATTTATGAATTATCATTTGAGAACCCGCCATTATAGCGGGTTTTTGAATTTTCACAACACCGCGTCCTGCCATACACCTTCGCCCTCAGACTCTACGCCAAAAAATTCGTTATACGCCGGTTCGCGTAAGGCGAGCACATGACCATGCAATAGCGGATATAAGTCGCCGTTCTTCTCTAGCTTTCTTCTGTCATGATCGTAGATGTTCACGACATACTGCTGCGACTGCTTCAGGAGATCTCCCAGCTTGCGTATATCCAGTTCACCATTCAATTCACCATTCAAATCAGCAATTAGCTTCTTGGCTGCTGCATCATAAGGAACAAGCACCGCTATCGCCCGATTGCTGATCGCTTCGAAATGTTGCTCGGCTGTCGCCAAGGCGGCAGGGGTGATGACGCCGGGAAGCTTGCCATGCTTATTCTTGTAAGCATCCAGATAATAACGATTCGCCCCTAATAGTTGAAACAAATTTTGATCCAGCCGCTTGATCCGATACTGCATTTCATCCTTCATTTGCGCAAAATAGTATTCAAAATATTGCTTAACCGCAGCAGCCGACAGCAGATCATGGCCATAAAGCTCGGGCTGTACCTTGAACTCCGCCAACAGCCGTGTAGTCTGGTCAGCCCCGCATTGAATTTCCTTGAGCTGTTTCAAGCTCTCATCTGCCGATTTGATAATGTACACTTGACGCAATGCATCCTTGCCATGGCGGTTGCACCGCCCCGCTGCCTGAGCGATGGAATCCAGTCCCGCTAACGAGCGCACCACACATTCGAAGCTGATGTCCACCCCGGCTTCAATGAGCTGCGTGCTTACACACACCACCCGTTCCTCGGCCTCAAGCGCTTCCCTCATCTGCTTCAGCACTGCCTTCCGGTGAGCCGCGCACATATTCGTGCTGAGATGGAAGAGCTTAAAACCGCCTTTCCCTAGACCATCATGCTCATGCAGCTCATCGTACAGCTTGCGTGCCGCCGTTTTCGTATTCAGAATGATGAGCGTGCTGTTGACCTCATCCATTCGTTCCAGCACAAACTCGCCCAGTTGATCAGCCTTCCAACCCAGCGGTGTCGTCCGGTCCACAATCTCAACACGCTTGAAGCTTTTGCCTACCTCGGCCAGATTACCGATCATCTCAGGCTGTTCAGATAATCGCAGGCCATGCTTGACGAAATCCAGCGCAGGCTGCGTAGCTGTACATAACAACAAACTCGAATTGCCCAAAATATGCAGGAAATTCAAAGCCGAATTAAAGAGCGAAATACAATGAATAGGAACCGACTGTACTTCATCAAAAATAATGACCGCATTAGACAGCTGATGGAGCCTACGAACATTCCGCGTACCTTTGGCATAGAACGTATTCAGAAATTGCACCATCGTTGTAAAAATAATGGGGCGATCCCAATTGTCTCGAGCGAGCTTCAGCTTTTTCCGGTGAAAGTCGTAGGCCTCATCCTCCATCTCGTCCCTGTCGCTGGAAACGTATGTATCCGCTGCCCGATCCTTCTTGTCTTCATCAATTACATTGGAATGGTGCTCCAGAATCATATCGTCTTCCTTGATGATTTGTCTGATCTCGTCGGCGTTCTGTTCAATAATTGTCGTGTAAGGTACGATATAGATAATTCGTTCCTTGCCATGTTCGATCGCATGCTTTAATGCATATCGCAGGCTCGCCAGTGTCTTGCCACCGCCCGTCGGAATCGACAACGTATAGATGCCAGAAGGTTTAAATGCAAATTCTTCACATTGCCGAGACATTTCACGTCGCAGACGGTTAATAGGATGGTCCGCATTCTTGCCCGTCTCCAGCTTGTGGAGATGCTGCTGTAAAGCGTCGTACGCTCTTCCAAAAAACGCGGCCTGCTCTATGGGCTGTTCCGGCCCCGTCCCCTCTTCAAAAATCCGCGTACTCGTCCGATCCGCATCGATCAGACAACTGAACATATACTTAATGAGCAAGGAAGGCGTAATTTCGGATAACTTATGTTGTTTGACTATACCCAGCAAATGATTGACTTCTGCCGCAGCACTTGCAAAATAACGATCCAACTCTTCCACAGGTACAAGACTCAGAAACTCCCGCTCTGCCTGCTCGTATTCTTTCAATTCCGTCTCAACGACCCTTTTCATAAAAGGCGAAGTCTGCTCTGCACTGACAAAGTCCCGCAACCCTCCATGATGTGAAATGATGCAATTCGCTATCCATTCTGCCGTTGCCTTGTCCAACCCCTTCGTGGAGCCTGCATGATAACGACGATAGATGAATCTGCCTCCGGCAGTGGAATGGTCCACCGAACCTCGCTTGGGCGGCGCATGCGGGTTAGCGGCAGCTTGCTGAATATAATTGTAGAATTCATTCGTATTTTTGCCGAAATCATGCAGCCATCCTGCTATTCCCGCCAGGTGCTTAACTCCGATTTTCCGGCCACGACGCTCGCTGTACTCCTTCACCTCCCGCAAATGTGCCTCGACTGTCTGAATAGTCTTATCCTGCTCACGGATATGCGCGATATAATCCATTTGGCCCCCTATCATAAAACTATTGTCCTACTAAAATAAGGAATATAGTCTTATTGACGTTATTCGACGAACGATGTCGATCTCCTTCCAGAAAGACATTAATTTTGGTAAAAATCTAATGATATATCATTTACTCATAGAAAAAAGCCGCTAAACACAAGGAAATCCTTGTGTTTAGCGGCTTATTAAATTAATTACAAGCAAGGGGTACGCACGGATTTCAAGTTGGGCTACGCACGGAGGCTCAGGTTCAACTCTTCAATACTGGTTTTTGAGCATACTTGCTTTGTGCAGATATTCTTCATCGCTGATTTCTCCATTAGCATAATGCTCTTTAAGAATCATAAGCGGTTGATCTTCGGTTTTGCTTTGTCTCATTAATTTTCGTGTCACAATGTAAACAGTGATTCCTGCACTAATCACCAATAGAAGTAAACCACCAAACATCAAGAAGCACATATTGCTCATCATCGAACCATCCATCATCATGGAATTGTTATTCATCATATCGTTTTCCTCCTCTAAGATTTTAGTCTATACTATAGTCTGAATATGTGTGTAATTTATGAAAAAGATTCGGTATTCTTTAGCTATTAACCAGTCCTGCTTTTTCATAGTTCACCTCATAATTCATGTTAAATTCGCCCACCTGTATCCTACTCCCCATACGGTTTGAATGGGATTATAAGTTAAACCGGCAATCTGAAATTTTTCTCGTATATTTTTGATATGGGTATCTACTACCCTGGGATCTCCAAAAAAATCGTTTCCCCAGAGCTGTTCAACGATAGATGCCCTGGAAAACGTTCTTTGGGGGTTTTGTGCCAAAATCATGACAATATCGTACTCTTTGTGTGTTAATTCCACGGGTAAATTCTTGACTACAACCTGTAATCTCTCCGGGTATATGACTAGATCTAGAAATTCTATTTTTCGTTCTCTCTTGATTGCAGAGGCAGCTTGGTCAGCACGACGAACTAAGGCATAAATTCGTGCAATAAGTTCTTCGGGATCTACAGGTTTAACCACATAATCATCTGCGCCCGTTTGAAATCCTTGCACTTTATCTTTAATATCACTGCGAGCCGTCAGCATAATAATAGGAGTTGTACTGGATTGACGAATTTTTCCACAAACTTGCCATCCGTCCATATCGGGCATCATAATATCCAGTAAAACAACATCAAACTTGTTTTTAGCAAAGAGAGTTAATCCTTCTGTTCCATTATGAGCCTCAGTCACCTCAAAACCCTCTTTGCTCAAAACAATACGTAACAAATTTCGCATATTCCATTCATCATCGATGACTAATATGTTGGGACTCATGTCTACACCGCCTTTTTAGTTGATAACTGGTGCATTGGTGCAATGGTGGGTTTCAACTATAGTTCATTGTTATCCATCTTGCACTCGAAGAAGTATAAACTATATTTATGAAGTTTCTGTGGAGATGGAGGAATCTCCACAGTTAGCTTAGCTGTTCAGATCTCCGATTGGAAACATCACTTTAAAAACAGTACCTCTTCCTACTTGGCTGTCCACCTCAATTTTTCCGCCTTGTAATTGAACCAGATGTTGAACAATCGATAATCCAAGGCCCGTTCCACCGAGCTGCCTGGATCGGGATTTCTCCACCCGATAAAACCGCTCAAAAATATAGGGGAGTTCATCCTTGGGAATACCTGGCCCTGAATCCGATATGGCCACGATACCTTGCCTACCCTCTTGTGTTAATGTAATCCGGATGCTGCCTGTGGCCGTATAGCGAATGGCATTCTCCAATAAGTTCAGGAGAATTTGCTCAAACCGGACAGGGTCAATATAAAAGGAAGATACCTTTTCAAAGTGAGAACTCAACTCCAACTCCTTCTCATGAGCTTTTAATCTGACCTTATCCATAGATTGGCGAATAATCTCTGCCGGATCCGTCAGTTTCATATTTAGTTCAATCTTTCCTTCCTCCATTTTGGCTAATTCAAAGAGGTCATTGATAATGACGGTAAGGCGATGCGACTCTTCAGAAATGATATGTAAGTATTTTTGTTGTTCTGCCTCATCCTCCACATATCCTTTGGATAGAATATTTGCATATCCTTGCATATACGTTACAGGCGTTCGAAGCTCATGTGAAATATTCGCAAAAAACTCCGAGCGAGTATCCCGGTACCGTTTTAATTCCTTCGCCAGATCGTTAATGGCCTGTACTAGCGAGCCAATTTCATCTTTTGACGGAACGTGGAGCTGTGTATCCAATTCTCCCTTGGCAATTTTTCGAGTGGCCTCTTCAATTTTCACTAAGGGATCAGATAATTTTTTTGATAGAATGAAGATACAGCCCAATGCCAATATCAAAGTACCGACTCCTGCCAACACCAACAGCCACCGAATGGTTAAAATGGAGTTTTCCATACTTTCCAGGGAACTAATCACATAGATTCCCTTGATCGTAGAATCTGATGGAATATTCACGGGAATCCCATGCAGCAAATACAGTTGATTCTGATAAATGAATTCCTTCTCAAACTTCCTGCCCTCAAGCAAATCCTCATTGCTCCACACATCTGGCCAATGTTGAACACTTCGGTCATTTCCAGCATCTGATAAATAGGTGAATTCCCCTTTGTTATTTATTAAAAAAATCTCAACCCCAGTAAACTCTTCCATCGTTTCAAATGGGATGATTTGTTCCTCCAGCATGGAGGATAAATGGGCAGCGAGTTCATTGGCTTCTTCATGAGTCTGTGTGGAGTAAAAATTTGTAAAAATCTGATTAATGACAACCCCAAGCAATAATAGGATCACCATAAACAAGCCGAAAATGGTACATCCCCATTTCAAATAGATCCGGTTCCACTTCATTCTGGCATCATCCTTTTCATCTATCCATTCACCAACAACCATACAACGAAGGCACTCTTCGATACAATGCTTAAATTGTTCATGGGACATCGTACTGAAATTATCCAACATTTCAACTTTTGGTATGACAATGAAGGTTGATTTTTTAGGACACTCCATAAATTCCACACAATTGGATGATATTCTTGAGCCAATTACAACTTTACCAAGATCTTAAGGAGAGTAGACAATGAGAAAAAAGTACAAAACATATATGGTTATCGCCGTGATGACCTCGTTATCCCTTCTTTTAGCAGCATGTACAAATGCGGTAACTGGTGGGATGGATCACTCTCAAATGGATATGGGAGACGGAAAAATATCTGCCGAGGACATAAAAAAGAGTAGTGCTCCGCTTGTGGAAACACCACAAGTACTGTCTGGCAACAAAATCAATTTAAGTGCGTCTGAAGGCCAGCTGGATGTAGGCAATGATAAAACGATTCCTGTATACACATTCAACAATTCCATACCCGGACCACAAATCAGAGTCAAAGAGGGAGAAAAAGTATCGATCACCTTGACCAATAATTTACCCGTACCCACGACCATCCATTGGCATGGACTGCCGGTCCCTAATGCCATGGATGGAATCCCAGGAGTGACCCAAAATGCCATCCAACCGGGAGAGGCGTTCACCTATTCTTTTACAGCGACTACCCCAGGAACGTATTGGTACCATTCTCACCAGGATGCCGTCAATCAATTGGATAAAGGCCTCTATGGCAGTTTTGTGGTTGAAGATGCCTCGAAATCCTCGGATCGGGATTTTACGTTGATGCTGGATGAGTGGGCAAGTTCGGGAACGACCAGTATGGACGGGATGAACATGACCGATATGGATGGAATGGACATGTCAAACACAGAGAGTTCAGGAGGCGAAGAAGCTGCTCACGATATGAGTATGTACGATCTGTACACCATTAATGGTAAGACGGGAACCGCTACGCAAACCTTAACAGTTAAGAAAGGAGAAAAAGTACGTCTACGGCTTATCAATGCCGGATTTTTAACCCATCCAATGCACTTGCACGGTCATGATTTCCGTGTTGTTGCTTTGGATGGTCAATCGTTAAATGAGCCTACTGCATTAAAGGATCAATTGATATCCATCGCTCCCGGTGAGCGGTATGATATTGAATTTGTGGCAGACAATCCTGGTGAATGGCTTCTCGAGGAACACGGAGATGATCCAAAGGTTGAGGGCATGCGTGTAAAAATAGCTTATGAAGAACATGATGGGACATCAAACGATGCCGAGAATTCCAGCACGACCTTGCCTACATTTGATATGACTTCTTACGGTAAAGCAGACAAAAAAGGATTGACCCCATATCAATTTTATGATGTGAGATATACGATGGAACTTGGAACGAAAGAGCAGGACGGGGAAACCGTATATACGCTGAATGGCAAGACTTACCCAGATACCGAAAATATTGTTGTTAAAAAGGGAGATAAGGTATTGGTACGTATGGTAAACAATTCAGCAACAGATGATCATCCGATGCACTTGCACGGTCACTTCTTCCAGGTATTAAGTAAAAACGGAACGGATCTCACAGGTTCACGGGTTTTAAAAGATACCGTTAATTTAAAGCCTGGTGAGGAAGTAATCGTAGCCTTTATAGCTGATAACCCAGGAAACTGGATGTTCCATTGTCATGATCTTCATCATGCCTCCGCTGGTATGGTGACAGAAGTAACATACTCCGATTTTAAATCTACATTTGTAAACGATCCGAAAGCTGGGAATAAACCAGAGTAAGATATGGAAGGGGGCTGTCCTAGCCCCCTTTTCAATTTTGTTAAGCCAGAAGATTGCGATTTCCGGTTGTTCTTAGGAATGCTTCGTTCTCGGAGCCGTCTCACCCACGCACGAAAAGAGTGCCCCCGGTCAAGATCCTTTGGGGACACTACAAAATCATGAAATAATCTTTTTCTTAGAAGGAACCGAAAACGATTGTGTTTGATCCTCCATATAAAGCTGGTGCCACATCATAAATACCAGTACGGTCCACAATTTACGGCTCATATCCAATTTTCCTTCCTTATGGATCTCGAGTAATTGAAGAACATATGATTTGTTGATCCATCTATCCACGTCTGCTGTCATGATCAGGTTTTTAGCCCATTCATACCATTCCTTTTTCAGCCATACTCGGGTAGGTACAGGAAACCCGAGTTTTTTTCGCTGCTGCACATCAGGCGGGACTACATCTTTCATCGCTTCCCTGAGCAATATCTTCGTTGCGGCAGGTGTAACTTTATACTTGGTAGGGATTGTTGCAGCCCATTCAAACACTTTGGTATCCACAAAAGGAACACGAAGTTCCAAAGAGTTGGCCATCGACATTTTGTCTGCTTTCATTAAGATATTACCTCTCAGCCAGGTGTGAATATCCACATACTGCATCTGGGTAACTTGATCATACTGTTTAGCTTGTTCATAAAGTGGCTTCGTTACCTGCAGCGTCGAATGACAAGCTCCAGCTTCGGACAGCCATGGGGACAGCACCTGATCCTTTTCGTGGTCCATGAATATTTTCGCATTTCCAAAGAATCGTTCTTCAAGCAAAAGGCTACCTCGTTCCAAAAAGCTCTTACCTTTCATGCCAGCAGGCATCAGTTTGGCAAGATGCCCAACTGCCTTTCGCATACCGACCGGAAGATCTTGAAATATACGCAGTGCATAGGGTTCTTTATAAATATGATAACCCCCAAAAAATTCGTCAGCCCCTTCACCCGAAAATGCCATTTTTACGTGCTGACTAGCCAATCTGGAGACAAAGTAAAGACCGACCGCTGATGGATCTGCTAAAGGCTCGTCCATATGCCATATTAAAGAAGGTAAAATATCCATATACTCTTGAGCATTAATACAAATTTCGTGATGTTCTGTCCCTAAATAAGCCGCCGTTTTCCTGGCCTCCTCCAATTCGCTATATCCCGGCATGTCAAATCCCACCGAAAATGTTTGGGTAGGCTCCAGCCGATGCAGCAGCCCCACTAAGCTTGCGGAATCAATGCCTCCCGATAAAAAAGCGCCTCTGCGGACATCTGAATTTTTGTGTATACGTACAGATTCCGATAATATGGAACGAGTCTCCTCAGCTAAATCGGAGAAGGATCTATTTTCATTCGGAGCAAATTTCACTTCATAATACGGTTTGATGGTCACTCCTTTTTCCTGGATAATCATATAATGACCAGCTTTCAGTTTATAAATCCCTTTAAACATAGTCGCTGGTTCAGGCACATATTGAAACGTAAGATAGTGATATAACGCATTCTCATCGACTTCCCGATCCATCCTACCGGAAGCCAGTAATGATTTTATTTCGGACCCCACCATATAACCAAATACATTCTCACTGTAATATACAGGTTTAATGCCAAATTGATCCCGTGCCACAAAGAGAAGCTCTTTTTTTCGATCCCATATCGAGAATCCAAACATCCCCCGCAAATAGTTTACACATTCAAATCCAACTTCCTCATACAACCGAAGCAGTACTTCCGTATCTGAATGGGTATGAAAGATATGCCCCTTTTGTACCAACCAATCCTTTAACTCTTTATAGTTATAGATCTCCCCATTGAAGACAAGCCAAATATCCTGATTATGATTTGTCATGGGCTGAGCCCCGTGCTCGATATCCAGTATGCTCAGTCTTCGAAAACCCAAACCGATGTGATCATGGATATACAGATCCTCATCATCAGGGCCACGATGGGCGATTATATCCGTCATCTTTTGTAGCATATTTCTATTTACAGGCACTTGATATTTGTTAAATAGGCTTACGAATCCACACATTAGGCATAATCTCCTCTAATCAATATGGCAAGATTGTACCCGTAAATTATGTGGAATGTGTGAAGTAAGCTTCATTGTCTATGATATATATCATGGAAAAAGCGACAATTAATTCAAAAATTACTGACAAAGATATTAAGACGGAATGCTATTAAATAATCAGTTTCCCGACATATATAAACTACAATTTGTAGTTTAATAGCTAAAAAAAGAAGGCGGCTACGAGCAGCCGCTTCCAACAATGACACTGAGTATCAGCACTATGAGAGATGAGATCAGCAACGGCATCACCTCTAGTACCGGAATACTACTTCTTCTTACGCCATTCATTTAAGCGGGCCTGCAGGAGATTCATGAGTTCAGGATCAGCTTCCTGTACCGCATCAACCATATGGTTCACGATTAAGTCGCCATAATCATGAATCAGTCCCTCAGTAACTTGCCAGATTGCAGGAATGCTTCGTTCTTGGAGCGCCTCGGTAGCGCCCAAGAGGGAACCCGAGTCGCTACCCCTTCACCGCCCCTAGTGCCACACTGCCGATAATTTGCCTGGAGAAAACCGCAAACACAATAATGATCGGCACAATGGAGATCGCAACGCCCAAATAAAGCAGCCCATAATCCATCCCGTAGTATCCTTGAACAAGCGCGACCAGCACGGGAAGCGGGTATTTCTCCAGCGAAAAGAACAGCACCAGCGGTGTAAGAAAATTGTTCCAGGAGCCGATAAACGTAAATATGCCCAGAGCTGCAATGGCAGGGCCCAGAATGGGCAGCACAATGTGATTAAAGGTTCTGAACTCCCCGGCGCTGTCCACCCTGGCGGATTCAATAATTTCGTCCGGGACACTGCTGTCGATAAACTGTTTGATAAAAAATACATTGAAAGCGTGTGCCGCAGCTGGCAAAATAAGCGCCGTATAGCTGTCGAGCAGGCCCAGTGTGCTGAACAGGCGATACATCCCGATGAGAGCCAGTTGCCCCGGCACCATCATGGTCGCAAGGAGAAACAGGAACAGCCAGTTCCGTCCCTTGAATTTGTACTTGGCGAACCCGTAAGCCGTCAACGCGCCGATATACAAGGACAGAACGGTCGAGGCCCCGGCAATAAACAGGCTGTTGGCAAAGCCGCGCCAAATATTGATTTTGGAAGCCATATTGGCATAGTTTTCGATGAGAAACTGTCCCGGAAGAAATGTAAATGTTGATGCGATTGTAGCATTGTTATGGGTGGCGTAAATGATCATCAAATAAAACGGAATGATACACAGGATGGCAAGCCCGATAAGAAAAATATATATGAGCACTTTACCGGCCGTCAGCCGCTTGGCGCTTGCTGCACTCTGATAAACCGGGCTTTGCTCCAGCGTTTTGGCAGTTTGCATACAATCCCCCTCCCTTATGATCTGCTTTTCCGCTGCGTCATGACAAAAGACACGACGGAGAGCAAAATAATGATGACGAACAGACAAAATGCAATCGCCGCTCCGTAACCGAATCTCGTGCTTTGGAATGCGACGTTATACAGATACATAATGCTTGTCATCGCCGCCCGGTCCGGGCCTCCCGTCCCGTTCGTCAGGGTGAACGGCTGATCAAAGATCTGGATGCCCCCAATGATCGAGGTAATAATCTGAAACAGGATGATGGGCCGTAGCATCGGAACGACAATATGCAGGAAAATATGCTTTTTCCGCGCGCCGTCGATAGCAGCCGCTTCCTGCAGAGCCGGGTCGATGCCCTGCAGACCCGCAAGATAGATAACCATGGAATAGCCGAAATATTGAAAAAACAGAATGGCAGACACAATAAGTCGCATGAACCAAGGATCATTTTTCCAGTTGATCGGTTCATGAATCAATCCTGTTTGCACAAGAAAATGATTCAAGCCCCCCGACTGCCAGTCAAAAATGAGACTGACGAGCAAGCCGAGCGAAGCCGCCGTAACGATGTTGGGAAAGAAATACACCGCTCTAAAGAAGTCCCTGCCCTTCAGGAGCTTGTCATTAAGGATAAAAGCAAGCACAAGCGATACTGTAAGCTGTGGCACGACGGAAATACCCCAGATAAACAGCGTGTTAAACAGCGTTTTATAAAACAGCGGGTCCTGTAGAACCGCAACATAATTGCCGAGACCGACGAATTGGGGCGAAGTGATCCCATCCCAGTTGGTAAAGCTGATATACAGGGAATACAGGATCGGATAGAGTCCAAATATGAGGAAGATGATGAAAAAAGGAGCGATAAAGTAATAACCGTAATGGTCCTTGCGTATGGATTTGGCAAACATGGATTTGTACCCCCATCATCGGATTCGAATGGCCGTCTACTTGACCTCAAGCTCGGGAAATCTTAATTTCACGTCGCGTTTGATCCTCTCTACCGCTTCTTCTTTCGTCCGGATGTCGTTGTTGAGATACAACTGGAGCACATTTTTGAATATATCGTTGTTAATGATCGTGTCGTATTTGGTCCTTTCGTATACGGGAACCTTTCTTGCTGCTTCCGAGAAGAATTCGAAATGGCTCTGTCCCCCCAAGTAATCCGAGGTTACTGTCTGCGCAAGCCGGTCATTGACGATCATATTGCTTGTAAAATAATCCTGCTCCCTGGCCAGCTCGGACAGAAATTCATGATCGAAGTTATAAAACTTGATGAATTTCCAGGCGAGATCCTTTTTGTCACTGTTGCTGTACATCGAGATATAGGTTCCTCCCGCGCTGAAACCCGTCGGACCTTGGGCCAGTCCCCATAACCCTGCCGTGTCCGGCGCATTCGCCTTGAACGTATACTGGAGCGCCCAGGTGGCGCCGGGATAGAACATGACTCCGCCATTTTGCATGGACGCGGCCACACCTGCGCCGCCATCCTCAAATTCGGCCAGCACCTTCCGCTGCCTTGCCTCCCGCACCAGGTCAAGCACCTGTAAATATTTCTCGTCCATCACAAATTTGCCGTCTTTCACCCACGGAATTCCGTCATACGAGTTCAAAATCGCATTCCAGTTGGTCAGCGCATGGACTTTATTTCCACTTTCCTGCTGCACACGCTCGCCGATCTCGAATATTTTGTCCCATGTATCGATTTGTGCGCTGACCTTTTCGGGATCATCTGTCCCCAAGTACTGTTTGGCCAAATCGCGCCGGTAATAAATGGCTCCAGGAGTGGCCTGATAACCGATGGCTTTTACATTGCCCTTACTGTCCTTTTCATTGCCTTGCACAAACGGATACTGCTCAGGCAGCAAATCGTCCGCCTTGTACGGGGCCTCCGACAGGTTCTGCAGATAAGGAACATCGATCATTTCCCTGATGTTGGCGTTCTCGATCATGAACACATCAGGCGCTTTGGAACGGGTCTGCAAAGCGGATTTCAATTTGGTGATATAAAAATTGCCCGGGATATTCACAAAATTCACCTTGATATCCGGGTATTTTTGCTCAAACTTCTCAATCGCATAACCGGCCTCATCGGTAAAACTCCATACGGTAATCTCGTTGTCGGCCTCGTCTGCCATAGCCTGAAGCTGGCAGCCGGATAACACAACAGCTATGCCTAGAAGCAGCACAAGCGGAAAATAGTTCAGTCCAAACCTCTTCATGAGCGCCCTCCCCTATTAAGTAAACGCTTACAATTTATTCGATTATATTGATTTTGAAGAGGGCTTTCTCCTCAAATATTGTTATTCATCCATCATATTTTGCGTTCATGGTCTTGTGTTTCTTCCGGAATTCGGTCGGCGTGCAGTCATTGTATTTTTTGAAAAGGCGGTTATAGGAATTCATATTGTTGAAGCCATGATCGATGGCAATGTCGAGGATGGAGGACTCGCTGAACAGCAGCGCCCACTCCGATTTAATGATCCGAAGATGATTGAGGTACTCCATCAAAGTAACTCCCTTGATGTCCTTGAACAGCTTGCACATATAAAATTTGCTGAATTTGATATGCTCTGCAATGTGCTCCAGCTTAATCGATTCAGAATAATGCTGCTCCAGGTAGCTGCATACGGCTTCGATGAACTCAAACTTTTTGGCAGGCATAGCTTGTAATCCGTGATCCGCTGCTTCAGCGCAGGGTGCTTTTGTTCTTAGCAGGCACACGATCAGATCGTATAATCTTGCAATCATGGCCCACCTGTATCCGGCATCCCGGTTTTTGGCTTCAGCCGAGAGCGCATCGATACAGTGCTTCATCTCCCATTCCTTACTCAAGCATGCGGGCATGACCGCTGTTTTGTTAAAAAGCTTCTTCGTATCCAGCAGATCATGCTCGGCAATAAAGCTGCCGGAGATCAGCTCCATGCGAAACAAAATAATCGTCAGCTTTTCCGTTCCAGGCAGAAAATAATGCACATCCCCTGGCCTGATGATCATCCCGTCCCCCTGCTCCAGCTCATACACCTGATTGTAGACGCCGATACGCCCCCTTTTCCCACGGACGAACACCATTTCAACCTCTTCATGCCAATGAGCGGCAAAGCTAAACTGCTCGCCTGTATGAATAACGTGTATAGGAAAACCTTCCGGCATATGACCTGTTTCCAGAAAAGTCGGTACAGCCATCTAATCCATCCTTTCTTGTTTTGTGCGTAAAAGAGAAAAGCCAATAAACACCAAAAAGGTTCAAGTGTTTATTGGCTTCTACGAATATGCCGCTGTCATCTACAATATTCTGTTCCACTCCCGCTTGCCATAAAGAATCCTAATGACCGTTACTGAGCTATTCGTCTCATCAATTACATAAAAAACAATATATTTTTCAACTAATAACATACGGATTCCTTGTGAAGCTAACCTACCATCCTTAACTAAAGCGTACCTAAAAGGGGATTTTTCCAATTCGAGTATCGCTGACGAGATTTTTGCAATCCATTTTTGTGCAGTCGCGGGCTCTTTCAATTCCAAAGCAATATATTTGGCAATTTCCCGTAAATCATGTTCAGCTGGTTCAGTAATAAAAATATTATAGGTGTTCACTTTATGACATCCTTTTGAATATCGTCAACAGCGTCCCTAAAAGGTCTCACTTTGTTTTCTTTTCTGGCATTCGTTCCCTCATCAAGCAACTTGTATAGCTCGAATTTGCCGACAAGCTTCTCATATGACTCTATACTCATAACGGCCAAATCACCTTGACCATTCTTCGTAATATAAACAGGCTCTTCGTATTGGTGGCAAAATTCGGAAATTTCATTATATTTATTCCTTAAATCTGAACTCGGTCTGATGGTGGGCATTTCATCACCTCACTAATTGGTATCGTTATTATATCTAAATAACGATACGCACGCAATAACTCTGAACCGTTT
This sequence comes from Paenibacillus enshidis, assembly GCF_042136365.1. Classification (NCBI taxonomy): domain Bacteria; kingdom Bacillati; phylum Bacillota; class Bacilli; order Caryophanales; family Paenibacillaceae; genus Paenibacillus; species Paenibacillus enshidis. The sequence goes on along the minus strand of NZ_JBHHMI010000008.1, from coordinate 91,760 downwards.
CTGAAACACGCACCGACATCCACCCGGATGAAGCTGTCGCGCTCGGTGCCTCTGTGCAGGCAGGTCTGAAGTCCGGAGTATGGAGCTTATGTAAAACCAGGAAAGCTCAAGTAAACGAGCTTTCCTGGTTTTTGGTGTTCGTATTAGGCAGACACTGCGCGAACCTGAGCGAAGCTCACAAAAACGATAGATCCTGCTGTCAGACCAGAGGTAAGTGGAGTCGTTACCGTAGCCTCAAATCCATTGCCATCCACACTGATGATACGTCCTTGAAATGAGGTGCCGTCCAGAATCACCGTTACCGGTATACTTGCAAGAGCCCAAGCATACAAGCGTTGCTGTATCGACGGTCCTGTAAAGGGCCGCGAAGAACCCGATTGCTGTTGAGCAGGACTATAGACGTTTTGGTTTTGGTTTTGGTTGTAGTACGGAGCGCTCCCGAAACACTTGATTTTAACACTTCCTTTTGCCTTAACTTTCTTATTAGCCTGTCTCACAATTTGACTATAGTTTTTGACACGCATTTTTCTTGCCATAGTATTTCTGCCTCCCTTTATTTGAGATATTGTATTCTATGGCAATAGGACAAGAGAGTCTTGGACAAATTATAGTAGAAAATAGTGGAATTTCAAATAATAGATATAGATTCCCGATAATCGCGAACTATATTCCGCCACAGCCGGGATCATCTACACAGATCTTGTGCAAATTTCCGATGGATAGTTATTTGGTAATCCCATCTCCTGGCTATTACTATTAAATCACCGTTTCAAGGAAACCCTTTTGCTGAAGCAAATCAATGGTAGCTTTCCACAATTTATTTTGCATGGAAATATCGGCGCCAGGATGTACAGGTGTTATAACATGCCCGGACCCAACATTGAAGTATCCTCCTGTCACGTTCTGATACTCTGGATCAACAATTAACCGGGTAATAATGTCGGCCCCTCTCCGTGGATCACCAATATGCAAAAACTTCAATATTCGCTCAAGCATGGCTGCAAACCAGAGTTCGCGTCCGAGACCTGTAACATTAAACCCAGGATTCAGCGCATTTACGTTTATCCCTGCTCCTTCCCATTGTCGTGCCAGAGCGCCGGTAAACATAATGTTTAACAGTTTGGTTTTACCATATATAGCAGACGAGCCTCTGGCCGTAAAAGGAGAAACATCCGTTAAATCCTCAGGGATTGTAAGTTCCCCATGGTTCCGTGATGCCTCGGAGGCAACATTGACAACTCTAGCATTCCCCGCTGCACGCAAAGAATGGTATAGAGTGTGCGTGAATAACCAAGGTGCCAAATAGTTTACGGCTATCATCTCAGCAAATCCTTCGGACGTTACCCTTTGTTCAAACGCATGCACTCCCGCATTATTCACAAGCACGTCTATTCTCGGGTATGCAGCCGATATCTCCTGACCCATTCGTTTGACATCCTTCATCAAGGACAAATCTCCGTAAAAAAAGTCAACTGATGCTGAAGGCATCTGTTCATGTATCATTTTCCCGGTTGCTTCAGCACGCTCCCTGCTTCTGGCTGTCAAAACAAGATGGACCCCACGCTTGGCCATTTCAACCGCCACGATCTGCCCCAGACCACTTGTGGCTCCGGTGATTACAATCATCGGTTTTGTCGTCATTAGACTGCTCCTTTCCCGTAATTCCGCCTTAAGCTTTGACTTATGGCGGACACCTTTATATAATTGACATAAATCAACTATATTGAATTGATTGATATATGTCAACTAATTAAATTATACAAATTGCAGAGGTTAGGTGAAACAGATGAATGAAGATCAATATAAAAATACGCGGCGCACACATTTGGAGCTGCTGCTCGGTGAACAACTCAATGCCTTAATTACTTCAATGCACGCGCTAAATGTAAAAATCGCCGCACGGTTTGATCCTTCCCTGCAGCCTGCCGCTTTCCATCTTGTCCGTTGGCTTTATTCATACGGACCTACGAGCGCCTCTGTATTGGCGGAGGCAACAGCTATGGACCGCAGCTCCGTCAGCCGCCTCGTCAAACAGCTGGAGCAGTTGGAGTATGTGAAAAGGGAATCCTCTCCCGAGGATCGCCGGGGAATATTTCTGTCCCTCACGGATCTGGGGCGGGAAAAAACGAAAGAAGCTCTTAAGGAAAAGGAAATCGCCTATTTTGAACGCATTTCCAAATGGAATGAAGATCAGCTTGAATATTTTATCGACATGCTCAAGGATTTTAATGGATTGGATAGGTCATAAGCAAAAAGCGCGGGGGCAAATCATCGAAAGTGCCACCGCTCATCCATTGTGGTTAGTCGCACTATCCAGGTTATAGTACATTTTAACGGTTACCGCAGCGGTTATTACAAGATAATAATCGCTTCTGAAAATCTAACGGTTCTGGTTGACGTTATTTGAGCAAATATGGAGTGTTCTTTAGTGAAAACAGCCAGATAAGCTCGCTGGTAACCTTTAGAATTTGAAACGGAGCATTTTGAGCTGAATAAGCGCTGTTACACCCGTTATAGTTTGAAAGCAACTTTAGGGCGGCGGCACGTAGATGATTTAGCAAAGCACCTCATAACTGAATTGTGAAGTGCCCCCTTCATTCCCCGTCTAGGGAGATCGGGCTCTGGCCTGACATGTAAGCGCTCTCCCGTTATGGTTAGCTGTACTATTCAAAAGAAATTTGTTCACTTGAAGATTCTTTCTGGTTATGCTACATTGTAATCAAATTACGGTGTGAAGCACATACCGCTTCAATACGTCTTGTTCATCAGAGCATTGACGTATTAAAGCGGTTTTTATTTTTGAATTAATCGGATCGGATGTGAATTCTATGAGCATATTTGATGAAGTTTATCAGAAATGGATGGAACAGCAGATTGCTGAAGAGAAAAGCCCCAGAAGGCGGGAAATGCTGCGAAAGGGATTAAGCCGCGGATCGATCGATTTTTTGCGCTTGATCTGGTTTCCTGTTATAGGCAGTCTGAATCACTTATACCCAGAATACGAGATCAGGGACTTTAATAATGGATATCGCTATCTTGACTTTGCGTACTTGCCCGGCAATGTCAAAGGTTGTATTGAAATTCAGGACTATCGAAGTCACGCCAGAGATATTGAGGTTAGTCGATTCAAGGATTTGTGCATGAAGCAATCCCTACTGGTTCTTGATGATTGGCTCTTCCTTCCAATCGCTTATTTGTCAATTCGGGATGACCCAGGGGTCTGCAAGCAGCTCGTTCTTTCCTTCGTTGGAAAGTTTCTAGCCAGCTCTGTGCCGTCCGGACTCGGCTGGGCGGAAGCCGAAACCTTGCGGTTTGCTCACAGACTGCTGCGTCCTTTTACGCCAGTCGAGTTATCAGGCCATTTGCTGCTTTCAGAACACCGCGTCAGAGTTATTCTTCGCGGCCTGATCGAGAAGAAACTGCTTGAGGTGGCAAGTGGAAAACAGCGATATCGCTCTTACCGACTTACGGTAATAAAGTGAATACAGTGCGATATTTTTTAACGGTTGTCCCTGCGGTTATGGCAGAGCAATAATCGCTTTTGAAAATCTAACGGTTCTGGTTGACGTTATTTGCGCAAATATGGAGAGTTCTTATTGAAAACAGCCAGATAAGCTCGCTGGTAACCTTTAGAATTTGAAACGAGGCATTTTGAGCTGAATAAGCGCTGTCACACCCGTTATAGTATGAGAGCAACAATCGAGCTGCTCGCAGATGATTTAACAAAGAAACCTCATAACCGAATTGGTCATGAGGTTCTTTAATTATGGAGCCTAGGGGGATCGAACCCCTGACCTCATCGCTGCCAGCGATGCGCTCTCCCAGCTGAGCTAAGGCCCCAAATTCTTATTCAATTTGTCATCCGCTTGCGGCGACTCCTATATCATATAAAATTCAAGCCCCACTGTCAATACTTTTTTCACCGCCTGAGGCCGACGTTTATTCGTCGGCCGTGTCCTTGGAGAGTAGTGTTTTCAGTTCCTTCATGAACATATTGATGTCCTTGAACTGGCGGTATACCGATGCAAAACGGACATAGGCCACCTCATCCACCGGGTACAGCTGCTCCATGACCAGCTCGCCGATATTACGGCTTTCCACCTCGGCTGCTGCGGTATTGCGCAGCGAATTCTCCACCTGTGAAACGATCCGCTCCAGATGCTCAACAGAGACCGGCCGCTTCTCACAAGCCCGGATAAGACCACGCAGTATTTTGTCGCGGCTGAATTCCTCACGGCTGCCGTCCTTCTTAATGACCATCAGCGGTGTTTCCTCCACCATTTCGAAGGTGGTAAATCGCCGGCTGCATTGCTCGCATTCACGGCGGCGACGTATGGATTTATTCTCATTCGCTGGTCTTGAGTCCAGCACTTTGGTGCCTGCATAGCCGCAAAATGGACATTTCATAAAAACTCGCTCACTTCCTTTTACCAATAACTTCCCTGCTATCAGGAGTAATAAAATCTGTCTGTCTACACATAATACTTGTACCAACACGGAGGAGGTGAACAGCAATGGGACAAGGTGGTAACAATGGAAACTCCAACAACCTGGTGGTGAAACAAGCTTCCGGTGCGTTGGAACAGCTTAAATACGAGGTTGCTCAGGAACTTGGTATCGCTATTCCACAAGACGGCTACCAAGGTAACATGACTTCTTACGAGAACGGTTCGATCGGGGGTTTCATCACGAAACGTCTGGTGACAATCGCTGAGCAGCAACTGGCAGGTCAATTTCGTTAATTCTTAACCTCTTAAAACGGCGGGACAGGTCAAACGGCTTGTCCCGTCATTTTCCTCCATTAAAAGTGACCGTATATTTTCGTGTACTGTCTGTAATAATGGATGACCCGTTGTACATAATGCCTTGTTTCCCCGAACGGAATCTGCTTGATCGTCTGTTCCCTGCCGTCCCAAGTCCCCTCCCGCAGCCATTCTTTGACCTTTCCGGGGCCTGCGTTATAAGCGGCGATCATCGCTACCGGATTATTCTGAAACTGTTCTCCCAGCCTGTGTACATACCAGGTACCGAGCTTTATATTCATATCAGGCTCGTCCCTTATGAGTTCAAGCGAACTCTTGGGAACACCTGTTGTATCCATGATCCATTGCGCCGTGTCCGGCATCAGCTGCATCAGACCAAGCGCTCCCCTGCGTGATTCCCTGCTTGTCTCATAATTAGTCTCCACACGGATAATAGAGGCAATAAGGAATGGGTCCACATCATACATTTCGGCATGCTCTCTGATTTCATCCTTGTAATGAATCGGATAAAACCAGGACATCCAATTGGAGCTGAGAAATAAAAAAAGCACAAAAGCAACAAACAAAACAAGCAGAACCCTTTTTTTACGCATAATCGTCATGAAAATACCTTCCGCTCACACAACTCATCCAACTGCCGTTCTGTAGAGGCCATATCACGGCTGTTATCGACTACGATATCCGCCAGACGTTTCTTCTCCTCAATCGGCATCTGTGCATCAAGCCTTTGGCTGGCTTGCTCCTCCGTCAGTCCGTCACGCTCCATCAGCCTTTTCAATTGAACTTCCCGCGGAACGTAAACAACCAGAACCTTATGAAAAAGCTTGTCCAGCCCGGACTCATACAGAAGCGGAATATCCACAACGATTAGCTTGTCCGGAAACTCCGTCTCATAAGCATTCATCCGCCGTAAGATCTCCTGCCGAATGGCAGGATGGGTAATATCATTCAACGCTTGGCGCTCTGTGGGATTGGCAAATACAATCGCTCCCAGCTTCTTGCGATGCAGCGTACCGTCTTGATTCAATACTTCTTGCCCGAAATGACGGACAACAGCTTCCAGCACAGGATGCCCCGGAAGCATCACTTCCCGGGCAATGGCATCGGCATCGACCAGCAGCGCACCCTTGGCTGCCAGCAGCGCCGATACCGTGCTCTTCCCGGTGGCAATGCCTCCGGTCAAACCAATAATCATGTATTCACCCGCTTTCGGCTATAACAATTTCATCATGCCCATAATAATTAGCAGTAATGCAGGCAGTACGCTGAATACCTTCATAAAGCGGAATGCCGCCAAACGGAAACCCGCCTTCATGCCCATGATCAAAAACAGACCGCTGAATACTGCTATGGTTAGCGCCGTGAGCAGCGAATTGTAGCCCAGCATGGCCGCTCCCAAACCGGCTCCGAAGGAATCGAGGGATAAGGCCATTCCTAGCCATATCGCTTCTTGCGCAGAGATGCTTCCGGACCGGTCCGTATCGGCAGCAGACGGGCTGCGCAGAATATGAATGACCAGCCCGATTTTGCGCAGCTCCATGGAGAACAGCATTTTACCCGAACCCTCAGCAGCTTCGCTTTCCAATTCCTTTTCGTGCAGGATGGCTTCCCTTGCCTCTTCCTTATTGGCCCCGCTTTGTACCGAATGGATCAGCGACCAGCAGCCGATGCCGATCAGAATGACAGCGCCGAGAAGTGATGTAAAGACCGGCGATAAAAACCGCATCAGCAGCGTTCCGGCCTGCATGGACACCATAATAATCAAGCCGGAGCAAAGGCAAATGATCAGAATGGAGCCTATCGGTATCCTCATCTTCCTCAGCCCGTATGTAACCCCTACACCAAAGCTGTCCAAACTTAACGCAAAGGCAAGCAGCAGCAGGGAAAACCATGCAAATTCCACTTCCGATAACCTCCCTGTGACGGAGCCGGCTCTTTTCAGGTCCGGTCTCACGCTCTCATATCTCAGGGATAGTATATGGGGTGGGTATGCGGGAAGTGCATGCTACATTGCTGGCACAGGCTGACAGACAGGACAGTAATGAGTTCCCCGCCCGGCAACGACGGTTTTCTCTACGGCCGTCCCGCAGCGGACGCAAGGCTCCGCTTTTCGTCCATAAATTTGCAGCTGATGCTGAAAGGAGCCGGATTGTCCCTGTCCGTTCACATAGGATTTGACGGAAGATCCGCCGGCAGCTACAGAGTTGGACAGTGTGTCCACAATAGCCATGTGCAGCCGGGTGATTTGCTCCATACTGAGCGATTTGGCCGGTTGGGCAGGATGGATACCCGCACGGAACAACGATTCATCTACATAGATATTCCCGATTCCTACGATATATGACTGATTCAGCAACGCGGCTTTGATCGAAGTCGCCCTGCTTCCTACCGCACTACGCAGCGCCTCTGCGGTAAAAGCTTCTTCCAGCGGCTCGATGCCCAGTTTGTGCAGCGGTGCTGAAACCAGGTCTTCGCCGGTTTTGAACAAATGCATCGTGCCAAATTGTCTGACATCTTTATACCTCAGTTCGGTCCCATCCGTAAAATGAAAGATGACATGCGTATGCTTCTCTACAGGCTCATTCTGATGATAAAGCCCATACCGTCCTTCCATCCGCAAATGGGACACCAAGACCAGCCCGTCCAGCAAAATACGCAGAAATTTGCCACGCCGCTCCACAGCGGTCACGGTATGCCCGGCAAGCTCCATGGCAAATGCGTGAATATCGTCAGGCCGCTGGATAATACGCGGCAAATGCACGGTTACTTGTTCGATTTGCTTTCCTGCAACAAGCTCGTTTAACGTTCTTTTGACTGTTTCCACTTCCGGCAGTTCCGGCATGTTGACTTCACCTCATGCTTTATTATAACGAAGAACCGCCTTTATGTTGAGCAGCCCGTACCGTTTATTTCGCTTCATACCAGTTGCTGCCGTAGCTTACCTCCGCTTTCAGCGGCACCAACAGCTTCAGCGCCGATTCCATGATCGACGGAACCAGTTCCTTCATCATTTCCAGTTCATCCTCCGGCACCTCAAATACAAGCTCATCATGAACCTGCAGCAGCATGCGGCTGCGCAGCTTGCGCTCACTCATCGCCTGGTCCATATGCACCATGGCCAGCTTGATAATGTCGGCTGCGGTTCCCTGGATCGGCGTATTCATGGCTGTCCGCTCGGCGAAGGAACGGAGATTGAAATTGCTCGCATTGATTTCAGGCAGGTACCGTCTGCGTTCCAGCAGCGTTTTCACGTAGCCGTCACGCTTGGCGTCCTTTACAATCTCGTCCATATAACGGCGTACGCCCTGAAACACATCAAAATATTGATCGATGAACCTGGATGCTTCCTTCCTCGTAATGTTCAGATTCTGGGAGAGGCCGTAATCACTGATCCCGTACACGATGCCGAAATTAACAGCCTTCGCGGAACGCCTCATATTGGCATCAACCGTTTCCGGGGCAACGCCGAATACGTCCGAGGCCGTTTTGGTGTGAATGTCCATGTCATTCTGAAAAGCTTCCTTGAGCCGTTCATCATCGGAGATATGCGCCAATACACGAAGCTCAATCTGGGAATAGTCTGCCGCCAGAATCAACCAGCCGGGTTCGGAAGGAACGAATACTTTACGAAGCTTCCTGCCTTCTTCCAGACGAATCGGAATGTTCTGCAGATTGGGGTATTGGCTGCTGAGCCGCCCAGTCGCTGCGACTGTCTGACGGAAATACGTATGCACCCGGCCTGTTTTGTCCGAAATTTCCTTGAGCAGCCCTTCCACATAGGTAGATTGCAGCTTGGCAATCGTACGATATTGTAAAATATTTTGCACAACATCGTGGTAAGGTGCCAGCTTCTCCAGCACTTCAGCATCCGTTGAATAACCCGTTTTCGTCTTTTTGACGACAGGCAGCCCCAGCTTGTCAAACAGAATCTCTCCGAGCTGCTTCGGCGAGTTCAGATTAAACTCCACCCCGGCAAGCTCATAAATTTCTTGAACCAGCCTTGCAATCTGCTCTTCGAATTCCTTGCCCAGCGCTTTAAGCTCGTCCACATTGACCAGAACCCCCTGCTTCTCCATATCGGCAAGGATTCGCGAGAGCGGCATTTCCAGCCCGAAGAACAGCTCCTTCATTTCATTCTCTTCGAGCTGCTTCTGCTGAGATGGAATCAGCTCCTGTATAACCGCCGCTTTGCGCGCAAGGTGATCTGCCAGAACATCCTCCTCGGGCACCTTGTACTTAGCCCCTTTACCGAAAACTTCCTCATCCGGACGTATGGACGGCAGGCCGTATTTGGCAGCAAGCCCGGTCAGCGTCTGATTGGCATCTGTCGGATCAAGCAGATACCCTGCGAGCTGAACGTCAAATTCGGCACCCGCAAATTCAACTCCATGCCAGTGCAGGGCCAGGTCGGCCCGGTGCAGGTCATATCCCCGTTTTTTGCGTTGCGGATTGGACAGCCAGGAACGAATCGAACCTGCCTCCTGCGAAGCCATCAGTTCAAACGGGATGAAGAATTGACGATCCAGTGTGCCCAACACCAGCGCAATAACCTGCGCCTGATGAGGGTTGTCTCCGTAGGTTTCGACGTGGACGACCTCAACGGCATCCAGTGCTTTTTCCACTTCTTCAAGGTTGTCTTCGCGGACAATCAGCACGTCCGCAACCGCCTCTGCCATGTCTGCGGAGCTGCCGCTTTCAGCGGACAGGGACAGTCGCTCCAGCAGCGACTTGAATTCCAGCTTGGCCAGCGCAGCGCCCGCCTTTTCCGTACGCAGTCCGCCGAAAACAATGTCATCCCATGTCTTGTCCAAGGGAACATCGCGGTATATGGTGGCCAGCTTTTTACTCATGCGTGCGTCTTCAGCGTGCGTTTCAATACGCTCCTTCATCTTGCCCTTCAGCTCATCCGTATGGGCAAGCACCTCCTCAACCGAGCCGTATTGATGCAGCAGCTTGAGCGCCGTCTTCTCGCCGACTCCCGGAATGCCTGGAATGTTATCGGAAGCATCACCCATCAGTCCTTTGAGATCGATGATCTGTTCCGGCTTCAGTCCGTAGCGCTCCTGAATCTCGGCCGGACTGTAGACTTCAACTTCTGTAACCCCTTTCCGTGTCAAGCCGACCGTGACATGACCGGAAGCAAGCTGCAGCATATCCTTATCGCCCGTAACAACGATCACATTGCGTCCCGACTCGTCCGCCCGCTTCGTCAACGTTCCGATAATGTCGTCCGCTTCATAGCCCTCAAGCTCGAACTGCGCAATGCCGAACGCCTCCAGCAGCTCCTTCAGCAGGGGAAACTGCTGGGACAGTTCCGGAGGAGTTTTCTCCCGTCCGCCCTTATAATCCTGATAGCCTTCATGACGAAACGTCACCTTGCCCGCATCAAAAGCCACCATGACATGTGTAGGTTTATGCTCCTCCAGCAGCCGCAGCAGCATCGTCGTAAAACCGTACACCGCATTCGTCTGCTGCCCGCTTGAATTCGTGAGCGGCGGCATGGCGAAGAACGCCCGGTATATAATACTGTTTCCATCTATAAGAATGAGTTTGTCCATTCCAGCACCTCGCATGTTCCATTTGCTTCCCTTATCTTAACACAATCCCCTTCCAAGCCAAAAAAACGTCCTGCCGATTATATCCAATCATCGGGGATCAGACCGGTCAGAGATGAAAAGGAAAAAACGGCTATCCTGCACCAGGGATGGAATACATCCATCTTCCCTGGTAGCAAAAATAACCGTTTTGCAAAATAATTACTGATTAAGATCCGGACGATGGCCTGTTACAAGGTAGACCGTATTCTCCCCGATGTTCGTCGCATGATCGCCGATCCGTTCGATGTACCGTCCGACAAGCAGAAGCAGCATGGCCTGTGAAGCCTGGGCAGGACTATTCATCATAAAGGAATAAAGCTCCGTGATCATTTTGCTGTACAATGCATCGACCTTGTCATCCTGTTGAGCCATTTTGTAGGCCAAATCTGTATTTTCGTCCAGATAGGAGGTAATGGCATCATCAATCATATCCTTGACGATTTCAGCCATCTGCGGGATGTCAACCAGAGGCTTGATCAGCTCCTGTCCTTCCATCCGCAGGGTAACCTTGGCCACATCTGACGCCAGATCCCCCATCCGCTCCAAATCGGTTGAAATTTTGAATGCGACGATGATTCGTCTTAAATCCTTTGCCACCGGCTGCTGCTTAATGATGAGGCTTGACCCCATATCCAGAATGTTCTCCTCCATCTGGTTTAGAGCAGCGTCATTCTTGATGATTTCCTGGGCAAGCTCCGTATCATGGGTCTTCAGACTGGTGATTGCGTGGTCGAGCGCCTCGGATACATGCTGCCCCATCTGGCGCAGCTGTTCGCGGAGTTCCTCAAGCCCTTCGTCAAATTCTTTTCTGCGGATCATCTGCAGATGCCCTCCCTCTGTGCTTCGCTCAGCCGAACCGGCCGGAAATGTAGTCTTCTGTACGAGAATCCTGAGGTGTGGAAAACAAGGTTTCGGTAGGCTCAGCCTCAATCACTTCGCCATTCAGGAAGAATACCGTTTTGCCGGAAACGCGGGCCGCCTGATGCATATTGTGCGTTACCATCACAATGGTATACCGGTCTTTCAGCTCCTGAACAAGCTCCTCAATCTTGGCTGTGGAAATCGGATCAAGCGCGGAGGTCGCCTCGTCCATCAGCAAAATATCCGGTTGCACCGCGAGCGCCCTCGCAATGCACAGACGCTGCTGCTGCCCGCCGGACAGGCTGAGCGCAGAACGTCTCACGAAATCCTTCACTTCATCCCACAGGGCGGCATGGCGCAGGCTCTGCTCAACCAGCTCGTCCAGCCGCGCCTTGTCGCGGATGCCATGCAATCTCGGTCCATAGGCCACATTGTCATAAATGGATTTGGGAAAAGGATTCGGCTGCTGGAACACCATGCCGACCCGTTTACGGAGTTCCTCTACCTCCATGCCGCTGTCGTAAATGTCCAAATCGCCTAATTGCACTTTCCCCTCCACCCTGGTGCCGGGAATCATATCATTCATCCGGTTCAGCGTCCGCAGCAGCGTGGATTTCCCGCAGCCTGATGGACCGATAAATGCGGTTACCGTTTTGTCGGGGATATCAAGATTTATATTTTTGAGCGCATGAAATGATTCATAATACAAATTCAAATTTTCTATCCGTATTACAGTCTCATTTAGCTTAATCGCGGTTTCTGTCATGGGATTTGATCTCCTTCACTTACAGATATGGATTTCCGTACCTGTACAGTTCCTGTATCTGTCCACAGGCAATATGAGCAATTATAAACGATCTATGTAAATGAAATCCTTTGTATTTGTTAACGCAATGTAAAATATTAAACCATTCACCGTTTCGCATCATGGCTGTGAGAGCATGGCCCCCAGTTCATCGGAAACGCGTGAAGCTGCCGCAGCAGCATCTTCGGCCATACGCGACAGCCCCTGGTTGCGGCGGCTGACGTTCTCCATATTAGCCATCAGCCTGGAGAAGGCTTCACTGCCTGCATCAATGTGCTCGGCTCCCAGTTCAATTTCCCGCAGGCCATACTGTGTGAGGGACACGTTCTCTCCAATCAGCGAACCGATTTCACCCAGAAGTAAGGCAATATCCTCTGAAAATTGGCGGGTCTGCTGAGCGAGCTTGCGGACTTCCCCCGCCACAATCTGAAATCCCTTTCCATGCTCGCCGGCATGAGCCGCTTCAATCGACGCATTGATGGCAAGCAGACTGCTCTGATCCGCAAGGCTGCGGATGGAAGAGGCCATGCCGGAAATGGAATGGATGTGCCGTTCCAGCACGCCTGTCTGCTCAAATTGCAGCCTCATTTGTTCCGCAATCATTTGATAGGAAGAGATAACCTCCTCAAGACGCCTTCTGCCCGTTTCGGCCAGCCCGCTCATTTCCCGCGTCGCCTCTGCGCTTTCAGCGGCCTCCCGCGCCATCTGCAGCGCATTATCTCCGATTCTGGCGACACCGTCGGAGCTCTTCACCACGGCCATTCCGCTTCTTTCGTCCGCTTCCTTCTGCAGTCTTCTGGACAGCTCCATCAAATCCCGCAAGGTTAAAATGCCGAGAAGACAGCCTTCGTCCATCACGGCTACACAGTCATAAAACTTTGCATCAGGCCTGAGCAGCGCTTTGTTCAACACCTCCGCAGCAGGATCGGCTGCGTCAACGATCAGTGCATCCGGATCGGCGAACATGGCCGCAGGTTTGTCATAATACAACTCGGCGGCAAATCTGCCCGCCAAATGGCGGTTGAACGCTTCACGCATAATGACCCCTGCAATTTCCTCTTCATTGCGAACAAGAACAACACAGGGAGCCGCCGGATTCTCTCTAAGTATGTCCAGCAAAGCCAAGCAGGAAACTTCCATTCCGATCACGGGAACAGAACGGCAGGCCGTATATTCGATCAGCTTACCCGCATGGCCGTTCTCTTCAGCCTGGCCGGTATGATCACCGTCCGAAAAGTCATCCGTCTGTATCGTCTCTATCCTCTGTGTCGTTTCCAGCTCTGGTGCCATGATCATCATTAAAGTCCCCTTTGCAGCTAAATACTATTATGATCAGCTCATCTTATAGGTCGATAGAACCATCATAAACGTATTTGGTAAACGGAAAGGGACTATTGTGTTAACTGTTTGTAAAACGATTGCAATACTTCCGTCAAAAATCCAACCTGGTACCTATCCGCAGAAAAAATCCCCAACCTTTTATACTAAATGTTGGGGACTTCTTTTTCTATTCACAACCAATTTATAGCCGACACCGCGTATGGAGTCGATATGCACCGATTCGGGCTCCAGCTCTAACTTCTTGCGTAAAGAGCTGACATGAACATCCACCGTCCGCTGTCCGCCGATATAGTCAAAGCCCCACACCGCGTTCATCAGATCATCTCTCGTAAGCACAACACCGGGTTTTCTTGACAGGTACAAGAGCACCTCGAATTCCTTCGGTCTGAGATTGATGGACTGTCCGCCCAGAATCACCTCATATTTTTCGGGGTAAATCTCCAGCTCCCCGAGCACGATTCTGGAAGCGTCACTTTGATCAGGCAGCACGCCTTCATCCCCGCTCATCGAACGGCGCAGCACGGCGTCCACACGGGCCAGCAGCTCGGATACACCAAAAGGCTTGGTAATATAATCATCCGCCCCGGATTTCAGCCCCTGCACCACTTCAGCTTCTCCATTTTTGGCGGTCAGGATAATGATCGGTGTGGTCACTCCCTGGGTGCGAAGCTTGTTCAGAATATCGAGGCCGTTCATGCCAGGCAGCATCAGATCCAGCAGGATTAAATCAAAAAATTCTCTCGAGGCTTTCTCAAATCCGGCGGTTCCATGGTCCTCCGTCTCCACCTCGTAACCTTCCTGTGTCAAATTGTAAGTAAGCAGCCTGGCCAATGTAGGCTCGTCTTCTATAACCAAAAGACGTTGTGCCATGATTCTATCCCCCATCTCCCGTTACATTCTTTCTTAATGTAATAACACATGTATGTCTGACTCGAATTTATTTTATCACGGCATTGTTAACGGGGTGTAAAAAAATCATTCTTGCTGCTCCTCCACCTGCTGCAGCAGTGGCAATTCGACCGTAAATGTCGTGCCAAGCCCAAGCTCACTGTCGACCGTGACGCTTCCGTGATGCAGCTCAACCAGATGCTTGACGATCGACAGACCCAGTCCGGTTCCGCCCGAACTGCGGGATCTTCCTTTATCCACACGATAAAATCTTTCAAAGATGCGCGGCAAATCCTTCTTTGGAATGCCGATGCCGGTATCACTGACGGTAAACACCACTTTTTCGGGTTCACTATCCTGTGAAAGCTCTTTGACCTTCAGCTTCACAATTCCGCCTTCATGGGTGTAATTTACCCCATTTGAAATCAAATTCAGGAATATTTGCCTTAATTTATCCTCATCCGCTTCTATAAATAGTTCCTCAGGCACTTCCACCTGCAGGCTGATATGCTTCTTCTCCGCCACCTTGGCCAGCGTGCCATTGATCATATCGAAGAATGAGGACAAATGAACAGGCTCGCACTCCAGCGGAGAACGTTTGGATTCGATTTTGGAGAGGTCCAGAATATCGCTGATCAAGCGGTTGAGCCGTTCACTTTCATCATAAATGATCTGCAAAAACGAGCGGGCTGTCTCTTCATCCTTCACTCCGCCACCCAGCAATGTTTCGGCAAAGCCTTTCACCGCCGCAATCGGTGTTTTCAGTTCGTGCGATACGTTGGCTACAAACTCGCTGCGCATGTTCTCCAGTCTGCGGATCGCGGTCACATCCTGCAGCAGAAAGAGCATGCCGCGGTAGCTGGCTTCATCCTGCATCGGCACACCGTCGAGCAGAATGAGCCGTTCCCCCGGGTTGAATACACTGACTTCCTCATGCATGCGTTCCCGGTTTTGAATACTGTGCTCCACCAGCTTGGTCAGCCCGTAATGCTGCTTCAGCTCATGATAGGCCCTGCCGGTTACCCGGCTGCTGCTGATTCCGAGCATTCGCTCTGTCTCGCGGTTTACCAGCGCAATTTTGCCTTGCGCATCAATCATCAGAATACCACCTGTCATGTTGCTCATCACCCGCTGCAGCAAATCCTCGTTATCCCGGATCGTTTTCATCTGCATTTGCAGGCTGTCCGCCATCCCGTTAATCGCTGCCGCCAGTTGTCCTACTTCATCATTGCGCTTCAATTCCACCCTGGCATCATAATCAAGCTTTGAAATGCGATTCGCTACCTTCGTAATATGCTCCAATGGAGAAGTCAGATTGCCGGCGACACGGTAGCTGACCAGAGAAGCAGCGAGGAACAACAACAGCAAACCGATAATCATGGCTATCCAGGCACGCTGCATGCCTTCGTCGATAGCCTGCAAACTCATCGAGACGCGGATAAATCCGTCAAAACCGCTGTCCGTGCTGACTGGTTCCGCCACATACAGCATATTCTGCTTCAGTGTATCGCTGTAACGAATCGCGCTCCCGCTACCTTTTTCTTCTGCCAGACGTATTTCATCCCGCAGCGCATGGTTGTCCATCTTGCCGATATCCATCTCCGAGTCGCCTATAACTGTTCCATCCTTATTGATGAAAGTTATACGGGAATTGATCAGCCCAGCCAGTTCCCTCGCTTTCTCCGTATAATAAGCTGTGTAATCAGCGGCCGGCTCACTGCTTGTGCTGTGAAATTCAAAGGTGCTGCGCAGGAGATTTATTTCCCGGGCCATATTTTCCTCCAATGCCTTGATATGCGATTCTTTGAAAATCTGCCCCATCGTCAGTCCTGCCGCAATCACGGATATTCCGATCAGCGTCAAAATAATGGCGGTCAGTCGAAAACGGAATGATTTCATAAGCTCTCCCTCAGCAGTATGCTATGTGCGTATTGTAAAGCTTATTTTACTGTATCAGCGATCTGCCTTCCATACCGCAACTGTTAACGGAGTGTTAAATTTGATTTGTCATGTGTAATCAGACACAAGGAAGGACCGTCCCTCAGCCGGATGGCCTGAAAAACGGTCCTTAAATTTAGAGTTCACATCAACAATGGTTGGCAGTCTGACCCTTTTCATCAACCGTTTACGACTTCACCGCCATTGACATGGATGACTTGACCGCTGACATAGGAGGAGTCCGAGGATGCCAGGTATACATACGCCGGAGCCAGCTCTTCGGGCTGTCCGGGACGCTTCATCGGCTGGGTAGCGCCAAACTGGCTTACTTGCTTCTCATCAAAAGTGGACGGAATCAGCGGAGTCCAGATTGGTCCCGGTGCAACAGCATTTACACGGATGCCCTTTTCCACTAAATTCATGGACAACGAGCGGGTAAAGGCAGTAATAGCCCCTTTGGTCGAAGAGTAATCAAGCAGCTGCGGGTTGCCTTTGTACGCTGTAATTGATGTTGTATTGATGATCGTACTGCCCTGCTTCAGCAGAGGCATGGCCGCTTTGGTCAAGAAGAACATTCCGAAGATGTTGGTGCGAAATGTCCGCTCCAATTGCTCGGCAGTAATGTCTTCAATGGACTGCTGTGGATGCTGTTCGGCAGCGTTGTTCACCAGAATATCCAATTTGCCCAGATTCTCCACCGTTTGTTGCACAGCCTTCTTGGCAAATTTCTCGTCTCCAATATCACCGGCAATTAGCACGCATTTCCGCCCCTCCTGCTCAACCTGACGCTTCGTTTCCTCCGCGTCACTATGCTCGCTCAGGTAGACGATGGCTACATCTGCGCCCTCCTTCGCATAGGTTACGGCAACAGCGCGGCCGATCCCGCTGTCACCGCCTGTTATAAGTGCCACCTTGCCCGTCAATTTGCCCGCCGGCTTGTAAGCCGGCGTCTCGAACTCCGGCTGCGGCGTCATTTTGGATTCAATCCCCGGACGCTGGTTCTGGTGCTGTGGCGGCAGGGTTTGCTGATTGCTTTGCTGTTTGGACATGATTCATTCTCCTTTCGTAAAGTCAGAATGATGGAATCTTCCCATAGGATGTACATAACTCTGTGTATTAACTCTGCCCGGCACTGTACTTTTACCACACTTCGGCCGGACTTAAACACGTTGGTCTGGAGCTTCCACTTTTATGCTGTTCCGAGACGCTCCAAGAACGAAGCATTCCTACAATCGCTGTTGATGAAAAAGAAAAAGAGCGAGTGTCGATGCAAACCAACCCTGCACCGATACTCGCTCAAATTTTGCCAATACATTAAATAATCCGGCGGTATACCATGAAAAACAGCATCAGCAGCATGCAGACCGCCAGCAGAACACTAAATGTTCTGAGCTTGGCCCTCTGAGTGGATATATCGCTGCCTTTGCTGATTCCCTCGATTGCAAGGCGCAACGGTTTGCCCATCATGCCGCCCAGCCCCGCAATAATGAGAAGCAGCAAGAAAACGATCACCATCCACGCAATAGAGTAGTCTTCGCCGGTCAGCATATATCCGCCAGTCAGCAGTTGGATAATGAGCGCATACTGCGCAAACCGGTTCAGCGTCCGAATTGCGCTGACTACTCCTTCCTGCGCGGGAGCCGACATGTTATTAAGCTTTCCGACCAAGAAAGGCAGAATGAGATAAAAGCCCATAGCCAGAGCTCCAATGATATGCAGCAAATAGATAACCCTCATGAAATAACCTCCCTATATTTTGTAATCATTTCGTGGTATGTAGAGTCTTACGATTCATGAACCTCAAACGTATACTATTATACCGGGAAGAAAGCAAGAATCTCAATCCGAAAAAAAGAATCCTCCCATGTAGAGAGGATTCCCGGCTTAAAACGATATCAACAATTATACCGAGATTACTTTAACGACACTGCGGACAGATTCGGCCGATTGATCAAGCGCTGCCTTCTCCTCTGCGGTCAGCTCAAGCTCGAAAACTTTCTCGATGCCGCTGCCGCCCAGCAGAGCCGGTACGCCGAGGAACAGGTCTTCATACCCGTACTCGCCTTCCAGGTAGGCGATCACCGGAATGATTCGTTTCTTGTCCTTCAGAATCGCTTCAGTCATTTGCACAAGGGAAGCTGCGGGCGCATAATATGCGCTGCCGTTGCCCAGCAGATTGACGATTTCTCCGCCACCGACACGTGTCCGCTGCACGATGGCTTCAATACGGTCAGCCGGAATGAGCGTGTCGATCGGAATGCCCCCGACACTGGAGTAACGGACAAGCGGCACCATATCATCACCGTGGCCTCCTAACACAAAGCCGCGTACATCCTCTACCGAAACATGAAGCTCCTGCGCGATGAATGTGCAGTAACGAGCTGTATCGAGCACACCTGATTGGCCGATGACACGGTTTTTAGGAAAACCGAGCGTTTGATACGCAGTGTAGGTCATCGCGTCAACAGGGTTGCTGAGGATAATGACAATAGCCTCAGGACAGTAGGTCTTCACATTCTCGCACACCGATTTCACGATGCCTGCGTTCGTATTGACAAGATCATCGCGGCTCATGCCTGGTTTGCGGGCAATTCCGGCGGTAATAATGACAATATCCGAACCGGCGGTCTCCGCATAATCGGAGGTGCCGATAATATTGCTGTCAAACCCTTGCACCGGGCTTGCCTCCAGCATATCCAGCACTTTGCCCTTCGTCGGGTTCTCCAGCTGCGGGATGTCCACCAGAACAATATCGCCCAGCTCTTTTTGCGCGAGCATCAATGCAGTTGTTGCACCGGTAAAACCGGCTCCGACTACAGTGATTTTTCTCCGTTTAATGGCCACAGTACCGCCTCCTACATATGGCTGATAACTTTGTCTGCGAACTCAGAGCATTTTACTTGAGTGGCCCCTTCCATCAGGCGGGCAAAATCATACGTAACCGTTTTATTGTTGATTGCGGTTTCTATACCTTTGTAAATCAGGTCAGCAGCTTCCTGCCAGCCCAGATGCTCAAGCATCATAACACCGGAGAGAATAACGGAACCCGGATTCACTACATCCTTATCCGCATATTTCGGAGCCGTTCCGTGTGTAGCTTCGAAAATGGCATGGCCTGTCACATAGTTGATATTGGCGCCAGGGGCGATACCGATACCGCCTACTTGTGCAGCCAGCGCATCAGACAGGTAGTCACCGTTCAGGTTCAGGGTAGCGATCACATCAAACTCGGCCGGACGTGTCAGCACCTGCTGTAGCGCAATATCAGCGATAGCGTCCTTGATGATGATCTTGCCGGCTTCTTCAGCCGCTTGCTGTGCAGCATTAGCCGCATCCGTGCCTTCTTTTTCTTTGATTTCGTCGTACTGGGCCCAAGTAAACACCTTGTCTCCGAACTCCTGCTCAGCTACTTCATAACCCCAGTTTTTGAAGGCACCTTCGGTGAACTTCATGATATTTCCTTTATGCACGAGCGTCACGCTCTTGCGGTTATGCGTGATGGCATATTCGACAGCCGCGCGCACCAGACGCTTGGAGCCTTCGGAGGAAACCGGCTTGATGCCGATGCCCGACGTTTCAGGAAAGCGGATTTTATTGACTCCCATTTCCTCCTGGAGGAATTTAATGACCTTTTTCACTTCTTCGGAGCCTTCCTTGTACTCGATACCGGCATAAATATCCTCTGTATTTTCGCGGAAAATAACCATATCCACCAGCTCAGGGCGTTTTACCGGGGAAGGAACACCGTCGAAATAGCGAACAGGACGAAGGCAGACGTACAGGTCCAACTCCTGACGCAGGGCAACGTTCAGCGAGCGGATACCGCCGCCGATCGGAGTTGTGAGAGGGCCTTTGATCGCCACGATGTATTCGCGGATCGCTTCAAGTGTGTCATTCGGAAGCCATTCCCCGTATGTATTAAATGCCTTCTCTCCAGCAAACACTTCATACCATGCGATTTTCTTCGAACCGCCGTACGCTTTCTCAACCGCAGCGTCAAGCACGCGCTTGGAGGCTTTCCAGATATCGCGTCCTGTACCGTCGCCCTCGATGAAAGGAATCACCGGATTGTTTGGCACCTGCAGTTTTCCGTTATCAATTGTGATTTTTTCACCTTCAGTAGGGAGATCAAACTTTTCCAATTTCATGAGTTCCAGTTCCTCCTTGTATGGTTAATGTTCGCCTCTGCCCGGACTAATGGGCAACCAGCATAGAGGGGGCAGGAAGAGTGACTTATATCATTGCCTCCCGGCCCCTCGCATCTCTATTGTACATGATTAATTTCCCGGATGTCACCGCAGTTCAGGGGAAATGTATTTCTGATTTGTCGGACCTGTGTATTCCGCACGAGGACGGATAATCCGGTTATCCTCATACTGTTCAAGAATATGCGCCGTCCACCCTGATACACGGCTGACAGCGAAGATCGGTGTAAACAGTTCACGCTCGATGCCCAGTTGGGTGTAGACTGACGCGGAATAGAAATCCACATTCGGCTTCAGACCCTTCTGGGAAGTGACGAGTTCCTCAATACGCACGGACATTTCATACAGCGTCGTGTTTCCATTCTGCTCGCCAAGCTCGCGTGACATCTTCTGCAGATGCTTCGCACGCGGATCGCCATTTTTATACACACGGTGTCCGAAGCCCATAATTTTATCGCGGTTAGCCAGCTTTTGCTGAATGAACGGCTCCACTTTGTCCAGCGAACCGATCTCGTCCAGCATTTTGGCAACTGCCTCATTGGCTCCTCCATGCAGCGGCCCTTTGAGCGCACCCACAGCGGACGTGATGCCGGAATAAATGTCCGATAATGTGGCCACAGTCACGCGGGCGGCAAACGTGGAAGCGTTCAGTTCATGGTCTGCATGAAGCACCAGCGCCTGATCCATTGCCTTCACAGCGGTTACGGTAGGCTCTTCCCCGTCCATCATATACAGGAAATTCTCGGCGATGGAAGCGCCTTCTTTCGGTTGAATCGGTTCCAGTCCCTTACGAAGACGTGCAATCGCTGCTACAATCGTTGGCAGCTGTGCCTGCAGTTTAATCGCCTTAAGCTCATTGGCTTCACGGGACATATCGTCCGCTTGACTGTCGAACAGGGCCAGTGCAGATACGGCGGAGCGAAGCGCCGCCATAGTGTTCATATCTTTCGGGTACAGCTTCATTTGCGAGATGAGTTCATCGGGAATCGGGGCATAGCGGCTCAGTTGGGCATGCAGATCGCTAAGCTGGGACGCACTCGGCAGCTTGCCAAACCACAGCAAATAAGCTACTTCTTCAAAAGAGGCGTTAACGGCCAGATCATCAATGTTATAGCCACGGTAAGTGAGAACGCCATCTACAATGGAGCTAATGGAAGAAGTCGCAGCCACGATTCCTTCCAGACCTTTAGTCGCTGTCATATTACATCTCTCCTTTGTCTAAAAGCTTTGTAAAGGACTTGCAAATGAAAACAGTTTCAAAAGTAAAGATGACATGGGATAGCCTCAAAAATGTTAACGTCATATGTCAATAATTTTAATCTCTTATCACTATACCGGATTTTGTCGGTTCTGTGAACATCAATCAGCTAATCCTGCGCATTCAAATATTTTATCAGTCCTATAAACATTTTTTGAAACCCTTTTCATTTTCAAAGTTTTCTAGGTTTGAGACATATTTTCAGAGGCAGGCGCATACAGGTATACATCTAACAAAAAAAGGAGAAATAGAACGGTGAACCGACTTATACTAAAACGTATTTTACGGGCATTATGGGTCGTAACAGGAATCCTATTGTTCCTTCTTGCTGTGTACTGGCTCTTTCCGCTCGTGTATCCCTTCCTGCTGGCGTGGCTGGTGGCTTACGCGATGAATCCGCTCGTTCTGTTTCTTCACAAAAAGGCCAGGCTTCCCCACTGGCTGGCAGTCACCCTTTCGCTGTTTGTATATCTCGGAGCCATTCTGCTGGTGCTGTCCGCCGCGGTCACACGCATCGTGAAGGAGCTTATTGAACTGACCAAAACGTTTGACATTCATATTGCACACTTCAAGAGCCTGTTCGTCTCCTGGACGAAGAGTGATATCATACAAAATATTATCATTGAAATGAATGAATTCCTCCGCGAAAATCCCGATTATCAGCAGACCATCAACAATAATATCGATAAAACGACACAAAACGTAAGCAGCGCAGTCACCGATCTGGTTACCCGTTTTCTCAACGGAATTCTGAGCTTTCTCACCGCCCTGCCAAATATGGGGGCCGTTCTCATGGTCATCGTGCTGGCTGCTTTTTTCATCAGCAAAAACTGGGAACGGCATAGCCGCACATTTTCCGGGCTTGCTCCGGTCGGTCTGCGCAAGACGGTCGCCGATATTTGGCTGGATCTGCGCAAGGCCCTGTCCGGATATTTGCTGGCTCAATTCATTATCATTTCCATAACCGCAGTTGTCGTTATTGTTGGTCTTATCATTTTACGGGTGGATTCCGCTTTCACCATCGGGCTGATGATCGGTCTGATTGACCTGCTGCCTTATCTCGGTGTAGGTATCGTCATGATCCCATGGGCCATATATGCGTTTATGTCGGATAATTTTACGCTTGGGCTAGGACTTTCCATCCTTTATATCGTCATACTGATTGCACGTCAGATCTCCGAGCCCAAGGTGCTGGCCAGCAGTGTCGGACTCGATCCGCTTGCCACCCTGATTGCCATGTTTGTCGGGCTCAAGCTGTTCGGTGTACTGGGGCTTATTATCGGACCCGTCTCCCTCGTTGTGCTGGATGCGTTTAACCGTGCCAACGTGCTTCGCGATTTGCGCAACTACATTCTCGCCGGCAGGATCAGATAAAACTGTTATACTGGAAAAAACGGCGGCATTACGTCAAAACCGCCTGAACGTAATGCTGCCGTTTTTCATTTTTTTCTCCATCCAGCGGTACAGCAGCTTTCTGTAAATAGGCCGCGTGAGCGGGAAGATTAAAGTAAAACCGATGATATCGGTGATAAATCCCGGAATAACCAGCATGCTTCCGCCCAGGAAAACACATAATCCGTCAAGCATTTTATTGCCCGGCATTTGCCCCTGGTTCATTTGCAGCTTGGCATCGGCAATGACCTTGCGGCCTTCAAACTGCAGCATGGCAAATCCGATGATGGAAGTCATGATAATCAATAATATCGTCTTTCCTGCACCAATTTGCTGACTTACCCACAGAAAACCATACAGCTCCAATGCTGGAATTAATAATAGTAATAGCCAGTAGGGCCTGCGCATGCTTTACTCCTTTCTATCTGCAACCAGCTTCTGCAGCGACTGATACACTTCGGGCATAGCTTTATCAAGTCTGACCGGCTTCCAATCCCCGTTCAGCCATACATGCTGTGTTAAGCCTGTAACGAGCAGTTCACTCTGCTGTAGCTCCTGTTCGTCTGCCCCCATGCGTCTAACTTCGTAAGCAAAGCTCAGGCGCATTCTTGTCAGCTCCGTAATTTGTGTATATACGCTCACCAGATCATCATATTTGGCCGGTTTATGATACTTCAGACTTACATCAATGACCGGCAGCATCAATCCTTGCTCTTCCATACTGCGGTAGGTGAAGCCGGATTGCCGGATCATTTCGGTACGCCCGATTTCGAACCAATTCAAATAGTTGGCGTGATACACAACACCCATCTGATCGCATTCGGGATAACGCACGCGAATCTGAACGGATGACAGGCCGTGTCCCGCTTCCTGCCTTTCTCTGGCCATATCGTGCTTCTCTCCTGTCTGGGACTTCTTTCTTTAAGAGGTTGTTCAAAAAGTCATCTTTTGATCACGAAGAAAATCAAGAAGTGGACTCGACATCGAATCTTGAATTCAGCCGGGCCCTCCGGTGCTCACGTACCCAAACGTACGCTCCGCTCCTCAGTCCCTAGCTTCATCCAACCTTCTCGGTGCTGAAAACCTGACTTTTTGAACTCGCACTTTAAAATAAAATGTCCTAGTTCCATTAAACCACATTTCAGCCACAGGAACAAAAAAGGCCTGCCTCGAAAGGCGGCCTTGTCATTTAGCCGAAACGTCCCATGATATATTCCTGGGTCAGCTCATTGGTCGGATTCGTGAAAATATCCTTCGTTTTTCCGCGCTCAATCAGATTGCCCACATAGAAGTAGGCCGTGAAATCAGAAATACGGGCTGCCTGCTGCATATTATGAGTAACGATAACAATGCGCAGTTCCTTCTTCAGTTCCGTAATCAGTTCTTCGATCTTGCCTGTGGATACCGGATCCAGCGCAGAGGCCGGCTCATCCAGCAGCAGAATGCTCGGATTGACCGACAGCGCGCGGGCTATGCAGAGACGCTGCTGCTGACCGCCCGACAGGGCAAGCGCCGAGCCATGCAGCCGGTCTTTTACTTCGTCCCAGAGGGCAGCTTTGCGCAAGCTGGTTTCCACAATTTCATCCAGGTCCTTTTTCCTCTTGATGCCCCTGTATCTTGGTCCGAATGCAATATTATTATAGATCGATTTATAAAACGGATTCGGCTTCTGCCAAACCATTCCAATCTCCTGGCGGAGCTTGATTACATCTGTACCCGGATCGTTCAGATCCTTTCCGTTCATCCAGATATGGCCTGTCGCATAGGCCCCTGCAATCTCATCATTCATCCGGTTCAGGGAACGCAAAAAGGTCGATTTTCCGCATCCCGACGGACCGATCAGGGCCGTGACCGTTTCGGCGGGAAATTCCATACTGATTTTTTTGACAGCTTCAAAGGTTCCATAATATATGCTTAAATCCTCGGTACTGAAAGGCTGGGCCATGTGTCGGTTCATCTCCTTTTAATCCATACGCTTCGCAGCAGTCATTTTTTTGTATGCCACCTTGCCAAGCCAGCGGGCCGACAGATTGAATGCCAATACAAGCAGCACCAGCACTGCTGACGCTCCGGCAGCAATGTCTGCGGAGTCAGGCGCAATCCCCTCACTGTTCACCTTCCAGATATGAACGGCCAGCGTTTCGGCAGGACGCATCGGGTTGATCGGCGATCTCGGGCTGAGCGGATTCCAATCCGTGAAATCAAGCGGAGGCGTGGTCATACCCGCTGTGAACAGCAGAGCCGCAGCTTCGCCAAAGATACGGCCGGCCGCCAGAATGGTGCCGGTAATCAAGCTTGGCAACGCAACCGGCAGCATGATGGAAGTGATGATTTTCCATTTGGACAGGCCCAGAGCAAGCCCTGCCTCTTTTTGCTCCTTCGGCACGGCCCGGAACGCCTGTTCCGTCGTACGTACCATCAGCGGCAGGTTAAATACAGCCAAAGCCAGCGCACCCGACAATAACGAGAAGCCAAAATTAAACGTATTTACAATCAGCAGCAAACCAAACAAACCAATCACGATCGACGGGAACGAAGAAAGCACCTCTACCGTCAGACGGATGAAATCCGTAAGACGTCCCGGCTTGGCATATTGCGCCATGTAAATGCCGCCTCCCCATCCCAGGGGAATAGTAATAATCAGCGTCAATATAAGCAGAAATACGGAGTTGAACAATTGAGGACCGATGCCCCCGCCTGCACGCAGCGTTTGCGGAGCTGCGGTCAAGAAATTCCAATCAATATGACTGATACCACGGAACAATATAAAACCGATAAGACCAATCAGCACGGCGACGATCAGTAAGGCAAAGAAACAAATGATAAACGTAGCGGCTTTATCTATGGATTTAGCTTTCATTAAATACGGTTTCTCCTTTCAAGCACCCTGACGAGCAGCACGAATACAAATGTCATCAGCAGGAGAACTAGCGCCATGCTCCATAAAGCATCGTTTTGGAGCGAGCCCATCGCGGTATTCCCCATACTGAGCGTAATCACACTCGTCAGCGTTGAGGCTGATTCCAGCAGGGAGTGCGGAATGTGCGGAGCGTTGCCGATAACCATTTGCACGGCAAGGGCCTCACCGAATGCTCTGGCCATGCCGAGGATGATGCCTGTCATCAGCGCCGGCAGCGTCGTCGGAATGATAACCCGGGCAATCGTCTGCCAACGGGTTGCGCCAAGGGCAAATGAGGATTCACGAAGGCCCTTGGGCAGGGCTGCCAAAGCATCTGCCATAATACTTGTAATCGTAGGGAGAATCATAAGGGACAAAACAAGGCAGCCGGCAAGAATTCCGTTACCCTGACCGCCAAACATATTGCGCAGCAAGGGCACAAGCACAGTCAAACCGACGAACCCGTATACGACGGAAGGAATGCCTGACAAAAGCTCAATCGCCGGCTGTAATATGCGTTTGCCAAACTTAGGTACGATCTCTGTCATGAATAAAGCCGCACACAAACCGAGAGGGCTTGCAATCAGAGCCGCCATAATAGTAACCGCAAATGATCCCGTAATAAAAGGAAGAGCGCCAAATGAAGCCGGTTGGCCGTCCGGGCTCCACTTTGTGCCAAAGAAGAACTCGCGCAGACTCACTCCGTCAAACGCAAAGGTAGCCACTCCCTTTGAAGCGACAAAATAGACGATCGATATAATAACTGCAATCAAAAAAACGACACAAACCGACGTAAATATACGGCCGGTCCATTCTTCCCAGTAGTGCTTTTCTCTCATCATGCCACGGGTTCTTTTACTTTGCTCCATGTAAGTCTTCCCTTCAATAGGTTCCATCTTTAACTCCTTTTAACCGAAGAATAGAGGCTGGACGCATGTCCGCCTCTGTTCTCCGAGTGATGACTAGTTGTTCACCGTACATGTGTCCGGCTCATGAAGTGTTTATTATTTTTTCGTTACGTTGCCGTCAACGTCACGAGTAACCTGCATGCCGCCTACAGGAATGTAGCCAAGATCCACAACATCAGCTTGTTGCACTGTATCGGACAGAACATAATCCAGGAAAGCTTTTACATGTGGCTGGGGCTCGCCTTTAGTGTACATGTGCTCGTAAGCCCATACTGGATAATCGCCTTTTTCCACATTCTCAACATTAGCTTCAACGCTGTTATATTTCAGGGATGTAACGGTGTCATCCAGGTAAGACAGAGCCAGGTAACCGATGGCGCCAGGTGTTTCGGCAATCAGTTTTTTAACTGTACCGGAGGAATCCTGCTGGATGGAACCCGGAAGGTCTTCCGTTTTTGTGCCAAGAGCGTATTTCTCGAAAGTCGCACGAGTACCGGAGCTGCTAGGACGGTTAACGATCACGATTTCCTGATCCGCACCGCCAACTTCTTTCCAGTTCTTCACTTTGCCGGTGAAAATATTTACCAATTGTTCTTTAGTCAGGTTGTCCACGCCAACTTTTGGGTTAGCTACAGCAGCCATCGCTACAACAGCAACCTGGTGGTCAACAAGTTCTTCTGCACCGGATTCGAGCTTCTCTTGAGCAAATACGTCGGAGTTGCCGATATCCGCTTGTCCGCCGGATACCTGAGTCAGACCCGTGCCGCTACCGCCGCCTTGAACCTGAACGGAAATACCTTTATATTGATCTTCAGCCATGAACTTCTGTGCAGCTTGCTCCACCAACGGCTGCAGCGCAGTCGAACCAACAGCCAGGACATTTCCGCTCAGAGCTGGTGTCTCTGGTGTCTCTGCAGTCTGACCACCGTTGTTTGTTCCTCCTGTCTCTCCGCCTTGTGCAGCATTATTGCTTGAACCACATGCAGCAAGCAGGAACACCATAGTAAGTGTCATCAGAACGAACGGCCATTTTTTCAACATGATAAATTGTCCTCCCCTTATTAGTGACGGTTTTTTTATTTTTGTCCATCAACTACTTTTACATTGTAGGTTTCGAATGTTAGGTTAAAAACATAGTTTTGTAAAAACAGTATAAAAAAACGATAGATTTTATCGATTTTTTGTATACAATAAATCTATACTGATTTTAGGCGGGGATTAGCTTTGAATTTGCTCAAATATCAGATTCTGGTACTTATGGACAAGTATCATAAAGTGACTGAAGTCGCACAGGCATTAAACATGAAGCAGCCAACCGTATCCTTCCATATGAAGAGTATGGAGAAAGAAATGCAGACACCGCTGTTTCACTCTGCCAGAGGGCGAATCCTGCTTACGGAAGCCGGAAGAAAGCTGCTTCCTTATGCCAGACAGATCCTCTCCCTGGAGTCCGCAGCCACGCAGGCACTGGCTGATCATGCAGGACAGGCGGGAAAGAGAATCCGAATTGCTGCTGATGTTGTTCCCGGGAATTATATCGTTCCCGGATGGGTAACGGAATATACCAAAACAAATCCGGAGACCTATATTTTGCTTGAAATTCATCCGGCGGATACGATCAACCGGCTTCTTCAGGAGGGGGAGATTGATTTTGCTTTCGTCCATGATCCGCTCCTCTCCGATTCAATTGCCTGCCATCCAGTGTTCCGGGATCAAATGGGGATCATCACTTCCGCTTCGCATCCGCTTGGCTCGAACAGTTCATCTTTAAAAGAAGAGCTGCTGCACGAAGCTTTCGCCATCGCTTCTCCGCCGTCATTCCTGCACAGCTATGCAAAGACATGGTTTGAGCGAAGCAGCATCTCGATGGCCTCCGTAAATGTCGTATTGGAGACTGGGTCCCTGGAAGCGGTCAAGCATGCGGTGTCAGCCGGGGCCATGATCTCCTTTTTTCCGGCATGTGGCATCCGTCATGAGCATGAAGGACTGGTCTGGCATGCCTTGCCCGGCGTCCGGCCGGCTTATTATGAAATTTATATGATGCACGGCAATCATCCGCTATCTGAGTCTAAAGAAGCATTCAAGAGCTATATTCTTGGCCAGACGGGGTAAACAATGGGAATGTAATGCTTTTAGATTCGGCAGAAACATCGAAATTTGGAGGCAATAAAGATTCGAGGAATGAAATACCCTTGCTCTGCTCCAATGTGCCAGGCCATCATTCGAAGCAAATTAGGACGCACGATCTCATTCAGATGGTCAATGGCAAACAAAATTTCTTTCCGCACCAATCCTTTGACTACATATGTCGAAGTCATCCAGAATTCGTTGCAGCAATCGTCAAATTTTCCGGCCGTCGGCTTTTGAATCCAGTATTGGCGGTCATCCGCCCGTTCTTCATTTTGAATCAAGCTGTCTTTATCCAGCAAAACTTCAACCAAACCGTCACTGCATTAAAAAAGCTGCTCCTCAGTGCAGAATAAAAATTCTGCAGCGGGAACAGCCTATAATTTACCTGTCGCTTATACCTGAGTTACTTTAATCAGGTTTGTGGAGCCAGAGCGTCCAAGAGGAACACCTGCCGTGATGACAACAAGGTCTCCTTCTTTCACAAGGCCGGTTTTCAATCCGCCTTCAATAGCGTTGTTAAAGAGCTCATCCGTTGTGTCCACAGATCTTCCCTGAACAGCCACCACGCCCCAAGTGAGGGCCATCCGGCGGAGAGTCCGCTCATCGGTCGTAACGGCAATGATCGGGGCCTGCGGACGATATTTCGAAATCATGCGGGCTGTCGTGCCGGACTCGGTGGAAGTAATGATCGCTTTCGCATGCAGATCAAGCGCCGAGATAGACACCGATTGGCTGATCGCTTCCGTAATGCTGACTTCCTGCGCCGTTCTTTGTTTCTTGAACAGCTGGCGGTAGTTTAGTGCGGATTCCGCTTTCTCGGCAATGCGCGACATCGTCAGCACCGACTCTACCGGATATTTACCCGCAGCCGTTTCACCGGACAGCATGATAGCGTCCGTACCGTCGAAGATCGCGTTGGCCACGTCACTTGCTTCCGCACGGGTAGGACGCGGGTTGCGCTGCATGGAATCCAGCATCTGTGTCGCCGTGATTACCGGTTTGCCGGCAATATTACATTTTTCAATCATAAGCTTCTGTACGAGCGGAACTTCCTCGGCAGGAATTTCAACCCCAAGATCACCACGCGCAACCATCAGTCCGTCGGACGCTTCCAGGATTTCATCCAGGTTGTCTACACCCTGCTGGTTTTCGATCTTGGAAATGATCTGGATATGGCCTGCATTATGCTTCTTAAGCAGCTCGCGGATTTCCAATACGTCGCTCGCTTTGCGCACAAAGGAAGCAGCGATAAAATCAATACCCTGTTCGATACCGAACACAATATCTGCGGCATCCTTTTCCGTAATTCCAGGCAGGGAAATGCTGACTCCCGGTACGTTGCAGCCTTTCTTGCTTTTGATAGTACCGCCGTTGACAATACGGCATTTAATTTCAGTTCCCGCTACTTCAACTACAGTGAGACCGATCAGACCGTCGTCGATCAGAATCGTAGAGCCAGGCGTCACATCGGAAGGAAGGTCACGATACGTAACGGAAATGCGTTCCTTCGTGCCCAGAATTTCTTCCGTCGTCAGTGTGACGTATTCGTCCTGAACCAGTTCAATCGGCTCAACTTCGAGCTTCCCGGTCCGGATTTCCGGCCCCTTTGTATCGAGCAGCACAGCAACGTTTTTGTTCAGCTCCTGGCTGGCTTGGCGGATGTTCTTGATACGGTTGCCATGCTCCTCGAAATCACCGTGGGAGAAGTTCAGACGGGCCACGTTCATGCCGGCCATAATCAGCTTCTTTACATTTTCCAACGACTCGCTGGAAGGACCAATGGTACATACAATCTTTGTTTTGCGCATATTAGGTTTCCTCCGTTTTCACAAGGTCAGTCTATATCTTTTTCCAACAATTAAATCTACTATAGTTTTCTCTATTTGTATAGGAATTTCGTCATAATTAATGTTTGTCCATTATTGCTCATCCACAACCGTACTGGACGTTTGGACCTGCGCAAATGTAAATTCGCCGATTTTACGGAATTTGCGGTAGCGGTCTTCCTTCAGCTCCTCGGCGTTCATAGCCGACAGCTGCTGCAGGTGCACTTCCAGAGCTGATTGAATCGCCTGCGCAGTCTGCTCATAATCCCGGTGAGCGCCGCCCTGCGGCTCAGGAATAATTCCTTCGATCACTTCCATGTCCAGCAAATCATGTGCGGTAATCTTCATCGCTTCGGCCGCCTGGTCCGCTTTGGAGGCGTCTTTCCACAGAATCGAGGCAGCGCCGTTAGGGGAAATCGCAGAATAAATGGCATGCTCCAGCATCAGAACCCGGTTACCGACAGCCATGGCCAGTGCGCCGCCGCTTCCGCCCTCGCCAATAACCACACAAATAACAGGCACCGAAAGCTTCGCCATTTCCCGCAGGTTACGGGCGATCGCTTCCGATTGACCTCTCTCTTCAGCCGTATTTCCGGGATATGCCCCTTTGGTATCGATAAATGTAATAATCGGCCGCCGGAACTTGTCCGCCTGCTGCATGAGACGCAGCGCTTTGCGGAATCCTTCCGGATGCGGGCTGCCGAAAAAGCGGGCGATATTGTCCTTCGTATCCTTCCCTCGCTGCTGCCCGATAACCGTGACCGGCGTTCCGTTCAGACGGGCCAGTCCACCTACGACCGCCAAATCATCACCGAAGAGGCGGTCTCCATGCAGTTCCATGAAGTCTGTGAACACCAGTTCAATCAGGTCCAGCGAAGTCGGCCGCTGCTGGTGCCGGGCCAGGTGCATTTTCTGTGCGGCGGTAATGTTGCTGTATATCTCTTCTTCCAGCTTGCGGTACCTTTCCTCAAGCCGGTTGATTTCCTCTGTGAAATCGATCCCTTTCTCCTGACCGAACTGCTGCAGCTCCTGAATCTTTTGCCGCATCTCCACAAGAGGTTTTTCGTAAGGCAATTCTCCTGCCAATCTAGTTCGCCCCTTTCGTGCTGTGAAGTTCCAACAGCTTGGCCAGTGTAGCACGCATGTCCTTGCGGTGTACCACCATATCGAGCTGACCGTGCTGCAGATTAAACTCGGAGGTCTGAAAATCATCAGGAAGCTTTTGGCGAATCGTCTGCTCGATGACAATCCGGCCTGCGAAGCCGAAAACAGCGCCCGGCTCAGCAATGTTAATGTCTCCAAGCGTAGCGAAGCTTGCCGATACGCCGCCGGTAGTCGGATCAGTGATCACAGATATATAAAGTCCCCCCTGCTCGTCCAGCCGGGCAAGGGCCGCACTTGTCTTGGCCATCTGCATGAGGCTCAGAATGCTCTCCTGCATCCGCGCGCCGCCGGATGTCGAAAAGATGATCATCGGCAGCTTATGTTCGATGGCATGCTCAATAGCACGGGTTATCTTCTCGCCTACTACAGAACCCATGCTTCCAGTGAAAAAATCAAAGCTCATAACGGCGGCGACAACAGGCTGTCCGTCTATCGTTCCGCGCCCGGTAACCACTGCCTCGCGCAGCCCCGATTTCAGCGTCTGCTGCTCAAGCTTGGTGCTGTAACCCGGAAATCCCAGCGGATCGACCGAGATCATGTCTGCGTCAAACTCCGTAAAGCCTTCCTCGTCCAATGTCATTTTAATCCGTTCCAGCGCATTCAGCCGCATGTGGTAACCGCAATTCGGACATACTTTCAGATTTTTCTCTAATTCTTTGCTGTATTGGATTGTTCCGCATTTTCCGCATTTGGTCATCAAACCTTCGGGAATCTCCCTTTTGGGCCGTTCCTGTGGCTCCTGGTCGCCGCTCTGCAGCGCCCTATCGGACGGAATTGTCGCGTATTTCCTCTTTTTCTGAAATAAATCTTTAAACACAACTACACCTCTCCAGCCGTTAATTTGTCGGCCGCAACCGATAAAGGTCATCGTGTCGCCTATGCGGCACCTGAATTACGATATGATATCAGCCGCCGACGCCTGCAGGCGTCACCGTTATCCATGCTCTTCTCATGCTCACTGCCGCCGTTTCGGACTCAGGGGTGCAAAATGGAATTAAGCACTTCCTGAACTTCTTCGACTTCTCCGGAAGGGACGAGTATCTCAAACTGCTGCTTAGAAGCGCTGATCGCGCGCGTCTTCACAAGAAAGCCTTCCTCGGACAGTTTAAGCTTGATCCTCTCGGCCAGCTTGGCCGTAGGCGCAATATAAATCACCGTCCACACCTCTTAACCCCCCAAGTATTATGTTCTGAGTCCGTATAATGAAACAATGATACCATACCTTTCTTTTTTCCCGCAAGAAAGACCCCCCTGGTGAAGGGAGGCCCTCAAAGCCGATAAACATAGGCAATACAGGCTGCAAGCGCGCTCTGCCGTTATTTAAAAAATTAAGAAAAATGTCCATCGGCGTACTTTCACAGAAGACAGACCGCGTTTAGCGGAAGTTCTTCTTGCGATTATAGAATTGTTCAGCTCCGCTCCGGGGTTGGATAGTGCCTGGCTCCTGCATTCCGGTGCGCAATTCTTGCGGAGGCTGCCGCCGCCAAGCCTGCGACAAGGTCATCTAAAAATACGTGCACGCCTTGCTCCTTGTTGTTCAGAAGCTTCATAATGCCTGTTTTATCTTTATCCACATATCCGAAACTTGTCAAGCCGATCATGCCGTACACGCTGGTGATGCCGAGAGCAAGGGTTTCATCGACCCCAAACAACGGTTCGTCAGCCTCCATCATCTCCTGCAGCGGCGGGGGCAAGAGCCTCTTCTCCGCCAATTCATCCAGTGCGATGCCGGTATAAAGCGTATACTGTACTTCCCTTTTCTGCAGGACGGCCCTGACGCTCTCGGCACATTCCTCTAATGTCAAATCTGGATAATAGCCATGCTGCAAATGAAAAACAATTTCTGCAATGGATTCGATCCCGACCCCTCTGCGTTTTAGCAGCTCCTCTACATACACCTGTGACATTAGACTCCCTCCGTTTCACCGCAGCCGCAATAGTTCGGCTTTGCGAGCAAGCGAAAAATTTTGAAACAGTTTGCCAATGTTCTCAAGTGTATGCGGAAGAAAGCCAAATAGTTCTAAAATCATCCAATTTGAGTCATTTAACCCGGACCGTGTCCCTGCCGAGCAGCGCCTCCAGTTGTCCGATCAACTCATGTGACGGCTGGATTCTGTATGCCTGGCTGAGTGCCAGCAGCTTCTGACTGCTCTCGTAGAACAATATGGTTTCAAGCGGGCCGCTGTGCTCCTGCAGCACCTCTTTGAGCTGCGCCAGCAGCTCTGCATCCTCCTCGGCCTGCCGAGTAATTTTGACAAATACACGCGGGGCAGAGGCACTATGATCAGAAGCGGCAGCGGCAGCCCTAGACGGCGCGGTCTGGACCGCCGCACTACCGGCCTGTGGGCGCGTATTGGTTCGTGCCGCACCGTTTGCGGAGCCTGCGGCCGGCGCCCCTGCAGCGCCGGGCAGCCGGCGCTGCAGCCGCTTGAGCTCCTCCCTGCCAAGCGGTCCAACTTCGTCGGCAAGCAGCTTGAAATGCTCATCCTGCTGCTGAACCTTCGCACGCACGGCGAGCAAAGCCCCCTTTTCCACAAGCCGCTGGCTGCGTCGCCACACTTCGGGAAACAGTACAACCTCACAGCGTTCGATCTGGTCCTCCAGCTCGATAAAGGACATGGGTTTACCCTGCTTCGTCGTGATCGTTTTGACCGAGACAACCATGCCCGCCGTGACCACAACCGCCTCGTCCTCCGCTTCGGCAAGCTCCATCAGCCTGTCGGCAGCGGCCGCTTCCAGATCTTCCTCGAAATCGTCCAGCGGATGGCCGGATAAATACAATCCCAGCAGCTCACGTTCCAGCTCCAGCTGCTGGCTTCCGCTGAATGGAAGCACCTCCGGATACGGGATGTCCCAGTTCGGTGTCTCCACAAAATCAAACAGCTGAATTTGCAGATCATCCCGTTCCTTGCGCCATTTCAGGGCTGCCTCCACCGTTTCGTCGAGCATGGCGAGAAGCTGTGCGCGGTGTCCCGGCAATGAATAGAATGCGCCCGCCTGAATCAGCGATTCGATTACCCTTTTGTTGCAGACGCGCAGATCCACACGGCGGCAGAAATCCAGCAGGCTTCCGAACGGCTTCTCGGCCCGGACCGCCAGAATGCTTTCCATTGCCTGGGTCCCGACGTTCTTGATGGCTGCAAGGCCGAAGCGAATGTTGCCTGGTCTTGACATACCCTCATTCGCTGAATCGTCCGGGTCGTTCGGGACTACAGGCGTAAACAGCACTCCGCTTTCATTGACATCCGGCGGCAGCACCTCAATCCCCATGCGCCTGCATTCCACAACGTATTCCGCCACCTTGCGGTGGCTGCCCATCACAGCGGCCAGCATGGAGGACATGAAATGCACCGGGTAATGGGCCTTCAGGTATGCCGTCTGGAAAGCCAGCACACCATAGGCGGCGGCATGGGCCCGCGGAAAACCGTAGTCGGCGAAACGGACGATCATATCATACACAGCCTCTGCCTCGGCTTCCGAATATCCCTGCTTCAGACTGCCCTGCACAAAATGTCCGCGTTCCCGGTCCAGTACCTCACGCTTCTTCTTGGACACCGCCCTACGCAGCAAATCGGCGTCTCCCAGTGAAAAGCCCGCCATCCGGGATGCGATCTGCATAATCTGTTCCTGGTAAACGATAATACCGAACGTATCCTTGAGGATCGGCTCCAGATCGGGATGCGGGTATTGAACCTCCGTTTTCCCGTGTTTGGCCTCGATGAACCGCGGGATAAACTCCATCGGACCCGGTCGGTACAGCGCCAGCACGGAAATGATATCCTCAAAGCCTGAAGGCTTCAGTTCCTTAAGAACACGCCGCATTCCCGCCGACTCCAGCTGGAATACGCCTGTCGTATCTCCATGTCCCAGCATGTCATAGGTAAGGCTGTCATCATCACGGATGTTGCTGAAATCGGGATGCTGGCCATACTGCTCCCGAATCCACTGCTGACAGCGCTCGATAATGGACAAAGTCCGCAGACCGAGAAAGTCCATCTTGAGCAGACCGATCGATTCCAGATTTTCCATGGAGTATTGGGTCAGCGGAATGCCTTCCCCGCCCTCCTGCAGCGGAACCGCATCCGTCAGGGGAGATTGCGAAATGACCACACCCGCAGCGTGGGTCGAGGCATGGCGCGGCATGCCCTCCACCTTCATGGCCATATCCAGCAGATTGCGGGTCTGTGTTTTTGTCTCGTACTGCTCCTTCAACTCGGGGCTGATCTCAAGCGCCCTGCTGATATGGATGCCAAGCTGCCCCGGAATCAGCTTCGCCGCTTTATCCACTTCACCGTATGGCACATTCAGCACCCGACCCACGTCGCGTACGGCGGCCCTGGCGGCAAGCGTTCCGAAGGTAATGATCTGGGCCACATGTTCACGTCCGTATTTCTCTGCCACGTAAGCAATCACTTCGTCCCGCCGCTCGTCGCTGAAATCGATATCGATGTCCGGCATGGTGATCCGTTCAGGGTTCAGAAACCGCTCAAACAGCAGCTTGTACTTGATGGGGTCAACATTCGTGATTTCCAGCACATAAGCAACGAGGCTGCCTGCCGAGGAGCCCCTTCCCGGCCCGGTTACAATCCCGTTCCGATGAGCAAATGCGATAAAATCCCATACAATCAAAAAATAGTCGCTGAATCCCATGTTCTCGATCGTGCTAAGCTCATATTCCAGTCTGGCCTCCAGTTCCCGCCGCCCTTCCGGGTCTGTCCATAGCGGGCTGGAAGCATAACGCTTCTCCAGACCCGCACTGCACAGCTGCTGTAAATAGGCGGCAGGCGTCATTCCCGCGGGAAGAGGACGGTAAGCCGGCAGGATCGATTTACCGAATTCCAGCTCCACATTGCACTGACGTGCAATTTTCACCGTGTTCTCAAGCGCTTCAGGAATGTGGGGAAACAACCGGGCCATTTCCTCCGCGCTCTTGAAATAAAGCTGATCCGTCGGAATTTGGAAGCGGCCTTCATCCTCCACGGTTTTCCCTGTTCCAATGCAGATCAGCACATCCTGAACCTCCGCATCCTCACGGGTCAGATAGTGAATATCATTGGTCGCCACAAGCGGAATGCCCATATC
This sequence comes from Paenibacillus enshidis, assembly GCF_042136365.1. Lineage (NCBI taxonomy): Bacteria > Bacillati > Bacillota > Bacilli > Caryophanales > Paenibacillaceae > Paenibacillus > Paenibacillus enshidis. Next base: position 54,703 of record NZ_JBHHMI010000008.1, on the reverse strand, counting down.
ATGGGCAAGCGCAACCAAAAGCATATTCACCCGCTTCTGTTCAGGCAGCCCGTGATCCTGCAGCTCCAGATAAAAGTCGTCTCCAAAAATATCCAGGTAACGTCTTGCCGCCCGCCGCGCTTCCTCCTCACGGCCGTGAAGCAAGTGCTGCGGCACCTCGCCGCCCAGGCAGGCGCTCAGGCAGATAATCCCTTCACGATGTGCAGCAAGACTTTCCATGTCTATGCGTGGCTTATAATGAAAGCCTTCCAGATGCCCGATAGAGCAAAGCTTCATTAAATTACGGTAGCCCGCCATATTTTTGGCGAGCAGTATCAGATGGTATATGGGCTGATCCTTGCGGCTGCCGCGCTCCTTGCGGGAGCCTGCCGTCAGGTAGGCTTCACACCCGATAATCGGCTTGATGCCATGTTCAATGCAGGCCTTGTAAAAAGGGATGATGCCGTACATAACCCCGTGATCCGTCAGGGCCAGCGCCTTCATCCCGCCTGCCGCGGCTTGTTTAACCAGGTCCAGGGTACGAGCCGCGCCGTCCAGCAGACTGTATTCACTGTGAACGTGCAAATGCACAAAAGAGCTCATACGCTTCTCTTCCTTTCCCCGTTGTATATGCAAAAGTCTATCACTGATTTTCAACCGTTTAATGGAACTATTTTATCATATCCTGCAACAGCCCGCCCATAGAATAAAGTACAGCCCTGAGCGGACAAGTGTGCATCCCGGGACTGAATCAAACTGGCTTCGCCAAGTCGAAAGGAGCACGGGCCGAATGAGCACATTTATCTCCAAAGCCATTCTGGATTTCTTCATTGCGTTTGGGATCGTACTGGGAGGTGCCTTGCTGGGCGGAATGGGGGCGGTTGTCTCGCTCCAGCCGCCTACGCAAACCATGCTGGATGTTGCCGGACGCATTAAAATATGGGCGCTGGCGGCCGCCGTCGGCGGCACCATTGATCCCATGCGGGTCATTGAGAGCAATATGCTGGACGGGAACCTTTCTCCGGCCATCAAGCAGATTCTGTATCTGATCTTTGCCTTTCTCGGCGCACACATGGGCACCGAACTAGTCAAATGGGTGTGCAGCAGCCGCGGCTGAGCTGGGTGGCTTATGAATAAATTATTACAGGCAATCCGGTCGTCCGCCCTTATCGTGCTCGGCATGGTGTTCGGAGCGATTATTTACAACACGGTGTGGCACAACCGCTTCAATGAGCTCTGGGCCATGAATCAGGACCTGCGGCTGCAGCTGCAGCAGGCGCAAGAGGACAACAAGACACTGCAGCAGCTCAGCGACAGACAAACGGTTATTAAAAAAATTAAAATTACCGCCGAGCAGGCTTCCGCAGAAAAAATCGATTCTGTCGACATCAAGGAAATCATTCAGCAGCTGTATGACGATATGGAGGTGCTGCGCGGCAGGGACATTTTCGAAATTGACAGCGACAGCCGCTTGGTGCGCACCCTGCTGAACCGCAAAATCTATACAGTTCGTGAAAAGGAGTATGCCGTCCAGATCAAAACGATGCTGATCATGGAGAACGTGCTGCAAATCTGGATTGAAGTCCGTCCCTATATCCGGAGCTGACCTGCCTGTCCCTCCATTGAAACAGAACCGCTGTCAGCCCGGATCTATGGAGTGCATCGTCATGACTCCTTTGCACACCAGACTGTTCTCCCGCAAAATTTCAATTTCAAGCCTGCACAAGCGGCGGCTCGTTTCCAGAATAGCCGGACGGATCAGCACCGAATCCTCAATCTGGACAGGCCTGATAAAATATGTGGTTATATTGTCAAGCACATGGTCACTGCCCGTCACATCCTTGGCTGTGCGATAGGCCGCCTGGGTCATCATGTCGATCAGCACGCCTTCAGAGATCGTTCCAAGATTCGTAGCCATCTGCGGGATAATAAAGCCACGGAACATCAGTTCTCCGTTCGCTCCCCTTTCCTCGACAAAACCGTTCCAGATCAGATGATCGAACGTCTCTCCGAGCTGCGGCTGCTTTTGCGCGCTGCGTAGCGCCTCCAGCACCTCACGCCTTGTAACGGCACCCACCAGCTTGCGGCTGCGGTCCACGACAGGCAGGTAGTGAATGCCCTCCCACGTCATAATCTGCGCTGCGGAAGCCAGTGAGGTTTGCTGAGACACTGTAACCGGATTACGGATCACCACCTTGTCAATCGTCTGCTCCGGCATAAGCCCCTCCACATCGGCACGGCTGACGATACCGACGAGGCGGTTCCATTCGTCCACGACCGCAAACCGGTGCTCACCGGCAGACCGGGCCAACCGTTCGAAATCCCCTGCTGTGCTGCCGCCCTTCAGGGTGTGCAGCTTAGGCTTGTGGGCGGTAATATCTTCAACGAGCATAATTTTCTTCTTGATCAGCCGGTCAAAGATCGCCCTGTTGATCATGGAGGCTACTGTAAATGTATCGTGGCGTGAAGAAATGATCGGCAGGTTCAGCTTATCCGCCAGCAGCTTGACGTCGCGCGTCGTGCCGAAGCCGCCGGTGATCAATACCCCGGCTCCCTGCTCAAGGGCCAGGAAGTGCGCATTATCCCGGTTGCCCACAATAAGGAGGCTGCCCGGGTCGATATAACGAGCCATCGCTTCTTCCCGCATGGCTCCAATCACATATTTATGCAAGGGCTGCTCCAGCCCCTCGCTTCCGCCCAGCACATGACCCTCCACAATTTTGACCACATCGGCAAAGGTCAGCTGCTCGGACATCCCGCGCGGCCTTTTCTCCACACGCACCGTGCCAATCCGTTCCTTCGTGATGACAATTCCCAGATTTTCCGCTTCCTTGACGGCACGGTAAGCCGTTCCTTCACTGACCCCAGTCTCCCTGGCCAGCTTCCGCACGGATATTTTGGACCCGATCTTGAGCTCCTCAATATGCCGCAGAAGCTGCTCATGCTTCGTTACCGTTTCATCATAACCCTCCACAACTGTTTCACCCCCACGCTCGATCTGTACTAATCTGTATCTATTATAACCACTCCGCACAGCAGAAGTAAAACCAGGAAGGGATGCCTTAAAGTAATATTTCATTCAGTGAGATTACCTCTCCTATTAAGAAAGTAAAAAAAGTCAAGAACAAGGAAAAAATCTACACCTTGTTCTTGACCATTTAACCCCAATGCAGAAGTCCCTGGAAGTCCATTTTTGACCGCCGCAGCAACTCCTTATTTTTCAAGTGGGAATAAGCACGCAGTCAGCGGAGAGGACGAAGCAATTCCGGAAAAGCGGAGCGTTCGCCTTTGGCCCGAAGGGTCAACAGCGATTGTAGGAATGCTTCGTTCTCGAAGCGCTTCAGAGCACACAAAAGGGGAGCCCCCAGGTCAATAGGGACTTTCGGGACTCCCCCACGCATCATCTTCCGCGCTCCTTGTCCAGTTGCAGCTGCCACTGCTGTAGCTTCGCTCTGCGGACTCTTTCCAGCGCTTTGCGCTTCTCGTCGTCTACGCCAAGCAGGAAATGAAGATTAGCGCCAATGACCATCAGCGCAAACAGCACCCAGACAATGCCGAATCCGTTGACAAGGTTCAAGCCTCCGGTCAACGAAATGCGCGGAACGGCAATGAGCACCATCGCCAGGGCTACCAGCACATAGACACCATGTTTCCACTTATTGTTCATACCACACCGGTCTCCTTCCTTACCCCGCCATCAGAATGAACCTGATTGCGAATCTATGTATCTAGTCTATGAGGAAGGAAGCGCAAATATGAGACAAACTTATAGAGGTAGTTCAAAAAGTCATCTTTTGATCACGAAGGAAGTCAGGAAGCGGACTCGACATCGAATCTTGAATTCAGCCGAGCCTAAATAGAAGGTCCGTACAAATGCTGCATGCTGCCTGTAATAATTTTGTTGACATCTTCAATAATGACGCTCAGGCGCTGTTCCGCGTCAAAGAGTCTGCGAATGCTCAGATTCATGCTCAGCACCTCAAACAGCTTTTCCAGCTTCTCCATCTCTCCCTGATCAGGCATGTCGCCGCTCATCATACGCTGTTGCATATCCATCTGCTTTTCCCGAAAATTATCCAGCATCCGCTTCGCTTCAGGATCCGCATCAATCAACTTCATAGCGGAAGTAATCTCCTCTACCTCCGTACTTTCTTTCAGTGCCTTGGCCAAATCGTGGGCTTTGTCATAAATATTCATGATTCGCATTCCTCCAAGTTTTTTATAAGAAAAACGCCTATCGACGTACTTTCACAGAAGACCGACCGCCTTTAGCGGAAGTTTTTCTTGCGATCTCAGGAAGCTTGTGCTTCGAGGCTTATACTTTCTGAGATCTTAAATAGCGGCTAATCACCAAGGGATATATGTCCTCATATGATGAACTACATGCAATGTACTGAAAGCAGCCCTTGCCTCCCTCAGACATCGAAGTTGCAGCCCGGAAGGAGATCCATGATGTCCAAAAAAAAAATAACGGTTCAGGTTATGGGATCGGGCATCTTGCAGGATGACGTCCTTATGGTTGGTGAAAAACTGCTGAAGCAGTTGAAGCTTCAGACAGGGGATTCTGTTCAATTGGTATTCGGCTCATTCCGCCGGGAAATAACTGCAATCTCTGTCCCACGGTATGACGGAATACAACTCGGCAGCGGAACCGCCCACAGTATGGGAATCCTCTCAGACTGTACGGTACGTATCCAATATAGGCCGAAGGACAGGACACTCCGGCTGGGCCCGCTGATCAGCGTCCTTATCAGCCAGGATTATCCCGAGCAATATGACAAACCTTTTGGTAAGATAACTCAATTTTGCCGAGAATTATCCAGTGCATGCGACAAACAGGGCGCATATGTGTACTTTTTTACACCCGCTCATATTTTAGGCAATCCAGGCCGGGTCGAGGGCTGGGTATTCAGCAATGGCTGGAAAAAGACTGAGTTTCCGACAGCCGATGTCGTCAATAACCGCCTGACTTCCCGCAAGCTTGAGAACAAACCTAGCGTACAGCAATTCATGAAAGAAGTAAAATCCCGTTACGGCTCCCATGTGTTTAACGAAAAATTTCTCGATAAGCACGAGGTATTTGACGCGTTAAAAAGCAGCGGTTTACTGCGGCGGTATTTACCCGAATCCCATCTACTGGACAGCTTTGCTGTTTTCAAGCGGATGTGCGGGCAGTACAGCCAGGTATTCGTCAAACCGGTGCGCGGCAGCCTCGGTAAAGGGATTATACGCATCAACAAAAATGCTGACGGTTCGTTCACTATGCTGACCACCACCACAGGCTCGCCGCTCAAACAGAACTATCCTAACGCCACCAAGATGTATACCAGCCTGTCAGGCAAGATGCGGACCACCAGCTACCAGATCCAGCAGGGGCTTACGCTGATTCACCATAATTCGCGCCCCGTGGATTTTCGCGCCCTGGTGCAAAAAAACGGCAGTGGCGCATGGAATGTGACCTCAATCGTTGCGCGCATAGCCGGAGGCAGCCATTTTGTTTCCAATCTGGCCAGAGGGGGGACTCTCAGCACCGTGAAGGATGCGATTGCCAAGACCACCCTTTCGGCTGCCGCCAAAGCAAATGCCCAGACGAAGCTCAAGACGGCAGCGCTGAAAATTGCGGCAGGGATCGACCATGCGATCCCCACCCACTTCGGTGAATTGGGTATTGATTTGGCTGTCGATCATTCAGGGCGCGTCTGGCTGATTGAAGTCAATTCCAAGCCATCCAAAAATGACAACACCGCCCTCGGGGATGTGAAGATTCGCCCTTCCGTTCTGAAATTGCTGGAGTATTCCTGCCATTTGACCGGTTTTTAAGCTGTGTAATCCGGTCCGTCGTTTTCCGGAAAATCGTCCGATTAGGAGGCACTCCGTATGTTGGATTTACATGCTGTTTCCAAACCGATGCTGGGCGTGCTTGTCAGTACGGCCAGGAGCTCCATCCCCATTGGCGAGCCGGGCTTCTGCCGTAGGCTGATCCGAACGGGCAGACGGCTCGGTATACATGTCGCTGCCTTCAATGCAGAGGGCATTCACCCGGAAGCCGGACGGATCGACGGCTTCGTGCACCGTGACGGGGCTTGGCACACCTGCAGCTTCTCCCTGCCGGAAATTATTTATAACCGCTGCTGCAATTACCGGGAAGGAAGGACGGCCCGGTCCCGGCTGCGGCGCCTGGCATCCAGACTCGGACGGCCATGTACCTTCCTATCCGGCAGTCTCCCGGGCAAATGGCAGGTTCATGTTACGCTAAGACATGATCCTCAGCTATCCGGCTGTCTGCCCCTGACCGTACAGTTCAGCAGGGACCACCTTCGGGATCTTCTTTCCAGATATCAGGGTGTGTTTCTGAAACCGCAATCCGGCATGCAGGGAAAAAGAACGCTTTGTTTGCAATATCAAGAGGATTCCGGCGAAGCCCCGCTCTCTCTTCGGGGACGTAACCGCAACAACCGGCCATTTTCCCACACTTTCTCCAGTTTTGATCAAGCATATGACTGGATTGCCGCATTTATTCGGGAGCAGCCGTATATTATTCAGCCGTTGTTGAATTTACACAGTTCCCGAGGTCATCCTTTCGATGTCCGTGCTCTCGTGCAAAAGGACGGAAAAGGTCAATGGAGACTGACCGGGATCGCTGTCCGGGAAGGTGAACCAGGAGGCCTGACTTCCAACCTGCATGGCGGAGGAAAGGCCCGGGAAGCTGCAGATTATTTGCATAACCAGTTTGGCGCAGACAAAGCAAGCAGTGTTCTGCAGAAAATCAATCAACTGTCCATGTATATACCGCCAGTATTGGAGTCCCGGTACGGCCGGCTCGGTGAGCTGGGCATAGATTTTGGCATTGACCGTTCGGGGCAGTTGTGGATTCTGGAAGTTAACTCCAAACCGGGGCGGGCCGTTTTTACAGAGATTGGAGATCAAGCGGGTGCTGCTGCTGCAGTAGCCCGTCCGCTTCTCTATGCACGGCATTTAATGCAACGGCAAGTCCCGGCTGCGATCCGCACTGGCACACTTACAACATCCCAAGTTTTCAGCTAAGCTGACCCGGCTGGCATGCATGGCCGCAGTTTCATGCCCGGCCGGGATAGGAGGATAAATAAATGAGGTTGACCCCTTGTAATGTTCATTTCACGGCACAGCCCGATCGAGTCGTTTATATCTCCAGTGCGCTGTATAAAAATTTAAATCTCTCGGGAAGCAAGTCGGTTCAGCTCAAGCTCGGGAAAGGCCGGATTCCGGCAACCGTCAAACGGATTAATAAACCGGGAAGGCATTTATACCTGACTTCCGGTGTACGCAATGCAATCAGGATTCCCAAAGCAGGAGCCATCTATCTGAAGAATGAAGACGGAGTAGTGCAGCTGGGACCTCTGATCGGTGTGCTGTCCGATGGCCGAGGCTCCTCCGCCAGTCCCTTCGGAGCACGAACCGGATTCATTAAGCAGCTTCTGAAGGCAGGAAGCAAACAATTTTACATCTTCGCTTTCACGCCGAAGGACATCAACTGGCAGGCGGAGACGGTGTTGGGTTATTTTCTGACAGAGAATGGGACATTTACCCGTAAATCGGTCCCTCTGCCTGATGTCGTATACAATCGGCTTCCGAGCAGAAAATATGATTTCTCCGCTTCCACCAATCTGCTGCGGGAGCGCTTTATACGCCGGAAAATTCCGTTTTTCAATTGGAGCTTCTTTAACAAATCCGACATTTACCGCATACTGGAGAGAGATCAGGTAGCCGCGCGCTATATTCCGGAATATCACGTGAATCCCGGCAGGGAAATGATACTGGAAATGCTTGAACGGCATCAGGTAGTTTACTACAAGCCGAGCGCCGGCAGTCTCGGAAAAGGAATTTACCGTCTTTCCATGCTTCCCCAGCGCGGGTTTTACGCACGCTACCGCAAAAATAAAAGCAATGCGCTGCTCCGGTTTACCTCTTTTAACTCTTTATACAGAATGCTGCATGCAAAACTGGGATCGTCCATGCGCGGATATGTTGTTCAGCAGGGAATCCAGCTGATTGAAATCGACGGCTGCCCGATCGATTTCCGGTTTCACATGCACAAGAACGGCTCCAACAAGTGGGTTGTCGTCGGCATCGGAGCCAAAAAGGCCGGCCGGGGCAGCGTTACCACTCATATTAAAAACGGGGGGTCTCTTCTGACGCCTGAGAGGGCTCTCTCCCGTTCCTTCGGCGACCGGCACGGAGAGGTGCTCGAAAAAGCCAAAAAGACAGCCATCTTATTAGCGGAAGCGATTGAACGCCAGCATTCCCATTTGCTCGGGGAAATCGGCTTTGATCTGGGCATTGATCAATCCGAGAAAGTGTGGATGTTTGAAGCGAACTCCAAGCCCGGACGATCCATCTTCCAGCATCCTTCGCTGCGTTCGGAAGGCAGGTCGTCCGTTGAACATATACTTGAGCACTGTCTCTATCTCAGTAAGTTCCGTAGGAGGGAGGAATCGTGATTACCAAGAAACAGGATAAACCGATTGTCGCCATTCTAACCATGCATGATAACAAACGGATGTTCCGCGGAAACCAGGAAAATTTCCAGGAGATTTTGGAAACCGGAGCGCGCATGGGTCACCTGGTCTATGTCGTTACTGTCAAAGATCTTGATCCGGGAAAAACCTCCGTGAGAGGCTACAGCTACAATAGATCTACAAAACAGTGGGAGCCGGGGTACTTCCCCCGCCCCCAGGTTGTATACAACCGGATTCCCGACCGGCTGGATGAGCATAAACCCTGGGTGCGCAGCCGTATCGAGGAACTGCAGCAGGCCAAGGACATCACTCTCTACAATCCCGGCTTCTTCAATAAATGGACTTTGTTTCAGGCATTAAAAACTTCCGGAAAAACGCGCGGGCTGGTCCCTGCCACGAAAAGGCTGCAAAATTCGGGAGTTCTCCTGAAAATGCTGCAGTCCTATCCCTGCCTCTACCTCAAGCCGGAGAGTGGAAAGGCTGGAAAAGGTATTATGAAGGTGAATTGCAGCAGGAGAACTCCCACTTCCTATCGGCTGAATATTCAGACTAACCGCAAAAGCGCTATTTTTAAAACATCCAATTTCAACAGGTTGTGGTCACGAATTCAGCGTAAAACAGGAAGCACCCCATACATTGTCCAGCAGGGGATTGAACTGGCTACCAACCGCAACCGTCCGTTCGATCTGAGAGTTTTGGCCCAAAAAAACCGTAGGGGCATTTGGCGGATAAGCGGGGTCGGAGCGCGGCTGGCTGGCAGCCGCAGTATCACGACTCATGTTCCACGCGGAGGCAGCATCGAGGATCCGCAAAAACTGCTGACCAACCTCTTTGGGGCGGAAATGACCGATGCCCACCTGCAGCGCGTTCAGGGAGCGGCGTTGCAAATTGCGCGGCAGATTGAAAGCAACGCGAACGGAATTGTGGGAGAAATGTCGATGGATCTCGGAATCGACCGTGCCGGCAACCTGTGGTTTTTCGAGGCCAACGCCAAGCCGATGAAGTTTGATGAACCTGACATTCGGAAGAAATCTCTGGAACGAATTTTTTATTTTAGCTCCTATTTGGCCGAACAGCAAAAGGATTAAATCCGGGAGGTGATCAAGCTTGATACACATCGTTTCTGTCAGAAGATATCCTCCCGACGAATGGTACTCTGTAGAATTCAGTACCAAGGCAGGTGAATAGCTATGCAGCAGCCCGTCTTAGGCATTATGACACTCTACCTCAACAAGAGGAAACAGTTCGAAGACCGGCGGGTTTATCAAAAAATGATTGAGGAAGGCCGCCGTCTCGGCCTGGATGTCTTCGTCTTTACACCAGCGGATGTCCATCCGACACGCAAGCTGCTGCTGGCACATATTTACGAGCCGTTCAAAGGCAGATGGACCCGAAAATGGCGCGAGTTCCCCCATATGATCTACGACCGCTGCCGGATTCAAAAGGGCGGGCGATTCCAGCAGCTGAAAGAATTCAGACTAAAGCACAGCCGCCTGATCTACCTGAACCGTCCGCTCCGCAACAAGTGGACGATTTACGAGGTGCTTTCCAGCATGGCTTCCTTCAAGCAGCACCTGCCGGAAACCGTGCTTTACAAAAGCTATAAAGATATAGAAGCCATGCTGAAAAAAGCGCGTCTGTTGTATTTAAAGCCTATTAACGGTACCGGAGGGCGGGGAATTCTCCGTATTGAAAAGACCGGCACAGATGACAACTTTTATATAATCCAGGGGCGGAACATGAGACGCCAGATCATTCCCCGCAAACACATCCACCGGACACGGCTGCAAGCCTGGATAAGATACTGGAATCTGGATCAATATTTAGTCCAGGAAGGCATACCTAATGAGCTGGAAAGCGGACGGGTGCATGATTACAGAATGCTTGTACAAAAAAACAGCCGGGGTAAATGGGAGGTGACCGGCTGTGCGGGGCGCATCGGTCCGGTGCGCAGTATCACTTCCAATCTGCATGGAGGCGGCCGGGCCGTTTCCATGCAGGTCCTGCTGGATCACTGGATCAAAGACGAAGAATTACGAGGGCGTATTGAGGAGAATGCAGGCAAGCTGGGCATTCAGATTGCTTCATTTCTTGAGTCAATCTATGGCGGACTATGTGAGCTGGCTTTGGACCTGGCGATCAATAAAGAAGGACAGATCTATCTGCTTGAGGTCAATCCCAAGCCTTCACGGGAAGTGTTTGCGCGAATCGGGGAAAAGGATACTTACAGAAAGGCCATTGTCCAGCCGCTTGAATATGCATTATGGGTATATCGCTCAACTCCGGCTGCAAACGTGCCGAGGAAAAGAATTAAAACGTTCAAACCTGGTATCGGGAGAAAAAAGAAGAAGGGTCCCGCTTGAAACGGGACTCTTCCTCCGGAAACAGAGTCATTGCGCGTCCTTGTACAGACGAAGCAGCTCCGTAAAATCGTTAATGATCACATCAGAGCCCTTCAGCTCATCTTCCCTGCCGAAGCCGGCATAGGCACAGCCGATAACCGTCTGTCCGTTTTCTTTGCCGGCCTCCACGTCAGAGGAACGGTCTCCCACCATCCACGCGCTTGATACGCGGTGTTTTTCCAGAAGCAGTTCAACCAGATGGACCTTGGAAAGGGTATTGTACTCCCCGGCGCTGTACAAGCCTTCAAACAATGGCACCAGCTCATGTGCTGCCGCCACCCCTCTGACATAATCCTCAAGTCCGTTGCTCGCTACAAACAGCCGGACTCCCTGGTCATGCAGCGCCTCCAGCGTCTCCTTGACTTGTGGATACAGCTGGTGGCTTCCATGCTGCAGGCCTTCGATTTCCAGTTCCAGCAGCAGCTCATCCGCCCTCGCTCGGGCAGCGTCACTCGCTTCAGGCATCACGCGCATCCATATATCACTTAGCAGCATGCCAAGGCTGTTCAGCATTCTCTCCTCCGGCGGGGTCACCCCTTCAAACAGCCCTTCCGCGCGCAACGTGCTGAACAGCTTGTGGTACGCCGGCAGCAGCAGTGTCTCGGTCTGAAACAAGGTGCCGTCCATATCGAATATCATCGCTTCCGGCTTCTTCAGGTGCTTTGCAGTATCCATCCTCACTTATCCATCCTTCCGTATTCCATAGCAGTGTTAGCATCCCCTGTAATCATAAGCAAAAACGGAGAGCCGTGTAAACTAAAGAAGAAGCACTGCCTTAGAAACGGTCGAAGTAGCTGCCTGTGTCATCCTTGTTGTAAACATATCCGTACACATTCGCATCAGGGAAAAATTTGAACGCATCATCACGCAGGTCAGACTTGAACGACGATTGGCGGTAGGAACTCAAGCTGTCCCAATCCTTCTTGGTTACGTACACTTTTACCGTTATTGAATCATCTGCTTTCCCCTCCAGCTTGAAGCTGAAAGTTGCTCCATAATAACTGCCGAAATCATTGGTCAACTGGCTCCCGATGTCCTCAATATCCACATCGGAGCTCAGATTCACCTCTCCTCTGCTGCTGACGGTGAAGGACGATAGTTTAGAGGAATCATAGATTTTGCCCGTTATTTTAGCATCTTCGTATTCAGCCCGCAGATCATCAACGATGTTCTGCAGATATTTTCTCTGCGTGGCGGTCGAAAGCTCGCGCCAGCCGTCTTTATTCACATCGATTCTGACAGTAATATCGTCTTCGTCACCACTCAGTGAGATCCGCGATGAAGTTTTTTTGTATCTGTCATATTCATCCTTGAGCTCGTCCTCCATCTCGTCCAGATCCATCGCCGGGCTGCCGCTTAGGCTGACTTTACCGCTGCTGCTGACAGAGAAGGATTCCAGCTTGCCAGAATCATAAATGCCGCCGGAAATATCCGCGTCTTCATATTCATTCAGCAGGTCGTCCACAATGTCCTGAACGAAATCCTTTTTCACGCTGCTGGTCAAATCTCTCCATTTAGACTTATTGACATCAATTCTGACGGTAATATCGTCCTCATCCCCTTTGAGAGAGATTTCGACATCCGTTTTTTTGTAGTCCCCATATCGGTCGTTCAGCTCTTCCTCCATATCATCGAGGTCGACGGTCTTGCTCTGCTGCGCTTTAAGCTTCTCAATATCTGCCTGCAGCGACGTGATTTGGGCATTCTTACTTGAAATGGAGGTTTTGGTGGTGGTCAACTCCTGGTTCAGGCTATTAATCTGGCTGTTTAAAGCCGTTAGCGTGGAATTATCCCCCGTCCCGGCCGGCCCATTGTCAGCGATAATAACCCGTTTATTGGTCCCATCCCAGGTTACATTTTTATTCAGGGCCGCTCCTACCAGGCGAAGCGGAAGATAGGTTGTGCCATTAATCATAAATGGCTCGCTTCCGGCATCATAAGAAATTGCAGTACCATTATATGTAATGCCGATATTGTTATACACCGCCTCAAGGGCCTTGGTGGCTTGGGCCGCATATGCAGACTGGCTGAAAATCACTCCGGAAGCGGTAAGTACGGATACTGCGGTCAGGGCAATGGTTTTTTTCTTGGATTTCATGACTGTCGTCTTCTCCTTCTATCAATTTTGCTCTCATCCTACTGCTTGATAGATACAGATGCCCAATGTTGATTTTGGGCTTAAAACGCAGCTTTTCTCCCCAAACAGAGAAAAAATGGATAGGCTTATTCTACTAGGGTAACATTAATAGGATGATTTGATAACCCTTTAGGTCATTTTTCTGGTTAAAATCTTCCTGTTTTTTTGGGGTTTTCTGCAAAAAAAGACTCTACCGCAGGCGGTAAAGTCTCATAACTCTGTTCTGAATTCAAATCGGTCTCTGAAGTAGAATCCACCGTTTATTTTTACGGCTTCAGGTGTAAACTTTTCAATCATTCCTCCGCTGTTGACGACTACACTTGGAACATTATCCATCGGCATGACTACATGAACCTTAACTTGGGATACAGAAGCTGCAAATAATTCCAAATCTGACTGTAATATCTTGTATGTAGAATTCATTTCTATCACCTCAATTCCTGATAGAAATCTACATTCGACATCTTTCTCCGAATCCCTCCTTTTGAACCATGAAAAAAGAACTGATATTAAAAAAAATTTAGGCATAATTTCTTTCAACTTTGTATCTCTTACATATCAGACCTGCCAGGCGCCCAACCGACCGCTTGCGACCAGAGATAGGCCCTGTGTAAAATATCCCAAACTATTGGCCCTTTTCCTTCGACATACTTTGGGCGTTCATTCTTATAAAGCTTCATGAGCCGGTGCTTTTCCCGGGCATACCTCAAGCCGTCCTCCGGATGTGTCCGCAAATAGTCCCTGAAGACCAGGGTTATTTGTTCCGCCAAGCTTCCCGCTTGCCGTACATGGATGTGGGTCCTACGTACTCCGCACCGCCACATCTCCCAGCGACTCTCTTAATTGGCTTGCCGTCTCCACAAACAATCCTTTCCACTCCGTTTGATAAGGTGAGATTCTCCATTGGTCTTCCATGATTCCGCTCCTTTCAGGCCGTTTCAACGCCAATATTTTAAAATCCGCCTTTTGCATTCGCAAATTTATGGACCTCATCGATGGCCCAGACGACGGGCGACATATTTCTTCGGTTTTCCTTCACTCTGGGTACAAATACATCAATCGAGCTTTGCTCGCTAAAATGATATAGCTTCATAGACCTCACCCCCCAAAATTTACCTGTTACTCTTATTAGATATGAAGTAAACCGATTTTTTTCGAAACTTATATGCGGAATTCACATGCAACTCGCTCTTTTACACTCGATGGACGGTACGTTCTATCCCGTGTTACACTACGTTTAGGAAGTAGAAGAATGGGGTTCTAAGGGAGAGAGATGTTTAAATGGTCAAATTACAATTCAAAAGGATACATAAAAAAGTACCGACCAGAAACTGAATCTGAATTAAAAAAGATCGTAGCATAGAAGCTACGACCTTTTTAATTCTTTTAAGAAGGACAGCCGGGGTGACATTCCCGGATCTCCTAACCATGATTTTGAACAACGATAAAAATAAATCATGGGGCGTTAGCTGCCTGTTCCAACCTCAGATCCTTCTCATCAAGCAGTATATGCATTATTCCTTGTTTCTATATTATAAATAAGAATTTTACACTTGCAACATCTGAATCTGCCGGAGCCCCTGACCAGTAGTTAATTTCACATCTCCACATCCACAGGACGCACCAACCTGGCCGCAAGCCCGTAGCGTGGGGAGAACAGAAAGCTGACCATAAAAACGATCCCGGTCGAAAACGCCATCGAGCCCGAAATCGATGTGTCCAGCCACAGCGCTATATAATATCCCATAAATGCGGACAGCACTCCGAACAACCCGCTCAGCCCCATCATAAGCAGCAGACGGTCCGTCCACAAATAAGCGGCGGCGGCCGGCGTAATCAGCATAGCCACGACCATGATGGCGCCAACGGCATCAAATGCGGCCACCGTTGTGATCGAGACGAGCGACATAAATACATAATGCATCAGCACGACGGGAATGCCCAGGCTGGCCGCCAGCGCAGGGTCAAACGAGGTTATTTTCCACTCCTTATAGAAGGCGAGAATGGCTACCAATATGGTAATCAGGACTAGTGAAAGCAGAAATACGGCCTCCGGCACTTCCCCAATCCACGGCAGCTCCATTAGCTCCCAGGGGATAAATGTGATTTCCCCCATCAGCGTATGCTGTATATCCAGATGGGCATTGCCCACCTGTGTGGCAATCAGGACGACACCAATCGCGAATAAAGCTGTAAACACAACCCCGATGGAGGCCTCCTGCTGCACTCCCCGCGCATGAAGCCATTGGACAAACAGCGAGGTAAGCAGCCCGGCTGCTACGGCACCGATCAGCATGTGTACCCCGCTTAATTCGCGCGTAACGAGGTAGGCAACCACGATGCCCAGCAGCACGGTATGGCTGATCGCATCCGCCATCATGGCCATTCTGCGCAGGATCAGAAGCACGCCGATAAAGCCGCAGGACAGCCCGACCAGAGAAGCCGTCATCAGTATCCATCCGGTATAAGACATATTATGCTCCCCTTTCAACAGACTCGCGGGCAGGCGTCTGCCTCGTCAATTCCATCTTTTGAGCACGCTGCTGCAGGAAAGTGACAAGCAGCCCTCTACGTGAGCCAAATGCCAATGAAACGACAAACAGGGAAGTGGCTGAGAGAACGATAAATGGCCCTGTCGGCCATCCGTCGCCCAGGGTGCTGATCAGCGTGCCCACAATGCCTGAGCCACCCCCGAACAAAGCGGCTAAACCCAGCATCGCCGCATAGGAATGGGTCCAATAACGGGCGCTTACACCGGGGATAATCAGCAGGGCTGCCATCAAAATGACGCCTGCTGCCTGAATCCCGATGACGATCACGAGCACCAGCAGGACCATATACACCGTATTCATCAGACGGCCGGACAGCCCAAGCCCGCCGGCAAATTGCGGATCGAACAAAAACAGCTTCCATTCCTTCCAGCCCACAAGGGCGGCAATGAAAACGAGCAGCGTAACGCCAATCATCGTATATACATCCTGCCTGACCATAGACGCGGACTGGCCGAAAATAAAGCTGTCCAGTCCGCTTTGCTGCCCGCCCGGCATCCTGTTGACGAGCGTGAGCAGCATAATGCCAAGTCCAAAAAAGACGGACAGCACAATGCCCATCGCCGCATCCTCCTTGACCCGGCTTGAGGTACGGATCCAGTGAATGAACAGTGCGCCAAGCAGGGCGCTTACCGCCGCCCCGCCAAGCATGAACGGCAGGCTTTTCGTCCCCAGGACAGCAAATCCGGCGATTACGCCAGGCAGGGCGGCATGGGATAACGCATCACTCATCAGGCTTTGTCTCTTCCAATAGGCAAAGCAGCCCACAACACCGGCCGCCATGCCCAGCATCATCGTGCTCAGGAGCACCCATTGCGTGTTTGCAGAAAGTATCATCATCCCAGCTTATCCCCCATCCAGCGTAATACGCCGCCATAGGTTCTCGTGATATTGGCTTGATTGAATACCTCCGCTGTCTGCCCATGCGCAATGACGGTCCGGTTCAGCATCAGCACATGATCGAAATACTCCTCAACCGTCTGCAAATCATGATGAACGACCATGACCGTCCGTCCTTTGCTTTTGAGCGTGTTAAGAGTATCCATAATGACCTTTTCCGTGGCCGCATCCACCCCTGCGAGCGGCTCATCCAGGAAATACAGGTCAGCATCCTGCACGAGCGCCCGTGCAAGAAACACCCGCTGCTGCTGCCCGCCGGACAATTGGCTGATCTGGCGGTCTGCATAACTGCCCAGCCCCATTTCCTCCAGGGCGGACATGGCCAGCTCCCGGTGCTCGCGCTTGGGCCATTTCAGCCAGCCAATTTTGCCGTACAACCCCATCATGACGACATCCAGCGCGTTCGTGGGAAAGTCCCAGTCCACCGTGCCCCGCTGCGGCACATACCCAATCCTTGATTTGACGTGGGCATAGGTTGAACCAAAACATGACACCGTTCCTGACAAACGGGGGTGGAGCTCCAGAATGACTTTCAGCAGAGTGGATTTGCCCGCCCCGTTTGGTCCTACAATCGCCGTCAGGGTTCCTGGCTGGACCTTGAACTTTACATTGTTCAGCACTTTATTTTTACGGTATGAAGCGGTCAGATGATCTACTCTCAATACACTGTCCATGTTAATCTCCCTTTCCGCTCAAAGCTTTATGGATTGTATCCACATTGTGACGGTACATGCCGAGATACGTGCCTTCTTCCGTGCCCGCCGCTCCCATGGCATCAGAGAACAGCTCGCCGCCAAGAGAGACCTGCAGCCCCTTCTGTCTGGCGCCTTCAATGACCGCGTTGACGGAGGCCGGGTTGATGCTGCTTTCCACAAATACCGCAGGTACGTTATGCTCCAGCAGAAGATCGACGGTACGTTCGATATCCGACAGCCCGACTTCATCCTCCGTGCTCAGCCCCTGCAGTCCCACCACCTTAACATCCAGCAAGCGTCCAAAATAGCCGAAGGCATCATGCGCGGTGATGAGCACTCTCTTTTCCTCAGGAATGTCTGCCATTTTGTCCTCTGCTTCCTGTTTCAAGCGGTCCAGCTCTGCAAAATAGGCCTTTTTGTTCGCTTCAAAGTATTCCGCATCCGCTGGTGAGGCCTTCTTCAGCTCTTCCGCTGCTGCTTCAAGCGCCTGCTTCCACAAATCAATATCAAACCAGACGTGCGGATCGATAGCTCCCCCTGTATCCTTCAACAGTTGTTCCTCCGGAATGGTATCCCCAATCCCGACTACAGGCTTGTTCTTCCCTAACTGCTCAAACACCTTGATCATATTGGCCTCCAGGTGCAGACCGCTGTACAGGACCATTTCGGCGCTATCAAGCTTCTTGATATCCCCTGGCGTAGGCTTGTATAAATGCGGGTCCACTCCGGGCCCCATCAGACTCTCCACCTGCACCCGGTCACCCCCGATCTTCGAGACAGGTTCGGAAATTTGCGCAATGGTTGTCACGACGTGCAAGGGTTGCCCCGGGTCACGCGCCTCTGACTTCCCCTCAGATGAAGAACAAGCCGAGAGTATCAGCGACAATCCCAGGGTCAAGCCAAGCAAAGCCACCTTCCGCTTCTGAGTATGCTTTTTTTTCATCATTCAAGATCTCCTTCTTTATGATATTTTGTACATATACAATAAAATTTCTTATGTACAATAAGTTTCCTATAGGAAACAATTATGCTTAAATACAAGTTATTTGAATAAGTTCATTTTGTCAATAGCTTTCGAGAAAAATTAAGAAACAAAAAAACGCCTCCGGATGAAACCGGAAGCGGTTAATGTATAATGCTCTGATTGGGCACTATTCGGTTGGCACAGACTGCTTGTGCCGCTCTGCTTTCATGCGGTTGCCGCAAATTTTCATCGAACACCACTTACGTTTGCCTGTGCTGTCCATGAACAGCCAGATACACTTGGGGTTGGAGCAGCGGCGGACACTTTGCAGTTTGCCTTCCGCGTAGAGAGTCAACGTTTGATAAGCAATGACCGAAATGAGGCCAAGCGGCCCTTTCTCCAGAGGGATTGCTGCTAGACTTGAGCCGGCATATTTAAAAATGAGGGGCGCCTTCTCCAATACCGCCTCCAGCCGTTCAACCCAGCCCGCCTCCGGAACTCCGTGATCCGCCATCTCCTCCAGTCCCTTTCTCAGCATAGCTCTGAAATCCCGAATGACAGGCAAAGCTTCCTCCAACCACTCCCGGGTCACTTCCAGCCCCTTCAATGTATGTGAGCAGTACCCCTCAAGCAGTTGATTAGCGTTCATCTCCTGTATCCATAACTTTAGATTGTCCGCGCTGGAGAGAGAATCGACAAGCCTCCCGCGCTTCATCTCCTCGGTGTTAATTAAGTTGAGAGGCAATTCCTGCGACTGAAATCTGAACATCGGATCGTTCCTTTTTTCTTCCCATTGTACTATACCGTTTAAAGCGATTCAAACAAAATAACCCTTAAAAATATATTGACAGGTTAGTTATTAGCAAAGTAAACTTCATTTAAAATAACCCTTTAAATTATGATTATTGGGTTATTTCAAGTGAATATTGGAGTGTGAGGCGATGGTAAAAGATTCGTGGATTCACCTGCCGCGAATAGCGCTCGGAGTGTGGCCGACGCCCCTTCAGCATGCCGCGGTTCTCTCAAAACGGCTTGGACGGCCCCTTTATGTCAAAAGGGAAGATATGGCGGGCATCGGCGGGGGCGGCAACAAAATCCGCAAGCTTGAATATCAGCTCGCACAAGCGCTGAAGGAGCAGTGTACATACGTCATCACTACAGGCGCAGTGCAATCGAACCATGCCCATCTTACGGCTGCTGCAGCGCTAAAGCTGGGATTAAAGCCCATCCTGATTTTATCCGGCAATCCGGGGGATGAGCTTGGCGGAAATCTATTTTTGGACCGGCTGATGGGCGCACAGGTTGAATTTATTTCCCATGCTGACGGCCGTCCATCGCTGGATCTGATCAACAAAGTGATGCGGCAAAAAGCAGAACAATTAAAGGAAGTAGGAGAGAAAGCATACATCGTGCCGGAAGGGGGGACCGACGCGCTCGGTTCCGTGGGGTATGTCTTGGCCATGCAAGAACTGGTGACGCAGTTAAGTGAGACTGCCCCACATCGACAGCGTACGCTGGTCGTACTCGCCACAGGCACTTGCGGTACCCATGCCGGATTGGCTGCCGGACGAAGGCTTTTTTCTGCAAAACCAATCGACATCGCAGGCATCAGCATCAGCGGAAATGCACAGATCAAACAGGAAAAAACGAGGCGAATTGCCAATGAAACGTTGAGCCTGCTTGGCAGCGAGTCCAACGTACAGGAAGACGAGATTGTCATTGTGGACGAATATATGGGCGAAGGTTACGGAAAAGCCACACCTGAATGCATAGAAGCGATATCGCTTGCAGCCAGCACAGAAGGATTGTTTCTTGATCCGGTTTATACGGGCAAGGCATTTGCCGCCCTGTTTGACTTGGCCAAGCGTGGAGCACTTGATCCTTACGATGCGGTCGTCTTTATGCACACCGGTGGCCTTCCCCTTTTGTTCAGGAGTGAAGAGGAAATCGCGGCTTATTTATTTTCCAAAAAGGAATCCGGAGGTAAATCATGAACAACAAACAGAGTGACATGCCGTCAACCGCAGCAGTGGAAGTGGCGAAGGACCTGCAGGTTATCGCGGCAGGCCTGCTGGAGGACATCTTTAAAATTATTCGCCGGCTGCCCGCAGAAGCGCTGAATTGGGTTCCGCCGCAGATGAACAACAGTCCTTATGTTTTGGTGAATCATTTGCTTGGCTCCGCCGGATATTGGATCGGGGATGTCGTCGGGGGCATTGCATCGGACCGGGTCCGGGCTAATGAATTTGGCGCTCAAGGAACACATGAAGAGTTGGAGAAGCTGCTTGCGGATACCAGTGCCAAAATAAATCGTACACTTGAAAATTTATCTGAAAAGGACCTGCTCCCTCAACCGATCGATCTCAGCCGCGGTGTATTATGCTGGGGTGATCTCCCTCCGGAAGGGCGCACCTCCGTCTGGGTTGTCGTGCATGATCTTTGCCATGTTGCATACACATACGGGCAATTGGAACGGATCAGCAAGCTTTGGGAACTTCAGCACGGCTAATCAGGCATGTCCAATCAGCTGATACATATCCGAGAATTGTGCGGGGCCTGCTGCAAATCACAATGCTCCAACCTCAAGCCAAGCCAGTAAAAAATGGGAGTCGTTCCGCATAAGAACGATTCCCGTTTTTTTAACTCCAGTTTATCTTGAGTGAATGCATTAATTCGATTCCCCTCTAAAAGAAGCCTCCAGGGCACCCGTATCTTCAAAACCCCGGAAGTACTTAATCTTGCCGTCTTCCACTTCGCACACGACAGCCCAATAGCTTTCAAATATTTTATTGGTCGGTCGCACCCGATGCTGAAATCTTCCCCAGGCAAAAGCTGTGATTTCATCACCAAGAATCTTGCGGATCTCAAATTCTTGGGGTTCGAGGTCTCTCTGAAACTTGGACAGTAGCGTCCTTACGCCTTCTACCCCATAATACGTCCCATAAAAATGATGTCTGTCCGTCTCTTGCTCGAATGCCGCGATAAACTCTGCATCTCTGTGAACATAGTTGAGTGCCTTGTCCATATCCTGCAAATTTTGAAAATACTGTTGTAACACTTGGGCAGCTTTCATATAACATCGGTCTCCTTTTTCAAGATTGAGTTTACCTTATTGCGTTGCTATAAGCTGGCCGGAAATGATACCCAGGTGAATTCCCTCGTGAATCAAAGCAAAGTGTGGAGTAACGATCCATCCAATAGATCATGTGACCAACATTCCAGCGGATTGTGTTGTTAAAGCCCTTGGGCTGCACGTCCAGCTGCTCCTCAGAAACTGCTTGAACCTGACCAATGACAACCTGACGGAGCACTTTACTTGTGTGGATAATTGCCTGACTCATAAGAGACGCCTCCTCTTTGGTGTTGCTGTCTTTAGTTCCAGTGTAGTCGTCCTCTCAATGTGCAACAATCACACGATTCCGATCCAATGGATCGGTATTACTAATGGCTCAATAGTCAGCTAGTGAAAATAATCCGAGTCTTCGTTATACTGGAGGCAAGCAAGATCTGCTTTTGCGCGAAACAAAACAACAGATAAAGGAGCATCGGCGGAATGGAACTTAGACAGCTCCAGTACTTCGCTGCCATATGCAAGGAGATGCACTTCTCCAAAGCGGCAGAAAATCTCTGTACGACTCAGTCGAATCTCAGTCAGCAAATCAAGTTTTTGGAGAATGAGCTGGGATTTCCGTTGTTTGACCGCATGGGGAGACGGATTGCTTTAACGGATGCGGGGCAGATTCTTTTGGAGCAGAGCAAGCTAATTTTCGAGCGTATAGACTATATTCAAGCGGCCATATCGGATCTGAAGCAAATCGAGGGGGGAAAACTGGACATCGGCATCCTGCCCGGAGACGGAGATCTTTTATTTGACGCTCTGCTGATCGACTTTCATCGGTCGTATCCCAAGCTGTCGATTAAGGTCACGGAGACGACGGATGTATACGAACAGGTTGTTGACGGCATTCGGGATCTCGGCGTTACCACAGCACCTGACAAACCGGATGACCGGATATCCGTTATGCCGCTGTTCCATGAAGAGTTTGTATTGGCTGTAAGGTCGGACCACCCTGCTGCAAAATTGAAAGCCATTCCTTTTGAACAATTACAGCACATGAAGATGGTCATGTTCGGGCCGGAGCACCAGATTTCGAAGGTTATGAACGCCTGCTGTCAGCAAAAGGGAATTACACTCGACAGCCCCATTATAACTTCTACTCTATCAACTCTGCTTTCCCTGGTCGAACAGGGTGTCGGAGCATGCATTCTCCCCCGGCTGTTAGTGGACTATCTTAATAGGGAGCAGATCACCGCCGTTACACTGCTGAATCCCACACCAAGTCAAGATATTTGCATCATCTATCGTGCAGACAGGTTTATGGGCAAAGCAGCGAAGTTGTTCATTGAGGTATTGCAATCTTATATCCAAAACGTCATGGAGCACAGCAGCCGATCCTTAGGCTGAGCGCTTCTACTTTCTCATGATCAATTTGCTGAGCACAAAAAAACCACTGTAAGAAATCATGTTACATGTAAGAATCATACAGAAGGAGGTTTTTTCCATGATGGATTTTAGAAACCCGTCTGACCAATATGATCCTGAGGCCCATAAGAAAAAGCACCCCGCAGGATGCTTCGTCAACGCAAAAAACGGACTGCCCAGAAGCCTATAATCAGCAACAGGCCGATGCCGCCAATGACGCCGGTGGTCTTGTTATTACGCTGCTTGTTCAGCTTTCGATTCATAAATACGCAGATGATGAGCCATACAACCACCATGCCGATAAGCAACCACACTTTATTTCCTTCCAAACCTTCCAAGTCGTTCGCAGTTGTTAACCTTAATATGTTCACGGGACCCCCCTGCTCCAATTAAAATTTGACATTAGGGAGGTTTTCCCAATTGGCCTGAAACTATACGATGCCTGCTGCACCTGACCAATTTCACTCAGAACGTTAGATAAACTGCGTAATTATTTGCGGGTTAAAAGCTCATATACGAGCGGAAATGTTGTAAAACCATCGCTGCCCAGGAAATGTCCTCCTTGGTCAAGCTCATGAAAGTCAGCGTCTATATTCCGGGCCAACTCCTTACTGAATTCCACAGGGACGATCTCATCATTTTTGGAAGCAACAACGATCGGTGTCCCGGCAACAGCCGCTTTGATTTTGTCGAAATCAAACGGCTCTCTTGTAAATTCATCCAATATGGGCAGGCTAGGCAAGGGTTTAGTAAAACCGGAAACAAGAACAATACCTCCCGCCTGCTCGGATGGGCCCAATTTCTCCAAAAATCTTAATACAGCAGCGCAGCCCAAGCTATGAGCAACGATGTAAGTTCCTTTATGGATATCCCGGACATTCAGCGAAATTTCTTGTGTCCAATCCGCAAGCTCAGGCTTCGACGGACTCGGCATTTTTAAAATATCCGCACCTATGCTGTCCGAAGCCAGCTTGTTTTGGAGCCACTGAAACCAGTGATCTGCCGGGGATGCACTATAACCATGAACAATATACACGTGATCAATAATAGCAGTTACCTCCTTCCATTTTTAATGATTTTAATATCGTACCTATTTGTTAACAAGTACTTACCTTTGGGTAAGTCACTGTCTTACTAAGACTATAGGATTCAAATCAGAAGTTATTTTGCAACTAAAAACCCCTCGCAAAATGAAATTTCATTAATTTTGATGATTTACTTATTTAAGCGTAAGCGTCACTACTTGAAAGTGGGGAATCCCACAGAATATTTAAGTTAATTATCAAAAGAGCGATTTTCAAGAAAAGTACGCTCTAATTTATAATAAATTCGATTTCCCATATAACCGATCAAACAGCCTGTCATATTTAAAATTACATCAGCTATATCAGCTGACCCCAGGCAAGTTATGAATTGTGTAAATTCTATAACTAAGATAATAAGTAAACAACTCAACATTGTATTAAATAAAGACGACTTTTTTCTAAGAAAGGGAATCAAAAAACCCATAGGAAAAAATGCAACTATATTGCCAAAAAAGTAGAAAAGCTCATGTGCCATGCCACCATATTGAAAAGAATCAAAAATTGCATTTATTGTTCTCAAAGGGTTGAGACTGATATTCCAGTATCCCATATTTCTCTGTAATATGATTGCCTGAACTCTCGAAATAACCCCCAACCAATTTCCCGTAAACTTAAGAATCACAAAATTTATTATCAGTAATAAATAAATCAAGAAAATGAATCTTACCCTTTTATACGTAAAAACGATAGACATACTTCCCTCCTAAATACCTTGTACATCATCAATCCATGAATGGATAAAGACGCTTTAATTTTATTCTTGCACCATACGTAGTAAACTGATCTATTCATAACTTTTGGTTTTGGTTTCGAGTATGCTCCCATGCCAACAGTTCTTGGGCCAATTCAGGCATGAAAGGGATGCGCGCCCTCGATCTCCGCCATATTCAATCAACTTCTATCCATTTTTTGATGTGTAATGAATCTCTAACCACTTTCTAAACGTCGATCGGTTTGGGCTCGAAAGTCTGGTAAAGCGAAGAATGACATGTGCGTTTAATTTGTTCGTAGCAGTCCGTATCGTAGAGCAACCAAGTAGACTTTCAGTATATCCTCCATTACTTCGGCAAACAATGCATTCCATTGTGAGGAATATGCCAACAATTAAAGAAAGGAGCTTGAGTTCGTTTTTTTAAATTTGGGGCCATCTTACTTAGATGGGATCTGTGATATCCCTCGTTACTTTCTTAGATTCGAGAGAATACTAGTCTACTCTTGAACTTAAACCAATGATAAGAGCTACAAACCGAAAATTAAAGGTTTGTAGCTCTTTTCAAAAGATATTTAGAGTTTATTTAGAAATAGACCCATTGAATTTATAAAGATTCCCGTTATTTGGTACTGCAAAAGATACATAGTATTTATTGGAAGCAGACAACCCTGTAAATTTGGCAACTCCAATTTTTCGTGGGTCGATTGTTTTGTAAGTCACAACATTACCAGAACTGTTATGTACAACAATGGAGAGGTTGTACCCATCAGCTACATCTTTGATAACTTGCCAGTTATCTACCCTTACTGTCATGGAGGATACACCTGTTAACCACTTATCTGTAAATACCTCGTAACCTACCTTTTCAACTTGGTAATTGTAATCACTAATACTTAGGTTATGAGTTGATGCACTGCTTTTTGGAGGATCTTGGCCAAAG
Organism: Paenibacillus enshidis; assembly: GCF_042136365.1. Taxonomy (NCBI): domain Bacteria; kingdom Bacillati; phylum Bacillota; class Bacilli; order Caryophanales; family Paenibacillaceae; genus Paenibacillus; species Paenibacillus enshidis. Next base: position 29,362 of record NZ_JBHHMI010000008.1, on the reverse strand, counting down.
ATGGTAATTCCATCTGAAGAGGCAGCGGGAGGTGTAGTAGGTAATACATGAACATCATCACTAGCAAAAGCACTTCCACCTGCAGTTAAAATAAAAGCCATAGATCCTGCCAACAAGCTACTTGCTATTTTGTTTGTTTTTTTCATATAAATACCTCCTAATCTTGTTATATCCTAATAATACCATCATATCCCAATAAATGCGATACATTTTGTATTTTTTTCACAAATTGTTCACATTTAACCGAAATAATCAGGTATAGTATTTTCAGAACTAATTCTCTCTGATTATATTTTGAGCAGGTGAGCAGATAGGGAAGCTCGATAGGCTCCTCTTTCAGAATCTCTTTGATACGATTGAAGCACCAACAGGATTTCCCCATGGTTTGCCCGTTAAAATAAAAAAAGACCAGCTTTTCAGGCTAGTCTTGTATGTACTGAACTACGCTGCTTTTCTCTTTTAACCTCCTCCATGGGACTCAAACGGTTTGATAACAAAATCATTTATGATTGTATGAACAGAGTTTGTTAATATAAGTAAGAAGCTACATGCTAAAAGCAGCAATCCCCATTTTCTTTTCACTCTCGTACACCTCCATGATTAATTTTTCATAGGTTGTCGCCTGCTCCTTTGATACATACTGTTTGTAACATTCAAACAAACCTACGCATTTAATTATACAGGATTTATTTTTTATTGAAGCAGATATCTCTAAACTACGAATCAAGCATTTAAATCCAATAGAATGCACTCCATTACGCAAATAGTAGTCAGCTAGTTCGTTCGATAGTCGAGCAGTCTGCTCATTTATAAGCTGTTTTGAGTATATAACCCCAATCGCCTCACGATGCTGCAAATAATGTTTTATTTGCACGTCGAAACGATCCAGAATATCATCCACATTAATATCGTATTGATTAGCTGTTTCTATAATATTTAATAAGGAGACGATGATCTCATCTTCTTTGGGTTCAATAAATTCAACATACTCTGAAAGTATGCTAATGTCCCCTCCTAAGAGTTTATATACGTAAGTATTTGCATGTGCCCAATCTTTGAATAAATTCATCCAATGAATCGTATCCTCGTCCTTTTCTTTGACCCAATTTAAATCGGCGTAGGCTTTCACGTATTTCAATGCCTGCGTATAATCCCTTCGAGCCTCATAAACAATGGCTATTAGCAAATTCGAATAGGCCAAGTAAAAAAACGGCGGTCTGCTGAGCCTTCTCTGTAGTTGTGATTCCTCTCTATCCCGCTGGAAGGTAAAATAATGTATCTTCGCTTTCTCCCCCATTTTCCGGGCCATTTCTTCAACCTTATTCCACCTGCGCAGTGATCGGTATGTATTCGCTAGTTCTTTTAATGCATCCAGTTGATCTATTTCAGCCAGACGTTCAACATATGGCTCAAACTGGATGGCCGCCTGATTGTTGAGCTCCTGGTCATCACCTAACCGGATTGTAAATAAACGAAATTGGCACAGGGCCAGACGCTCGGAATGCTGACTCTTTTCACTCATCGCTATGCTTTCGAACAAAATAGCTGCTGCTCCACATTGATCACACTTAAAAAAGTCCTCGGCAACTTCAAACAGCAAAGGAGAGTATGTCAGATTATCCAATAACAACCCAACGGTCCGGCGGATGCATTCCAGCTTGTCCAATGCTGCGCAGCGGTAGAGGAAAGGCCTGATTCTGCGCCAGTTCGGTTCGGCCTCGTTTAGATACTCCTCAATATACTGCTCATAGAAATGGCCTTCAGGCAAACCCAGAGTCGCCGTAATCCTGTCCAATTGAGTCACAGCCATGACCCTGTGTCCGTGGAGGAGAGAACTCATTGTTCCCGCGTTGATTCCAGCCATTTGGGCCAATCGGGAAGTGTTCAAATCCCCCTGTTTCATGAATCGTTCCAGTTCCATGCGAATCGTGGTTGTATTGTGCAAAATAAACCACCCCTTAATCTGTTGCATTCGTATAATATTTCCTGTTCTTTGCTCTGGTTCAGTATACCACTTTCTGGAATGCTTGTGTATCTTTTTTAAGTTTTTTTTCAAAATTCTTTTTCAAGCCTTTCCCAGACCATTATTACTTTTAGGTAACTATATGACTTTAAAGTGCGTACTTTTAAGTTCACTTTCTTTGTCTCACAATCAAAGCAGAAGAAACCTGGGAGGGAAACATTGATGAAACAGGAGCACTCAGAAAAAAACAGTAAAACTGCATTGGTAGTCGGGGCAAACGGTGTCATTGGACGGAATCTTATTGATTATCTCTTGACGCTCCCTGACTGGAATATCATCGGGGTGTCACGGCGCGGCGGTAAAGATAGCGGTCGGCTGCGGTATGTAGCGGCTGATTTACTGAATGAACAAGAGACACAGGAAAAATTGAGCATTCTGGATGAAGTAACTCATATTTTCTACGCGGCTTATCAGGATCGCCCGACGTGGGCCGAACTGGTTGAGCCGAACCTGTCCATGCTTGTGAATGTGGTAAACGCGGTCGAACCGATTGCCCCGAATCTGCAGCATATCAGCCTTATGCAGGGCTACAAGGTATACGGAGCACATCTCGGGCCATTCAAAACACCGGCACGGGAAACGGATGCCTATCATATGCCGCCTGAATTCAATGTGGACCAGCAGCAATTCCTCGAACAACGGCAGCCTGGAAGCAGCTGGACCTGGTCGGCACTGCGTCCGTCGGTCGTGTGCGGGTTTGCTTTGGGCAATCCGATGAACCTTGCCATGGTTATTGCCGTTTATGCTTCCATATCCAAAGAGCTGGGCTTGCTGCTCCGCTTTCCCGGAAAGCCGGGGGCTTATCACAGCCTGCTGGAAATGACGGATGCCGGGCTGCTGGCACGCGCAACGGTCTGGGCGGCAACCGAGCCCAGCTGCGCGAACCAGGCCTTTAATATCACAAACGGTGACCTTTTCCGCTGGAACGAGCTTTGGCCGAAGATTGCCGCCTTCTTCGAGCTTGAGACTGCCCCGCCGCTGCCGGATGAAGCTGGAGGCGGTTATGGCTGATAAGGAAATGCTGTGGAATGCTATGGTTGAAAAGTATGACTTGGAGAAAAACAGCTACCAGGACGTTTCTTCCTGGGGCTTCGGTGATTTCGTATTTTCATGGGATTACGACTTTTTTGCCGACGGGTCCAAAGCACGCCGCTTCGGTTTCCATGAATTCGTGGACACAGAAAGAATGTTTACAGACATCTTTGCAGATTTCCGCCGCCGCAAAATCATACCTTAATTATCAATATCGGTCCTCTATCATTAGGGGCCGGTATTTTCTTTATCCTCTACTTGTGGTGGTGTGAAAAGTATACTTACTTTATCGCCGTACACCCTTTCAGCATGTATATCTCCCCATCTGCACATGAGATGAAGAAGCTCTTTCAAGCTCCAGCCATATTCCGTCAATTCGTATTCGACCTTGGGCGGAACCTGGTTGTACGAAATACGTGCGACAATGCCAGCCTCTACCAGCTCACCGAGCTGTTGAGTCAGCATTTTTTGTGTGACGCCAGACATTAACCGCATGAGTTCGCCGTTACGCTTTTTGCCGAAGGTCAGGTGAAAAAGAATTACAGGCTTCCATTTGCCGCCGATCACCTCAAGAAATGCTTCGACCGCTGTGTTATAAATTTTAATCGGCTCCTGCATCACCTTAACTCAGCCTCCTTTGACTTCACTTTACCGACTGGAGCATCGGTTTGCAAGCCAACCGTTCGATAAGACATACCTTGGCTAAAGATATTGAAGCGAATGACTCGGATCACTTTTTCCAAAAAGTATATTGCATTATTAAGTAATATAACTTATGATTTTTATGTACTCAATAATATTGAGTAATAAGTTTGGAGGTAATGTCAATGAATGCGGAAATGCTGAAAGGAACCATCGATCTCCTCATTCTGTCTGTATTGGTCAGGCAAGATAATTACGGTTACGAAATCTCCAAAGCCATTAAAGAACAGACGGAAGGAGCCTTCGAAATTCAGGAGGCTACGCTGTATCTTTCTCTGAAGCGCCTGGAGAAGCAAGGGGCAATTTCTGCATATTGGGGGGATCAAAGCCACGGCGGGCGGCGTAAATACTATACCGTAACTGAAGATGGCCGAGGATTGCTTGCAAAATTCATTTCGGACTGGAAGAAGACAACCGAGATTGTAAATCGGTTCATTTGAACTTAGGAGGTGAGAAAAATGGTGAATCTTTCACGGAAAGTTTTTAGTTTGGGAGAAATCAGATACACCTGGGTATTGCTGCTTTCTATTATCATTTGTATCGTTACATTCTTTTGCGATGAGCATTTGAGTCCCGACGACCAAATTTGGCTGGCCGTTTCGTATTATGCTTCCTTCATCTTGGCGACCATTTGGAGCGTGGCGAACTATGCAGAACATATTCAAATGAACAGCCTGTACCGCAAACAAAACAACATCGGTGCTTACGTATCCCAGCTCGCTCTCAACAAAGAGGATAAATTGGAGCTTCAAAATTATTTGGAGGATTTTGCAGCAGATCTCGAACAGCAAGGAAGGTCAAAAGAAGACGCGGCCAAGGAGGCAATTAATCAGTTCAAAGTCAAAGAGTTTCTCTCAATGTCCAAGCATACCCAACCTTTCGAATTGCATGGCCATCATTATTTGATAGGGCTCGCTTTGCTTATGCTGTTCTCGGCACTTCTGCTGTTCATTCTCGACCAAGCCATTGCCCCAGGCACATTGATTCTGTTCATTATGCAGGTCGTGTTGGCGGTTTACGGAGTTTGCTTCATCACGTTATTTATGCTGTACAGAATTGTGGACAAACTCATTTACCGTAAACTGAAACAGTATTTTTCTTAAGAAACTAAGGAGTGTGCTGAAATGGAACATTGGATTATTGAAACTATGGACGCTTATGGCTACTTGGGCATTTTTCTGCTTATTGCTTTGGAAAACCTGTTTCCTCCCATTCCTTCAGAGGTGATCCTTACCTTTGGCGGGTTTATGACCACTACGTCGGGGCTAAGCGTAATCGGAGTGATCGCTGCCGCTACCGCCGGATCGGTAGCCGGAGCTATCTGTCTTTACGGTGCTGGAAAAATACTGTCTGTTAACAGGCTGGAAACCCTTATCATGCGTTATGGAAAAGTTTTTCGTTTAAAGCCGGAAGACATCAGGAAAGCATATGCGTGGTTCGACAAATATGGGGCTTGGGCTGTATTCCTGGGCCGGTTAGTGCCACTAATCCGCAGTCTGATCTCTATTCCTGCCGGGAGTGCAGGAATGAGCTTTCCCCCGTTCTTGGTCCTTACCACGCTCGGATCTCTGATCTGGAATACTGCTCTTGTGTATATAGGCTCGGCAGTTGGCGCTTCCTGGGAAACAATCGTAGGATACATGGACCTTTACTCAAATTCCGTGTATGCCCTTCTGGCACTGGGGATGCTTGTGATATGTTTTCTGTTTGTGCGCAAGCGAATTATTAAAAGCTGAGGATTGCCGATAATCCGGACAAAAGATAGCGGATGTTTGCCTAAACGCCAAACGTGCCGCTATCCCACCTTTTATAGATAAGCTTCTTTCGTATCATCGGAGATTTCTTCTATCGACAGAAAATCGAAGTAAACAACCTGTCCTTTCCCCTGAGGACTGCACGCATATAATCCAGCCAAAACGGGCTCATTGTCCGGTATATCCATATGAGCTATGCGAATCTGGTTCCAATCTTCTCCGTTCCACGAGAAATCCACATAGCAGTTCTGAGCAATCTTCGATATTCTGAAATACAGATTAACATCTGTGTAATCTACATTTTGTGTTGACCAGTCCGAGTATCCGTGATTTGTAACTACAGCCCCCAATTTGCTAGGGCCATCAGGTATGTACTCTAAAGAAGTTTTAACCCACACATCCTCCAAATAGCGAATCATCAGGCCAGCTTGATCATACTTTGACTTGGGAAAAGCTTGCACCTTTGTTGTCATTCGAAAATTCTGGTTTGTTTGGATAGATAGAAAATGTCCATTGTCTGCCTGAAAGCCGTAATGGGTCCGCTGCCAGAAATCCGTTTCTGCATCCGTTTCTAAAACAAGCTGTGAATGAGCTTTGTCTAAAAACCACTCATTTGGTTCGCACCGCCACTCAAGCTGGCTATTCAAGTTTTCGTTGTCAAACTTCTCATTCAGAATCCATTTTTTCATATTTCAGGTGCCTCCTATGTATTTAATATGGAACCCATTCCCAATTCACGCCGTAGTTATTACCAAAAGGGGAGAGTCAAAATGTCCATTTCCAGTGGAATCATCTTGATCCTTCGGTCTGATCAGCATTGCATTAGGTTTACTGTCCTTCCAGAAACCCTCAATCGGATGGTATATCAATGAAGGCTGGAAAGTAAAAGGAGACTCCGAACCCAGCGAAACTTATTTAAGCGTGATAAGGTTTTGAGGAATCGTGTCTATGATGCTTGGAGGAGTTTTCCTTTTTGCGGGTATTATGCATATTGTAGCATCTGTTTAATGATTAGAGTTATTTTACTTTAAAAAAACGGAGGGTTTACGATGTCCATGAGATCAAAAATCACTTCCAGAGAGTTTTTGCAAAAGCCATTATGGAGTGCCCTGGATTGGTTTATTGCCATGCCGGGAACCATTATTCGCACCATTGCCAACTTGTTTTGATCACTCCCGGTTCCTATGAACAAGGCTGGCCATGATGCCGGCCTCTCGGCTTTCATGGATTTTGCTCTTCAGCGGGATGCAGGCCTGCTCATGAATAGACCGGTGCTCGCTTCCTCCCTTCTCGAGCACTCTACTTTATAGCAAACTGAAGAGGGATGATCATGTTGAAGATTTCCAAGTCGCTTTGCGACCGATTAGCCGCCATTCTGGGTGGCACAGGGAGTCTGACGGCAAAAGCTGCTCGATTATGGTTGAGAGAACGCTGGGTGCCAAAATCCTTGGCAGAAACTACGAAACCGAGCATGAAATCGTCATTCAATCTCTTAAAAACGGAAAGACCCTGAATACAGGTGAAATTACCCTCTTGCAATCTGAAGTGCAGCGCTTTGTCAATGCCGCCCGCAGACGCAAACTGAAAATTACCGCCATACACAACCATTGGTTATTCGAAAAGCCAAGATTAATCTACCTTCACCTTGAAACCGTTGAAAACCCAATTGTTTTCGCCAGAAAATTAAGATCTGCTCTAGATGTTCTGAAGAAGTAACTTTCAGTAATCGCATTGCCTGAACAGCAAAACCCACCGAGGCGATCAACCTTTAGCGGTGGGTTTTGCGCTTGTTGCGTCTTTTTCCTCGTCAAAACACCTTCTTCGCTTCCCTCTCTGACTTTAGAATTTCGACCGCCTCGCGGAAGCGAAGGGAATGGATGATCTCCCGTTCACGGAGGAATTTCAGTCCATCCTGCAGATCCACATCATCCGTCATGTCGATCAGCCATTGATATGTAGCCCTTGCCTTCTCTTCGGCCGCAATGTCCTCATATAAATCCGCTATCGGATCGCCCTTGGCTTGAATGTATGCCGCTGTCCAGGGAACCCCGCCTGCATTTTCGTAAAACAGAGCCCGGTCATGCGCCACATAATGGGGATCCAGACCGGCCTCCTGCAGATCCTCCACCGTGGCGTCCTTGGTCAGCTTATAGACCATTGTGGCAATCATTTCCAAATGGGCGAATTCCTCGGTGCCTATGTCATTCAGCAGTCCAATCACTTTGTCAGGGATCGTATAACGCTGATTCAGATATCGGAGCGCTGCCGCCAGCTCTCCGTCGGCTCCCCCATACTGCTCCAGCAGCAGTTTGGCCATACGGAGATCGCACTTGCTGACACGGACGGGATACTGCAGCTTTTTTTCATAAATCCACACGTAACCATCTCCTCCCTTTGGATTCCCGGTTTAGACCTGCCATGGCCAAGGCGCTTTACTCCATTCCCAGGGATACTTGGAGTAGGCATGGCCGAAATTTTGCAGCGGCCCATACAGCAGCTGAAAATGATGGGCCACCTGCATGCGGTCGCGTGTCAGTTGGTTGTACTGTTCAATCGCCTGCAAATCATTGGGATGGGTGTTCAGGTACAGATTGAGCTCCACCAGGACAAAATCAAGCTCCTGCAGCCGCTCAAGCAGCTCATAGTATTGCTTGTCACCGGGTTCCGACTGCTGGATCTGCTCTTCATCGCTCATCCTCAGTCAGCCTCCTTTGCATTCATCTTCGATGTATACGAGCTGTACAAGTCAGGCCATAGGGTGCCCTTCCTTAGCGCCTCCCTGGGGCTGAACTGGGGCAAACCCGGGGGCTGAAAATGAATGAACAGGTTGGGTGGAAGACTGTACGTTTTAAGCCTGATCGGCGGACAAGGATCAAAGGGGCCGATAAATGGGGCGTACACTCCTTCTTGCGGAAACTGCATCGTGTTCATCGTATGCATAACACTTGAGTCCTTCACAACATATGCCTCCTTCCTTCTCTTGAAGCTGAAACCGAGTGCACTGAACGGCTTGCCGGTTATTGGACCTCTCTTTTCAAACGTATGCGGACACCGGGCAAAGCTGAACTGAAATGTTTGCAGCAAAAGCAGGAAGCAACAAAAAAGTCCCCGCCAGCCTTTCGGCTTTTGAGGACCCTTCGTGGACAGCAAGCTGTCCTTTAAAATTTGATTTTGATCTGAAAAAGGCCAGCTTTCCTCATAGCTGAATATATAATGATGACAAGAGGACCGATGAAGAAGCCGACGACGCCAACCAGCTTGAAGCCGACATATAAACTGATCAGGGCGGGCAGCGCCCCGATGCCGACCGCATCGCCGATGACCTTTGGCTCAATGACTCTGCGCAGCACCGTAATGGCGATGAACAGAATGATCAGCCCGATGCCTGTGAAGATATCGCCAGTAATAAACAGGTACACGGCCCATGGCACAAGCACGGAACCAACGCCCAGGATCGGCAGGAGATCCACGAGCATCACCAGCAGCGCAATGGCCAGCGGGTAGTCAACCCCCAGGATCAGCAGGCCGATCAGCGTTTCTACATAAGTCAGGATGCAGAGAATAATCTGGGCGCGCAAGAAGCCGAAGATCGACTTCTTGAGGCTTGCGAGCACGTCGCTTACCTGATCACGCGATTTTTCCTCAAAGAAAGACAGTACCGACGCCCGCATCGTATCCAGACTGAAGGAAAACAGATAAACCGCTACACAGAATACAATAAAAAAGATGAACATGTTCGGTATTTCCTTGGCAAACGAGAGCACACCGGATGAAAGCGCATTGACCAGCGACATCGCGTAGTTGCTCACATTTTCCATGAAGGTCTCAATACCGTTTGCCGTCTCCGCAGGAAGCTGTTGGAACAGGCCTTCGGCCTGCACGACTGTATTTTGTAAAAACTCATTGGCGGACTGGAAGTAGGCGGGAGCGTTTCTCCAGTATTCGACCAGCTGTGTAAACACCTGAAGCCCCAGTATGTAGGCCAGTACGAGCAGCAGCACCAGGAATGCCGTACTGCTGACCGTACATGCTATCACCCTGCTCATTTTCAGCCTGTTCATCAGAAAACCGACCATCGGCTCCAGAAAGATGGCGATGATAAATGCGAGCAGAAAGGGGGCCCCGACGGTAAAAGTACCGTACAGCAGAACGAGCCCCGATGCAATGAAAATCAGTTGTTTCCCCGACATGATCCACTCCCTCTAATAACTTAATGCGCCTCGCCTGCAGTTTCATCCTCCAGCCTCGGTACAGAGTGAATTTTAACCCTTAAAATGCGCAGCTTGGTCGAATCCTCAATCTCGATTTTAAAGCCATCCAGCAGAATGCCTTTCCCTTTTTGCGTGTTGCCTTCAAGCTCTTTGTACAGCCAGCCTCCTATCGAATCCACTTCATCATCCTCGATCTCTGTTCCCGCCACCTCATTGACCTCCTCCAGAAGCAGCCGGCCGTCTACCGATATCACGTCCCCGACGATTTCCACCGACGGTCTTTCATCCTCGAATTCATCGTACAGATCGCCCACAATTTCCTCAAGAATTTCCTCCGTGGTCAGTATGCCGGCCGTTCCGCCATACTCATCCATGACAAGTGTCATTTGCACATGATTTTTCTGCATCAGACGCAGTACCTGACTGATCTCCATTGACTCCGGCACGCTCAGAATCGGTCTTGCGATCGCGGCCAGGTCCGGCTTATCACCGCATTCCGGCAGGAAAATATCCGCGATGTGCACAAACCCGATAATCTGATCCTTATCCCCCACAGCCACCGGATAACGTGTATGCCGTGTCTCGTTGATGATCTTCAGATTTTCCTCAAAGGAAAGGTTGGTGTACAGGCAATCCATATCCGTTCTGGGCTTCATGACTTCACGGGCCAACAGATCGGAGAAATCGAAAATATTGTCCATCAGCTTGATTTCATTGCTGTCCATGACACCACTCAATGCGCTTTGATTCATCAATATGCGGATTTCCTCTTCCGAATGCGCCGCTTCCGCCTCGCTGACCGGCTGAATGCCGAACAGACGCAGCAGCCTGTTGGCGGCTGCGTTCAACACCCAAATGACCGGGAAGAATATCTTGTAAAAAAACAGCAACGGGGCAGACAACAGCAGGGCAACGCCCTCTGTCCGCTGAATTGCAAGCGACTTGGGAGCAAGCTCACCCAGCACAATATGCAGAAACGTAATGACGCAAAAGCCGATCACGACTGAAATCGTCGTAATCAGTGTCTCATCGGCAATTCCCAGCCGATACATGGTTGGCTCCACCAGCAGCTCGGACACAGCCGGCTCGCCAAGCCAGCCGAGCCCCAGAGAGGCTAAAGTAATACCGAGTTGGGTAGCGGATAAATAGGAATCCAGTCTGCTGTTCACCTTTATGGCATACCCTGCCAAACGGTGCCCCTCGCTTTCCAGCTGGGCTAATCGCGATTGGCGCATTTTCACAAGGGAGAATTCAGCGGCTACGAATACCCCGTTCAGAAATACAAGCAGCAGCACCAGGAACAGATTTATGAACAGCTCTCCAAAATGAAACTCGGTATGGCCCAAGGTTTATTCCTTCTTTCCGTCATATTCTGTAGTGGTAACAATGATAAGAAAAACGTCTATCGACGTAATTCACAGAAGCCAGACCGCGTTTAGCAGAAGTTTTTCTTGCGATATTAGGAATATTATTCCATGAAGTTTATGCTTTCTAATATCTTCAAATAACTGCCTGTTTCGTTTTAAAATCAACATATTTATAGTACATGTCCGCAACGAGCAGGTTCGGGCCGCAGCAGTTGGCCGCGGCACAGTGGCAGTTCACCGTCTGATAGAGCGGATGCTCGTTGATCCAGCTGCCGAAGATGTCGTCCAGCTTCTGTTGATGGATATTGCCAAAGGCCGGGATATCCGCAAAATCGGTTACATACACATTACCTGTGAACATATTCACGTTAACTCTGTTGCGCCCGTCCGGATCGTTGCGTACTGTGACGTTCCGCTCAGTCCGCATCCGTCGCAGCAGCTCCTGATCCTGTGGATTGCCGGAGCAGGCGAAGAAAGGCAGCGTACCAAACAGCATCCACAGCTCAGGATTGCGGTGATCGAGCAGGCGATGGATCGCGGCGCGCATATCCTCCAGCGAAAGAACCGGCAGGGATGCCGCAAAATTGGATGCATACATCGGATGTACCTCATGCCGCCGGCAGCCCATTTCCTGAATGAGCTGATGGATTTCCGGGAGCTTTGCATGCGTTCTGTAATTGATCATGGATTCCGCGGAAATGAACATGCCCATGCTGCTCAGCTTGACGGCATTATCCATCATCTTCTCATACAGCCGGGCCGCCGCTGCCCTTGGGGCCGGACGGCTCGTATTCGCGAAGCCCACCTCGTAAAAGTTGTCCGCATCCGTGTAGTTATGCGATATGTGCATCACGTCCAGGTACGGCAGCATTTTCTCGTATCTGCCAATGTCCAGCGTAAGATTGGAGTTGATTTGCGAACGGACTCCGCGCTCCCTCGCATACTTCAGTAGCGGGACGATGATCTCGTCAACAGTTTTCTCCATCAGGGCTGGCTCGCCCCCTGTAATGCTGATTGTCTGCAGGTTCTCCACCTCATCCAGCCTCTTCAGCATCAGCGATAAAGGCAAGAAGGGCTCCTCCTTCATCACCAGCGAATCACCGACAGCACAGTGTTCGCAACGCATATTGCATAAATGGGTAACCGTCATTTCCACACTGGTCAGCGTGTGCCGGCCAAATTGCTTTAAAGAATCGATCGGGTCCCACGGATCGTACTCCGGGGATAGCGGTTTAAGCGAATGGCTCGCGCCATTTAGTCCTGACATTTAGTTTTCCACCTTATTTCTTCTTGTTATGCTGATTTCATATAAAAAAAATCACTATATATTATCATAACACGAAGCGGGCGGCGGCTGCACAGTTCAAGGCCGTGAATTATCCCAGGCCGGCCTGCTCCTCCGCCTTCTTCATACCTCCCGCTTCCGTGATGATCACGGATAAAACCGCAGACAGATCGATTTCATAAGGAGCTGCCAGCTCCTGCCCGTCCTGATCCTTCAACACCCGGATTACGGGCCGGTGCGGAATCCGGGGATCAATGCGCACGACGATGCCCTCTTCGCCCGTGCTTAATACGACAGGCAGCCCAAGCGGATAAATAGCCACACAGTCGCGGAATTTTTCCAGCATATATTGCTCGTACAGGGTTCCTGCACCCGTATAGAGCGCTTCTACCGCCTGATGGGGGAGCATTGGTGCTCTATAGCTCCGGTTCGCTGTCATGGCATCATAGGAGTCTGCAAGCCCAACCCATTTGGCATATTCATGAATTTCCCCGTTATGCAGCCTGTTCGGATAACCCGTTCCGTCGATCCGTTCATGGTGTTGCAAAGCGCAAATTGCAGACAGCAGAGAAATATCAGGCACCTTTTTTAATATCTGATATCCGATCTGTGCATGCTTTTGCACCTCCAGATACTCTTCACGGGTCAGCTTTCCCGGCTTCAGTAAAATATCGGGGGAAAGCTGCGTTTTACCGATATCATGAAGCAAGGAACCGATGCCCAGCTCCAGCAGTTGCTGACGGTTATAACCGTTAGCCTTGCCAAGCACCAGGCTGTACAGGCATACCGTTAGGGAATGCTGGTACAAATTTTGGTCCGTGCTGCCCAAGTCATTAAGCATAATCATCGTATCCTGCCTGCTGCCGATATCCTCAAGAATCGACTCCATGATACCGCCAAAAGCTTTTCCCAAATGAGATACGGATTTTTGCAGAGTGAAACCGGAAAGCTCCCTGAACTGCTTCCGGATTTCCTGCAAGGCCTTCTGCCTCGTCTTCTCCTGAATCATGTCAGGGATATCAATATCGTCAGTTTGGGGGTCATGAATATACACATATGCAATTCCCACCTCGCCAAGTCGCTTGATCATCCGGTCATTCAGCTCTACCTCTTCCGACAATAGAACCAGTCCGTCCTCATTGTATATTTTTTTGCCGAGCTTCATTCCCGGACGTAATGAATCAACCGCTAACAGCCGCATAGCAATACCCTCTTCCGCACCAATGATAACTGTGTCCTGTAGCTTATTGTTGAACCGCAATCCAGCGGCAAACCATGCTTTCCTTCAGAGCATTCGGGCGCTGAAGCTCATTTCCGATCAGATCCCTTAAAAATTCCGGTAAACGATAATCCAGCTCCGTCCCTGCAGCCAGGCTTTCATACCCTATTTTAAAGGAAAACATGTCCAGTGTGCCCACGTTATAGCTCTCTTCATCCGACAACAGGCTGCCATTCAGTCTGATTTCAATGATTCTGTCAAACGGATTTCGCTGCAGGTCATATGTGACTTGAATCCCGTCTACACACAGACTGCCCAGCACCTCGCCCCTAAACCCGAAGCCTATAATCTTTTTATCGGCAAATTCGGGCAAAAGTGATTGCTCCAGCGCAAGACGGATGGCCGAGCCCTGTAAATTCATCGTACACGCATTGATCGGTGAAGGGCATAGCTGATGCAGAAGTCTCTTCGAAATGCTGCCTTCGGGCAATGGTCCAAGCAACTGCCCCGAGTTGACTATGGCGAGCTGAGCCCCCGTAAAATGACGGACCGCTTGGGCCATAATATTGCCAAATTCCGATTCCCTGTCATAGGCAATAGAGCAGCTCTGGTCTATAATCGCTACAGTTTCCTGCAGACGGATATCCGCCCGCTGGCGATGAACGGCTATGGCTGCTGCCACGTTTTCATCCAGTATCGAAGTGTTCAGGGGCAGGCATTCTCCGGCGATCACCTTAAAGGGCTCCTGATCTCCGTTGCGACCCAGAACCACCTTGCCCATCAGCATTCCATGCTTGCCTGCGGCGCACAGGGCCGTGCCGCCAATCATGAGGGGCGCCTCCAGCACGTGATGCGAATGTCCGCCGAGGATGACATCAATGCCATCGACTTCCCTGGCCAGCCTCTCATCTGTATGTAACCCCAAATGGGACATTACAATCACAACATCCACGCTGCCGCGGATGGCTGCTACCTGCTTCTTCAGACTCTCAACCGGATCTCTGGCCTCCCAGCCCAGTATCCGGTAAAAGGTGGAATAGGGCGCCGTTGCGGCGACCAGCCCGATACGAATACCATCCTTGTTTAATACCAGGAACTCTTTCATCCAGGGCGGGGCGAATCCTGTCGATATCTCTCGAATATTGCCGCATACGACAGGACATTGAATGCCTGCATAAGCCTGTTCCAGCATGTCGGGGGTGAACGTCAGTCCCTCATTATTGCCGATCGTTACCGCATCATACCCTGTCAGGTTGATCACATCCACGTTGGCCCCTCCGTAGGTACCTTCCGTTTCCGGGGCCATTCTGTCCATATGATCACCGATATCAAGGAGGAGCACCGCTCCTTCAGAGATCCGCTTCTGCTCGGCAGCCATGGCAGCAAGTGAAGACATGTTTCCGAAACGGCTGTGGATATCATTCGTGTGCAGGATCGTTAAAGTTTGTTCATAAGCGGATTCCATATCCGTTCCTTCCTCCTATACCGGGTCCGGTTCTTAACATGTATCTTGATCAAGTTATGAAGAATATAGGATATCTAATTGTTAAGAATAACATTTTACTAGGCAATATGATATATTGAAGAAGCTAAAAATTTGCAGCAATCCATTAACCGAGGTGAATCATCCATGAATATAGAAGTGCTGCTGTTCGCGGGGCTCGCCGAACGTATCGGTTCTTCCCGTCTTGTGATCAGCCTGGAGCCTGCTTCTGTCACTGCCGGTCATATCAAGACACAGCTCGCAGCCGATTATCCGGAAGCCGCAGCCGCAATACAATCGTCTTTTGTAGCCATAAATCAGGAATTTGCATCCCCTGAAACCCCTATCAACGAAGGCGACGAGGTTGCAGTCATTCCGCCGGTTTCCGGTGGCGATGGCCTGGGCGGCCATCCCGTCTATACGAGCAGGGACGGATGGCATATCATTACTGAAAACCCGCTTTCACAGGATGACATTACAGCCAAAGTCATTACGCCGAATCATGGCGCAGCCCTTGTATTTGTCGGTACGACAAGGGAGATGACAGCAGGTCAACGCACCGTGCATCTGGAATATGAGGCTTATGTTCCCATGGCGCTGAGCAAGCTGTCCGAAATCGGCAAGGATATCGCCGACCGGTGGCCCGGCACGCTTTGTGCAATCGCGCATCGAACCGGCAAGGTAGACATTGCTGAAGCCAGCGTCATCATCGCTGTATCCGCCCCGCACCGTGATATGTGCTATGAGGCCAGCCGTTATGCCATTGAAGCTCTCAAGCATAAGGTCCCGATCTGGAAAAAGGAGATTTGGGAAGACGGCTCCGAATGGAAGGGCTCACAATTAGGACCTTGGAACCCCACATTACCACCACAAACCTAGTAAGAAAGTCGTTGTCATGGGATTTTTTTCTTGATATAGTATTCTTATTACTTCAAGAAAAAAAAGGTGGTAGAACTGATTGAGAGTCCACGTCACCGATGCCCAGCCAGGAGACCGTCTACAGAGCGATACATACAACGACAACGGTGTGCTAGTCTTGACCAAAGGAACCACACTTAGACATGATGATATTCGTAAACTGTTGATGCACAATATTGAATATATCGATATAGAAGCAGGCGCTTCCAAGAGCGTACACAACTTTGCCCCGGATGAACCGGCCGCCCCTGATTCACTCGCGCACATCGTTCCTCTATTCACCGATGCCATCGATGGTGTGGAGGCCATGTTTTTATCCGCCTCAGCTTCAGGCCAATTCAATTCTCACCGGGTGGATGAGCTGTTTGCTCCTATTGTTGACGAGTTAGCCCAACAGAAGGACGTCGTCTCCATGCTGCTGTTATTGGGTCAAGGAGACGAGTATACCTACAATCATTCCCTTGAAGTGGGGGTTTTATCTTATTATCTTGCCGTTTGGCTCGGATACTCCCAGGAGGAGGCTTATGCAGCCGGCAGAGCCGGTTATTTGCATGATATCGGCAAATGCATGGTCCCGGCTCATATTTTGAACAAGCCTGCCAAATTAACGGAAGAAGAGTTCCGGGAAGTCAAGAAGCATACTCAATACGGATATGACCTCATCCGAAATTCAACGTCGGATGAGATTGCGGCAGCAGTGGCGCTTCAGCATCATGAACGTGAGAACGGAACAGGATATCCTCACGGTTTGTTTAAGGAAGAGATTCATCCTTTTGCACGAATTACGGCTGTTGCGGACGTATACAGCGCCATGACCTCCAACCGTGTCTATCAATCCAAGCAGGAATTGCTGGCCGTTCTGAGGGAACTGCACGCCATGAGCTTCGGTCATTTGGACCCGGTTGCCACCCAAACCTTTATCCGTCATATGCTTCCTAATTTTATCAAGAAGAAGGTGCTGCTCACCAACGGGCAGACTGGCACGATCATTTTGAATAATCCGGTCGATTATTTCCGGCCGCTTATTAAGATGGATGACGGACTTTTCATCGATCTGGCCAAAGAACGGGATCTGGCTATTGAGGAAGTATATATTTAACATGGCTGAAAAAAACTGCCTACAGCAAATTTATGCTGTAGGCAGTTTTATATTGAGATAAAGCAACTTAACCGATGGAGCCTTCCATTTCAAATTTGATCAATCGATTCATTTCAACCGCGTATTCCATGGGCAGCTCTTTGGTGAACGGCTCGATAAAGCCCATAACGATCATTTGTGTCGCTTCCGCTTCGGACAAGCCGCGGCTCATCAGGTAGAAGAGCTGATCCTCAGACACTTTGGATACGGTAGCCTCATGCTCCAGCGTGATGTTGTCATTCATGATTTCATTGTATGGAATCGTATCTGAAGTGGACTCGTTGTCCAGAATGAGCGTATCACATTTGATGTTGGACTTCGCGCCTTCCGCCTGACGTCCGAAGGATGCCAGGCCACGATAAGTTACCTTGCCGCCATGTTTACTGATCGATTTAGACACAATCGTTGACGTTGTATCTGGAGCCAGGTGAATCATTTTCGCACCTGCGTCCTGATGCTGGCCTTTGCCTGCTACGGCAATGGATAGAACCATGCCTTTGGCACCGCGGCCTTTCAGGATAACGGCCGGATATTTCATGGTCAGCTTGGAGCCAATATTGCCGTCAACCCATTCCATCGTTGCATTTTCTTCCGCAACGGCCCGCTTGGTCACCAGATTGTAAATGTTAGGTGCCCAGTTCTGAATCGTTGTATAGCGGACACGCGCATTTTTCTTTGCAATGATTTCAACTACGGCACTGTGCAAGGAGTTAGTGCTATAGATTGGAGCCGTACAGCCTTCAACATAGTGAACGAAGCTGTCTTCGTCCGCGATGATGAGCGTGCGCTCAAACTGCCCCATGTTTTCCGAGTTGATCCGGAAATAAGCCTGCAGCGGAATTTCACATTTTACGCCTTTTGGCACGTAGATAAAGCTTCCGCCGGACCATACCGCACTGTTCAAAGCAGCGAATTTGTTATCAGCCGTAGGTACCACAGTTGAAAAGTATTCCTTAAAAATTTCAGGGTACTCTTTAAGCGCTGTGTCCGTATCTGTGAAAATAACGCCCTGATCTTCGAGATCCTTCTGCATATTGTGGTATACAACCTCAGACTCGTATTGTGCGGATACCCCTGCCAGGAACTTCTGCTCTGCTTCAGGAATACCCAGCTTGTCGAAGGTTTCCTTAATCTCGGCCGGAACTTCCTCCCAGGTTTTCCCTTGCTTCTCGGACGGGCGCACATAGTACTGAATATCATTGAAATCCAGATCGTTCAGATCGCCGCCCCATTGCGGTGTAGCCATTTTTTCAAACTGCTTCAGCGCTTTAAGACGGAATTCCAGCATCCACTCCGGTTCGTCTTTAATCCGGGAAATTTCTTTAACAATTTCCGGTGTCAGCCCCTTGCCGGTTTGGAAGATGGCTTTATGCTCATCGCGAAAACCGTACTTATACTCCTCTAACTCAGGTGCCTTTTTCGCCATTTCGTTCAACCCCTTCTGGATGGGAACCGGCAGCCTCTTGCATCCCCGGCTGTTCCCATTGCAGCTAAGCTGCATAAAATTTTTGAATCTTAATGCTCAAGATCGATACCCTTACGCAGCGCGTTCCAGGCAAGTGTCGCGCATTTGATGCGGGCAGGAAATTTATTTACACCGGACAGTGCCTCGATATCTTCGTATTCTTCAAACTCCGCAGGCTCCCCTTTCATAAGGGAGGAAAAGCGGTCCGCCAATTGAAGCGCCTCATCCAAGGACTTGCCTTTAACAGCCTCTGTCATCATGGAAGCGGAGGACAAGCTGATGGAACAGCCTTCGCCCGTATATCTGGCGTCTTCCACCAATCCGTCGTTCAGCTTCAGCTGCAAGGAAATCCTGTCCCCGCAAGTCGGGTTGTTCAGGTCCACCGTAACGGCATCCTCGTCAAAACGTCCCTTGTTGCGCGGATTTTTATAATGATCCATGATGACGCGCCGATACAGATCGTCAAGTTGCATCGCCAAAGTACTCCTTTGTCTGGATTAGGGCGCTAACCAATGAATCAATCTCTTCTTCTGTATTATACAGGTAAAAGCTCGCACGTGCAGTAGAACTTACCTTCAGCCAGCGCATCAGCGGCTGGCAGCAGTGATGGCCAGCACGGATTGCAATCCCTTTGCTGTCAAGCACTGTTGCCACATCATGCGGATGAACATCGCCAAGGTTGAAGGTAATCACGCCGACGTGGCGCTCTTTCGGACCGTAGATCGTGAGCCCTTCCACTTCGCTCAGCCGATCTATCGCGTAAGCAGCAAGGCGGCTTTCATGAGCGGCGATTTCGTCCATGCCGATGCCCTGAAGAAAGTCAATGGCTGCTCCCAGCCCGACGGCACCCGCAATGATCGGCGTACCGCCCTCGAACTTCCACGGCAGCTCCTTCCACGTCGAATCATACAGCCCGACATCATCGATCATTTCGCCGCCGAATTCCACCGGCTCCATGGCGTCAAGCAGTTCTTTTTTGCCATATAATGCGCCGATGCCTGTCGGACCACACATTTTATGACCGGAAAACGCATAGAAATCACAGTCAAGGTCCTGCACATCCACTTTCATATGCGGCGTGCTTTGCGCCCCGTCAACGACCATGACTGCACCGTTCCGGTGGGCAATCTCGGCAATTTCTTTAATCGGATGTATGACTCCAAGCACGTTGGATACATAAGCAATCGATACAATCTTGGTACGTTCTGTCACAGTTTGCTCCACGTCAGCCAGACGTATGCTGCCGTCTTCCTGCAGCGGGAGATACTTCAGGGTAGCCCCTGTCGCCTTCGCCACCTGCTGCCATGGAATCAGATTGCTGTGATGCTCTGCGGCCGTGATGACAATTTCATCACCTTCCTTGCAGTTCGCTCTTCCGTAAGAGGAAGCCACAATGTTCAGCGCTGTCGTCGTGCCACGCGTAAAAATAATTTCCTGGCTGCGCTTGGCATTAATGAAACGCGCAACCTTTTCCCGTGCCCCTTCATAAGCATCGGTGGCCCGGCTTCCTAGGGTGTGTACTCCGCGATGTACGTTAGCGTTGTCGAACTCGTAATAACGCTTGATCGCCTCAATCACGGAGACAGGCTTCTGGGAAGTGGCCGCATTATCGTGATAAATCAACGGATGACCGTTAATCTCTTGCTTCAAAATCGGAAATTGCTCGCGGAGTTCTGCCGCATTCATTGTCCCAACTTCCTTTCCACCAGACGCTGCAACTGCTGCTGCAAAGCTTCCAGCGGAATATCGGAAACAACGGGAGCAAGGAATCCGTAAATGATCAGCCGTTCAGCATCCGCACGGCTTACACCGCGGGACATCAGGTAATAGATTTGCTCCTGATTCACCTGTCCGACAGAAGCCGCATGGCCTGCGGTTACATCATCCTCGTCAATCAGCAGAATCGGATTGGCGTCCCCGCGTGCTTTGCTGCTGAGCATCAGCACCCGTTCCGTTTGCTGGCCGTCCGCTTTTGTAGCGCCCTTTTCAATTTTGGTAATCCCGTTAATGATCGCAGAAGCTTCTTCCCTCATAACCGCTCTTGTGATCATCTGGCTGTCAGAGCTTTTGCCAAAATGCTGCGCTTGTGTCGTGTAATTCAGCTTCTGGCTGCCTGAGCCGACGGCAATCACTTTCGCGTCAGAGTTCGAACCGTTGCCCTTCAAGACGGACATCGTATTGCTAGCCGTGTTGCCGTCGTTCATTTCACCGACAATCCACTCGATGGAAGCATCGTTATCCAGCACAGCGCGGCGTGTGGAAATGTCCGTAGCAGCCTCGCCGAACTGATGCACAGAAGCGAAACGCACCTTGGCGCCCCCCTTGGCGAACACTTCTACAACACCGTTATGGAAAATAGGAGCAGTCAAATCTCCCGAAACATAGTTATCTACATAAGTAACAGAACTGTTGCTTTCGACAACGATCAGGATATGAGGGACAAACGACGCAGAAGCATCATCCGTCAAAAATACAGCCTGCAGCGGAATGTCCTGAATTTCCACATTTTTCGGTACATACAGGAATACGCCACCGTTCCAAAGCGCCGAATGCAGGGCGGAAACCGCGTTCTCATCCGTCTCTACAGCCGTATGAAGATAAGACTGCACCAGATCGCCATGCTCACGTGCCGCTGTTTCCAGATCGGTGAAAATAACGCCTTTAGCCGCGAGTTCATCATTAAGCTGTGTATAAATCGCGCCGGAATTACGCTGAATCACCAATCCGCCGTTATTCTGCTGGCTCTCGACAAGCCCGGCAATGGAAGCAGGGGCATCTTTCAGGGAAGCCAGCTTCTGCACGTCCTGGTGCTTGCCATACTCACTAAGGCTCCAGCGGTCAATTTTCGTTTTCTCATATACCGGAAGCTCCAGCTTGCCCGCAAGCTCGAGTGCTTTAAGTCTTTGCTCGGCAAGCCAAGCAGGCTCGTTTTTTTGAACCGACAGGGCTCGAAGCTGCTCAGAGTCAACCGGAAGCATTGTTTGTATTGTCATCAGTTATCCTCCTCCGCTCCGGCTTACGCTTCTTGGCCTACAGTTTCATCAACAATTCCGAGTTCCTCTTTAACCCATTCATAACCTTCTGCTTCAAGACGCTCAGCCAGCTCCGGTCCGCCCGATTTTACAATCCGTCCCTGCATCATAACATGCACAAAGTCAGGCTTGATGTAGTTCAGCAGGCGTTGATAGTGGGTAATGATGAGGAAGCCGCGGTCTTCCGAGCGCATCTGGTTTACACCATTCGCTACGATTCTCAAAGCGTCGATGTCGAGACCGGAGTCAATTTCGTCCAGAACGACAATTTTCGGGTCCAGCAGCAGCATCTGCAAAATTTCGTTCCGCTTCTTCTCGCCGCCGGAGAAGCCTTCATTCAGATAGCGGTGCGCGAACTCAGGATTCATTTCCAGCTCCTTCATCTTGCCTTCCATCTGGCGGATGAATTTGATCAGCGAAATTTCCTTGCCTTCCTCCATACGTGCATTGATAGCACTGCGCAGGAAGTCCGAGTTGGTAACACCCGCAATTTCACTCGGATACTGCATAGCCAGAAACAGCCCGGCACGAGCGCGCTCGTCAACTTCCATTTCAAGCAGGTCTTCACCGTCAAGCAGAACCGTACCCTCAGTCACTTCGTACTTCGGATGCCCCATCAATGCGGAAGCCAGTGTACTTTTACCCGTACCGTTCGGACCCATGATGGCGTGGATTTCTCCGCCCTTCATTTCCAGATTGATGCCTTTCAGAATCTCCTTGCCTTCAATGGTCGCTTTCAGACCTTCAATCACGAAATTTGTAGCCATGTTAAGTTATGTCCCTCCGTTTATCGTAATAGCGGTCCGCAGAATAAATAGCTCGTTTTCCGCTTATTTATAATCATTCTAAACTGATTCTCAATGATTCTCAAGTTATTTTATAATATTCATATTTGCAATTGCAAACAATGCACGGATTTATAAACATATTTCCAATAAACAAAGCAGGCTTGACCGAATTTATCAGTCAAGCCTGCTTTGTTCAAGCATTAACACGCTTTTGATCTCGCGTACCTAAAAGACGATTAGCCGAGGTAGGAGCGCAGCATCCACATATGTTTCTCAAAATCCGTCTTGAAGCCTGTCAGCATATCTGCGGTTGGCTGATCCTCAGCCTTCTCCGCCAGTTCGATGCCTTCCTGGTATTCTTCGCATACGGTGGCAAGGTCCTCAATAATGGTCTGCACCATCGTATTGGCATCTTCCGTTCCGGAAGCTTCATTGATGGAGCTCAAATTCAGGTATTCCTTCATCGTTGCTGCAGGCGAGCCCTTCAGCGTCAGCAAGCGCTCCGCAACCTCGTCCATTTTCAGCGTCACTTCATCATAAAGCTCTTCAAATTTGGCATGCAGCGTGAAGAAGCTAGAGCCTTTTACATACCAATGGTAATTATGGAGCTTCACATAGAGTACATTCAGGTTGGCTACCTGGCGATTAAGAAGCTCTTCTACAGATTGTGCCTGTGTGCCTGCGGTGTTTTTAGTCGATTTAGCCATGTTCATCCCATCCTTTATCAAAAGTTATCCAACTCTTTTCGAAAAAAAAAGCTATATTAAATTTAGACCATTTTCGTTATACTGTCCATACCAAGTGAACCAGTAGGTTTTAGTACATTACGGAGGTGTCATCTTTGTCTGCTTATCATCCATTGTCCAATGAAGAAGCCATCGTTCTCGCCAAAACGATTCCCGGCTTTTTCCCGGAAGACGCCGGGCTTGACTGTCGGGAAATCGGAGACGGCAATCTGAATCTGGTGTTTCATATTAAAGATCCCGAATCAGCCAAGAGTATTATAATCAAACAGGCTCTGCCTTATGCGAAAGTTGTAGGCGAATCTTGGCCGCTCAGCCTGGACCGCGCCCGCATTGAACATGAAGCCCTTCAGGTGCAGCACCGCCTGTGCCCGGATCTGGTGCCCGAAGTGTACAGCTATGACGATGAGATGGCTTTTACGGTCATGGAGGATCTCAGCGAATATACCATCATGCGGCATGCCTTGATTGAAGGCAAAGTATTCCCGCATTTTGCGGAACATATCGGCACCTTTATCGCCAGAACCCTCTTCTTCACCTCCGATCTTGCGATGGAGCCGCGTACGAAGAAGGAGCAGGTAGGGCGGTTCATCAATCCGGATTTGTGCAAAATTACGGAGGATCTGATCTTTGATGATCCATACAGGCTGTCGGTTAACAACAATTACCCTGCTGCCATTGAGGATGAAGCGGAGATCCTTCGCACAGATACGGCGCTCCATCTGGAGGTTGCACTGCTGCGAGAGAAATTTTTGACCCGCACCGAAGCGCTTCTGCATGGAGACCTGCATACAGGCAGTATTTTTATCACGGAAGAGTCTACCAAAGTCATTGATCCCGAGTTTGCTTATTACGGTCCTATGGGCTTTGATATCGGAGCTGTCATCGCGAACCTGCTGCTTAACCTGGCTGCCCAGATCGGCTGGAAGCAGGATGAGACGGATCGCCGCAGCCATCAGAGCTGGCTCCTGCAAACCTCACTTGATGTATGGACCAGATTCGAAGCGGAATTCCGCAAATTGTGGGACAAGCATGCCGTTGATCCGCTGGCCCACGCGCCTGGCTATCAGGATATGTACATTCATAAAGTGCTGCAGGATACCGCCGGTTTTGCCGGAGCCAAAATGATCCGCCGCATCGTAGGCCTTTCCCACGTGGCGGACATCGATACTATCCCGGATGAGGCTGACAGGGAGCGTGCCCAACGCCTGGCGCTCTCCATCGGCAAAGCCTTGATCATGAACTGCAGAAAGATTCATTCCATCACCGAGATTGACGATATCGTCCGGACGGCTGCCGGGAACAGAGGTGGGATGATATGAACCAAACATTTGAACAAACCGCCGCGCCCGTGTCCCTGATTTGGAAAGAAGACCGGCTGATCATGCTGGATCAGCGCCTGCTTCCCGAATCCATCGTCATGCTGGAATTGTTTACGCCAGAAGAGGTGTGGGAAGGGATTCACAGCATGAAGGTGCGCGGAGCGCCTGCCATCGGCATGGCGGCTGCTTATGGTGTCGTGCTCGGGGCGAAGGCATATGGAGCTGCGGGTGCTGAAGGCTGGCTCAAGCATGTGCAATCCGTATGCGCTTATCTGGCCACCTCCCGTCCGACGGCCGTGAACCTGTTCTGGGCTCTGGACCGCATGAATAAACGCGCTCAGGAGCTCATACAGACCGGAACGGTTGAAGACTGGGACGCCGGGCTTGAACAGGAAGCGATAACGATTCAGGCAGAGGACGAGCAGGTGTGCAAAAGCATCGGAGAGCATGCCCTCCCGCTGTTCGAAGACGGCATGGGGGTGCTGACCCACTGCAACGCAGGCGGGCTGGCCACGGCCAAATACGGTACTGCTCTTGCGCCCATGTATCTTGCACAGGAGAACGGAATCCGTTTGAAGGTGTTTGCGGACGAAACCCGTCCTGTTCTGCAGGGAGCGCGCCTGACGGCATTTGAACTGCAGCAGGCTGGCATTGATGTCACTCTGATCTGTGACAATATGGCCGGCCTGGTCATGTCTAAAGGATGGGTTCAGGCAGTTATTGTAGGCACAGACCGCGTGGCAGCCAACGGAGACGTCGCCAATAAAATCGGAACCTATAGTGTTGCTGTCCTGGCGAAGGCGCACGGTATCCCTTTTTATGTGGCGTCCCCATTGTCAACCATTGACCTGAATACACCGACAGGCGCTGATATTCCGATTGAAGAAAGAGCTGCTGAAGAAGTTACCGAAGGGTTTGGCAAAAGAACAGCTCCACAAGGGATAAAGGTGTTCAATCCGGCGTTTGATGTTACTCCGAATGAATATGTCACAGCAATTATTACAGAGAAGGGCATTGTTCGTCCGCCCTACTCCGATAATCTCGCCGCTCTGTTCAAAGCAACTCGCTAATGCGGCAAAGTATTTTATGACACCGGAGCTGCTGGCTCCGGTGTTGTTGTACAGATCCGTATTCTGCAACTGCTGTCTATACCATTTTCAGTAGTGCCTCATAACCGGGCAACCCCGGTTGAATACCAAGTGCCTCCGCTTCGGCTGTAACGGACTCCATAGGAGCTTCCAGCAGCTCTTTAAGCGTGCGCACTCCTACGGCCCGGGCAGCAATAATTTTGCGGTCGGCAAGTCGATCATTCAACAAACCTACGTCCAGTGCTCCACACATAATATAGCCGCGGTCATTGGATATGGAGATCAGGGTGGTTTTAGGCAACTTCACTTCCACCCCAATGAAGGTATGCTCACCCACTTGAATAGGCTCCACATGAATCAACTTAAAAACACCTCCTCGTTGTACGGCATTTGTTCCAGTTTATGCATCAGTTTTTGGCAGGTGTGAACACATGTGGTTATAAAGTCGCAAATTATATGTAAAATTATATTAAATCGATACATTAGGACTATTCCGAATGGCATTTTAATGATATATTGAGAATCTGAAAAAACTTTAAAATTTGATTGAAACCAGGGCTGGAGGAAATATGGACAAGGTAACGCCAAAAGAGGAATCGAGTTATTTATTTAACGTGGATGTCTTAGTAAAAGGCAACTCCAATGCCGTCGCGCTTCAGTCCCTATTGGAAGTTCTCAACAGCTTTGAACGGGTTGCCGATTACCGCGTCGTTTCAGGTATTGAATTAGGCATGCTTATTGAAACCGCTCTGGAAATGAAAAAAAAGGCATTAAGCGAACATGCCAACACATCCCTGGCACAAGGACAAAAAAACAAGCTAAAGAAGCCTGACGCAAGCAAGACTGGCCCCAAAGGCAACGCATCATCACCAGGACAATCAGCCGGGAATCAGGCGAGCAGCATGCATGTTTTGATTAATGACTATATTAAAAAGAATTCGCTTGTCCGTTTGGTTGTGAACCGCTACGGCGGCCAGCGCAGCATCCCGTGCCGGATTATCAACAATGATCAGGACAGCGGAATGCTGAGTGTCTATCATGTGGATGAAAAGCAGGTTTATACCTTCAAAATCAATGAAATTGATGAGATTTACCCCACCTGAGCTGTGCATGCAAAAAAACAAACCGTTTGCGGAAACGCCGCAGACGGTTTGTTTTTGTTCAGGAATCTTTTTTCAAGCCAGCAGCAGTCAGCATGAGCAGCAGCCAGCCACCCATAAAGCATACTCCGCCAAGCGGCGTGATCGCTCCAAGAATGCGAATATTGGTAATACTCAGAAGATACAGACTTCCCGAAAATAAAATAATACCGGTAAACAACAGCCTTGCGGCCCATTTGAGCTTGGATGAAGCCCCCCATTGGCCTGCCGCCAATCCTATAATCAGCAAACCTGCCGCGTGTATCATATGATATTTGACACCTGTTTCATAAATCGTCAGATTATGCTCACCGATCCGTGGTCCAAGCGCATGTGCGCCAAATGCCCCGATGGCTACGGAAAGCATCATCATGAAAGCGCCAAGCATTACCCATCTGCGCTGCATCTGTACATCCCCTTTTAATCTGTTTAGATTATTGTACAAGGAAAAGAGCCTTATTTTCAATTCTGACGGTTTGTCTTGATTTTTTACGTATTTTTGTGGAAAATAAATATTTGATATTCGACATGATTTCCGTAATGCGAGAGGAGTACGTATGAATTCTATTAAAATATTTTCAGACAGCACAAGCGATCTCCCCAGGCAGTGGCTTGAACAATATGACATTGGAATCGTTCCGCTTTATACCGTTTTCGGCAGCGAATCACTGCGGGACGGAGTAGATATTACCACCGAGCGCTTATTCGAACGAGTCTCCCGCGAAGGAAGCCTGCCAAAAACGGCCGCCCCTTCGCCTGCTGATTTCATTCAACATTTCACACCTTATATTGAGCAGGGTATGGACATTTTATATATCAGCTTATCCTCCGAGCTTTCCTCTACTTATCAGAATGCGTTATTGGCAGGCAAGGAGTTTCCGGAAGGCAAAGTTCATGTCGTGGATTCCAGAAACCTGAGCTGCGGCATCGGACTGCTGGTCATGAAGGCCGTCATGGCGGTCAGGAATGGCCTGGACATTCCTGAAATCGTGCGGCTGCTGGAGGAAATGAAGCCACGAATCGATACAGAGTTTGTTATTGACACTCTGGAGTATCTGTATAAAGGCGGCAGATGTTCGGGCATGCAAAATTTGATCGGCAGCCTGCTCAAGATCCGGCCCGTAATTAAGGTGATAGACGGGAAAATGACACCGGCTTACAAGGTGCGGGGAAAACGTGAAAAAGCGCTGGAGCAAATGCTAAGCAACGCTCTCAGTCAAAAAGATAACATGGACCTGGAACTGGTCATTGTCGTGCATGCCATGGCTGAAGAGGATGCGTTGGAGCTGCAGAAAAAGCTGCAGGAGCAAACGGGAGCTGAAGTGGCTCTCGCAACGGCCGGCTGCGTGATCTCCAGCCACTGTGGCCCTAAAACCATCGGAATTATCTATGCTAAAAAAAGCTGACTTTATCTCTGTACTTGCATTTTAGTTCCGCCTAAGTGAGCGCAGAGATCTATAACAACAGCGTTTTCTAAAAAATATAGCGGCTTCCTGGAAAAGGAGCCGCTTTTTTAGATTCCAAACACCATGCCGCTTTGTGGCACCACTGATAGATTTTTAAAATATAAAAAACCGCTTATTATAAGGTAAACCTCATAATAAGCGGTTTTTTCTTGCCTGGCAACGTCCTACTCTCCCAGGACCCTTCGGTCCAAGTACCATTGGCGCTGGAGGGCTTAACGGTCGTGTTCGGGATGGGTACGCGTGGAACCCCTCCGCTATCGCCACCAGACAGGTTTTTTCCGGTTGAGTTACCTCCCGAAATCCTTCAGGAAAATAACCAACCTCAGAAAAGACATACAACTTCATGCTGCCGCGAGAAATTCGGTACATCACGTATCGTGTGTATGAATTTCACAACGTGCTACTTCAAGGGTTTACACCCTGAAAACCGGATCCGAAACGTCATTGCGTTTTATTCATTAGGATAAGCCCTCGACCGATTAGTACTGGTCAGCTCCATGCATTGCTGCACTTCCACCCCCAGCCTATCTACCTCGTCGTCTTCAAGGGGTCTTACATACTGGGAAATCTCATCTTGAGGGGGGCTTCACGCTTAGATGCTTTCAGCGCTTATCCCGTCCGTACATAGCTACCCAGCGGTGCTCCTGGCGGAACAACTGGTACACCAGCGGTACGTCCATCCCGGTCCTCTCGTACTAAGGACAGCTCCTCTCAAATTTCCTGCGCCCACGACAGATAGGGACCGAACTGTCTCACGACGTTCTGAACCCAGCTCGCGTACCGCTTTAATGGGCGAACAGCCCAACCCTTGGGACCTACTTCAGCCCCAGGATGCGATGAGCCGACATCGAGGTGCCAAACCTCCCCGTCGATGTGGACTCTTGGGGGAGATAAGCCTGTTATCCCCAGGGTAGCTTTTATCCGTTGAGCGATGGCCCTTCCATGCGGCACCACCGGATCACTAAGCCCGACTTTCGTCCCTGCTCGACTTGTAGGTCTCGCAGTCAAGCTCCCTTCTGCCTTTGCACTCTTCGAATGATTTCCAACCATTCTGAGGGAACCTTGGGGCGCCTCCGTTACACTTTAGGAGGCGACCGCCCCAGTCAAACTGCCCGCCTGACACGGTCCCTGTACCCGCTAAGGGCACCAGGTTAGAATCTAGATACGATCAGGGTGGTATCCCAAGG
>NZ_JBHHMI010000082.1:0-490 GCF_042136365.1 Paenibacillus enshidis | reverse complement strand
CTTCAGATGAGACAAACCCCCTCTGCTCGAAAACGACTCAAGGAAATCGGTTCAAGAGAAAACCGTTATGTTACGGATGTTAACCATCAGATAACCAAGGCACTCGTTGAAACGTATCCGAAAGGGACACTATTTGTGATCGAAAATTTAAAAGGTGTTCGTTCCGCCACGGAAAAAGTATGTGTTCGCCATCGGTATGTGTCGGTTTCCTGGGCATTTCACCAGTTCCGTGAGATGTTGGAATACAAGGCTCGACTGAACGGACAGGGCGTCATCGCAGTAGATCCCAAATATACTTCCCAAACCTGCCCGAAATGTGGACATGTTGAACAAACCAATCGAAACAAAAAGAGGCATACCTTTGAATGTCAGAGCTGCCACTATCGCTCGAACGATGACCGAATTGGCGCTATGAATCTGTACCGCAAAGGAATCGAGTACATCGGTACAGGTACAGCAGGAGTATAGCTCTTGTTGTAGGGGCGAGGTC
>NZ_JBHHMI010000081.1:0-491 GCF_042136365.1 Paenibacillus enshidis | reverse complement strand
ATCAGCCTCATGCCATGATTTCCGCATTTCTCCCCGCTGTCCGGCAGCAGGTATTCACAGGGTTTAATGAGATACTTCCCGTTTCGCTCCTTTGTCACAAACAGCTTTCCTCCACATATGCCACAGAACAGCAAATCCTTCAGCATCGTGGTTCCTGTCTTGACCGTCGCTTTCTCGCGCAGCGCCGCCGCCTTGGCTCCGCGTTCCGCACGCTCCCGTTTCGCTTGCTCCCATTCGTCAGGGGGAATGATGGCCGGATGGGCATCGTTCGTGATGACGGTGTCCACCACCTTGAAGGTATACTCGCCATTTTCCTTCGTATACTTGCGGTCGTGCAGGACAAGACAGCCTTTGTAGACCGGGTTATTGATGATCGCTTTCACGGTTGAAGGCTGGAAGCTATACTGTCGCTGGGTTTTATAACCTTCGCTATTGAGGATATCGGCAATCTTCTGCTTACCCAGACCCTCACTGTGAAGCTTGAAGATATA
>NZ_JBHHMI010000080.1:0-512 GCF_042136365.1 Paenibacillus enshidis | reverse complement strand
AGTACGTGGGCGTAGACCCGAAACCGGGTGATCTACCCCTGTCCAGGGTGAAGGTGCGGTAACACGCACTGGAGGCCCGAACCCACGCACGTTGAAAAGTGCGGGGATGAGGTGGGGGTAGCGGAGAAATTCCAATCGAACTCGGAGATAGCTGGTTCTCCCCGAAATAGCTTTAGGGCTAGCCTCGGAAAACAGAGTCATGGAGGTAGAGCACTGATTGGGTGCGGGGCCCGCAAGGGTTACCAAGCTCAGTCAAACTCCGAATGCCATCGACTTGTGTCCGGGAGTCAGACAGTGAGTGCTAAGATCCATTGTCAAAAGGGAAACAGCCCAGACCATCAGCTAAGGTCCCCAAGTGTGTGTTAAGTGGGAAAGGATGTGGAGTTGCACAGACAACCAGGATGTTGGCTTAGAAGCAGCCACCATTGAAAGAGTGCGTAATAGCTCACTGGTCGAGTGACTCTGCGCCGAAAATGTAACGGGGCTAAACACACCACCGAAGCTATGGCTTG
>NZ_JBHHMI010000079.1:0-525 GCF_042136365.1 Paenibacillus enshidis | reverse complement strand
GACCCTCACTGTGAAGCTTGAAGATATATCGAACCACTTCGGCTTCCGGCTCATAGATTTCCAGTTTACTGGTGGTCTTGTTTCTCCTGTAACCAAAAGCGGGTTTCCCGCTGACATACTCCCCCCGCCGGGCACGCTGCATTCTATTATATTTGTTCCTGCGCCCGATCATCTCATATTCCATCACGGCAAACATGGAGCTTACGTCATACAGGACACGGTCTTCCAGCGAATTGCATAAATCGAAGGTCTGGGAAGGGGTGATGATCTTGATGCGGTAATCCATACACACCTGCTTGATCTGCTGCGAGATCACTCCATTACGCGAGAGACGGTCCAGCGACACGGTGAAGATCGCCTTGTATTTCTCGATATTTTGCAAAAGCTGCTGCAGCTGTGGCCTTTCCCCAAGGTCATATTTGCCTCCACTCACAATCTCTTCATACACTTCATAGGTATAACCGTTCTGTCTGCAGAACTCCGTCATGATCTCGCGATGATTCTGCAAGGTATCCTCGTTCTCGC
>NZ_JBHHMI010000078.1:0-528 GCF_042136365.1 Paenibacillus enshidis | reverse complement strand
CACCGAAAAAAATAAAAAGACCCTGGTCCTCGTTGCCGCTTGAACCTGAATTTTTCCGCTGTCCTCGTTCATGCTAATCCACACCGTTCAAGCCACGCATATCAGGCTCACCTTTCCTCGTTCAAGTACTGCGATCAGGACGCGGCCGCAAGAGGCTGAACCGGTTGGCGCGCAATCAGCCGACGGTAGGTAATCGCCGGAATCGCCACACCGATGTACAGTAGGTGACCTGGATCACCTGGCTCAGCCGCATCGCAGAGATGCCGTCGGGGAGCAGGAACAACTCCAGCGCCTGGAACCACTTGGTCAGGGGGAGATGGGTTCGTTCAAAAATCGTGCCAACCAAAGCCGACGTTTGATGCGCACACCTGGCGCATTCGAACAAAGGGATGCGCCGGGAAGTCAGACGACTGCAGCGGGTGTGAGCGCAACGCGGGCAGACAAAGCCGTGCGGCCACTTCATCGCGATCAATGCCTCCATGCAGGCCTGCTCGCTGTGATAACGACGGCTAAAGGGTTGAAGTTCCG
>NZ_JBHHMI010000077.1:0-547 GCF_042136365.1 Paenibacillus enshidis | reverse complement strand
GGAACAAAGCATCTGCAGGCGTACCTCAACGAGTACACCGGACGCCGCCGACTGCGCCTAACCGAAGGGGAAGAAACAATGTGGCAGAAGTTGCTGTACATGGGCGTGGCGATTCCGGCGATCCCTTACCGCCGACTGATCGCGCGCCAACCGGTTCAGTCTCTTGCGGCTGCGGCCTGATCGCAGGGCTTGAACGAGGAAAGGTGAGCCTGATGTGCGTTGCTTGAACGATGTGGATTAGCATGAACGAGGACATCGGAAACATTCAGGTTCAAGTGGCAACGAGGACCAGGGTCTTTTTATTTTTTCGGTGCCTTGCTCCGCTCCTTCCTTCTCCCTCCTTCTTTCGGTCGGTTTCCCATCACCTAAACGCTCTGCTTTCTCCTAAGATCGTCTCATGACCTCGAACCGATCTGCTTCTCCATAAGGCACAATCAAAAAATAATAGACCCATTCGATGGTCCTGAATAGCGTAACAACAGGCATTTTTGTGCCTCATTTGATCCGTTATTTTCTTTAGCGTGCCTAAAGTGTATTTTCGGTTCCG
>NZ_JBHHMI010000076.1:0-548 GCF_042136365.1 Paenibacillus enshidis | reverse complement strand
TTCATTTTTAAATTCACTGCCACGGTCGGTATGAAACCACTGAATTTGACGCAGATCCCCCTGTACGGTAGCAAAGGTGCGTGAAATCAGAGCAGCGTCCTTGTTTGGGCCTGCACTATGGCCGATGATCTCTCGATTGAACAGGTCAACGAGTACGCAAATGTAGTGCCACTGGTGCTGAACCTTCACATAGGTTAAGTCGCTGACGACGAAGCGCTTGGTCTCGGTTTGATCAAATTCACGATTCAGAATGTTGGCTGTAGCTTCTTCGTTGCATGCGGCTTTATGCGGCTTATACTGCGCCACCGTGTACGTGGAAACCAGTCCTTGTTCTTTCATGATTCGGCCAATTCGGCGTCTGGACACGACGAGTCCACGTTCGTGGAGCTTGGCTTTGATCTTTCGGGTACCGTAGGCTTTTCGATTCTTGCGGAAGATCTCCACCACCGCTTCGGTCATATCGTCTTCACTGACCCGTTCCTTGGCCTCATAGTAGAACGTACTTCTTGAAATTTGTAGGACGTCGCACATTGCTGATACCGAGTATT
>NZ_JBHHMI010000007.1:0-218659 GCF_042136365.1 Paenibacillus enshidis | reverse complement strand
AAGTCCGCTCGACTTGCATGTATTAGGCACGCCGCCAGCGTTCGTCCTGAGCCAGGATCAAACTCTCCAATAAAGATCATCCAAAGAATGATCGTCCCTGCATTCCATTCGGTCCATCTCGTACAGAGCGGATGAATGAAATTCAGTCTATTGCAAAAGCGATTAAGCTCATTTGAATCTGACGAGATTTGATATCTCATTTTTCGCTCCGCCATTTATTCTGTCATAGACACGAACCAAATGGCTTCACGGATCGGTTTTACGATGTAAAACCTACTCACTCGTTGTTCAGTTTTCAAAGATCAAACTTTTCTTTGCTTTAGCTCATCGCATCAGCAACTTTTATATCTTATCATCTCACGACCATTTTGGCAAGCACTTTTTTTTAGTATCTTTTCAAAGTTTTTGTTTCATTTTGGCCGGAATTAGAATATATCACATCTAGCATTATGATACAAGCATTTTTTTAATTATATTTTCTTATCACCGTACTTAATTACAGCAAAAAAACATAAAAGAACGGATGTAAACATTCCGTTCTTTTACGAGAGTCTGTCATCTCTTGATCCAGGGGTTTTTGCGTTTTGGTTTTGCCGTCCGTTTTCGTTGATTTCCTGCTCTTCGTTCGTTGAATCTTTTGTCTAAGCCATTGCTTTTATTGGAGATTTTTGCTTTCGCTGTACTTTCAGCAACACTGGCTAAAGCTTGCTCCGGCTCGGCTGTGATTTCGTTTGCCAACCCGGTGGCATGAATTTTCCCCTCTTGCAGGGGCACCGTCCATGGAGAAGCTTGGTTCAACTCCGTACGATATCCATACGGTTGCGGATACCCGGGCGGATAATAAATCGGCGGAAATGATGGAGCGCTTGTATACGGTGAATAAGTCATAGGCACATACGGATCGTTGTGTGCAGGAATATTGGAAGCAGCAGTATGCATCGACGGGTAGTAGGGGTGAGAATAAACCGGAGAGGCAAAGGATTCCCCTGCCGGGTACGGATTCGCTGTAGGAGTATAGCCGGCACTCGGGTAAGTGTAATAATGATGCTCACCGAATTGCGAATTCACTGGCGATGTCATGCCAGTTTCCCACTGCGGCTTGAATGCTGAATTTTCTCCATAGGGATAGTTCGAATACATCATGTTAGCGCTATAAGGTTTATTTTCTTCACTATACGGTTTATAGTAAGCCGGATTTACTGCAGTTGGAGCAGGGATGTTCGGGTTGACATGCTCAGCCATAATTCCGGGATACATATTATTAACCTCTGATTGAGCCACATAGGGAGGGGAGTACGTCTCGTAAATCGGCATTTCGAACGGCTTATTTGTTTCGGGGCTCTGATAGATATTTTCAAGAGAGATAGCCGCATTTGTATTTTCTGTACTGTCTGTATTATCTGTATTTTCTATGTTTGCATTTTCCACTGCTTCGTTTTCCTTCTCTTTGTTTTCAGCTTCCTCCATCACATTCTCGTTCTCAGGAAGTTTTTGCGGAATATTTGGCATCTCGGGAATCTCGGGCATTTCAAACATTTCATAAGGCATTTCCGGGTTGGATGTATTCTCCTCTTTTACTCCGGTATTTTTTTTATTCAGCGGCAACTTCACATTTCCGCCTGCCTGATTTTCCGAGGCATTGGTTTGCCCTGGATCTGCCTGTGTACCTTCAGCTTTTGGAATATTAACAATCTCGCCGGTCATGAGAGCATTAGGATTTTTAAGCTGGGGATTCGCGTCAATCATGTCCTTCAGCGGTATCCCCCACGCTTTCCCAAGCTTCCAAAGGGTGTCTCCTTGTTTTACCTTATGTTGATAAGCCACCGCCATGGGCGGTGCAGGCATAGCGGCCGACGCCGGGGACGGAATTTTGATTTTGGTGCCTGCCATGACTTCATCCCGATTTGTAATATGCGAATTGGCACTGATCAACTGCTCAAGGGGGATTTTATATTTTTGCGATAGCTCATACAATGACTCCCCTTTTTTGAGGATGTGTATTTTCACGGTGTCAAAACCTCCTAAACGTTCGTTTACGGGCTGACCTGTGCCCGCTTATCGTTAATAACATCTTATGCACGCAGTAGGCGAATGACATCCCTATTCAAAAAAAATCTGAAAAAAAGCTGCCCCCGGAGCAAGAATACCCGCTCCTGAGGCAGCACACGATGGAATTAGGATTCCCAAACTTTATAACCGTCGAGATTTACAATTTTGCGGAATTCCTCCAGCAGCTTCAAAGTAACCGGACCCGCAGCCCCCGTTCCAATCATCCGTCCGTCCACTTCGTTTGCGGCAATCACTTCCGCAGCCGTACCGGTGAAGAATACCTCATCGGCCACATAGACGTCATGCAGAGTGAAAGGCTGCTCCTTCAGTGCATAACCAAGCTCGCTGCAAATATCGATAATGGCGTTGCGGGTAATGCCTTCCAAAGCACCCAAATAGCATGGAGGCGTGAATACCGTCCCGTTTTTAACGATAAAAATGTTATCTGCAGATCCTTCCGTTACATATCCCTGGGAATTCAGCATGATCGCCTCACCAGCACCGGCGTAGTTGGATTGAATTTTAACCAGAATGTTATTCAAATAGTTAAGCGATTTGATTTTTGGATTCAGCGCATCTGGAATATTGCGTCGCTGGGATACCGATATCGTTTTTAGACCGGTAAGATAGGCTTCCTCCGGATAGATCGACAGCTCTTCCACAATAATAATGACGCTGGCTTTCGGGCAGCGAAGCGGGTCCAGACCAAGGTTGCCAGGGCCACGCGACACAACCAGCCGGATATAACCGCTGTGCATATCGTTGCGGCGGATCGTTTCCGCCATTGCCTCAAGCATTTCCTCCCGGGAAAGCGGAATGTTGAGTTGAATGGAGTGGGCCGAATCATAAAGCCGGTCTAAATGCTCCTTGCATTTAAAAATGTTGCCATTGTAAATGCGAATACCTTCAAATATCCCGTCACCGTACAAGAAACCATGGTCATAGACCGATACTTTTGCATTTTCTTTCGTTACATATTCCCCATCTAAATATATCCATTGCTCAGTCATTAAGGACACCTCCGCTTTTTCCTGCTTCATCACAAGAGTTCAATGTTTTATCATATGCATAGCTTGGATAAGAACCGAGAATTCTGACCTGACATTTCAACGCCTCAATTTCTGCAAAAGCCGCCGTAAGCAGCACCGACTCCAAGGATTCCATGACTTCAATGTAAAAATAATAACTGCCAAGCTGCCTCTTGGTCGGACGCGACTCAATCCTCGACAGGTTCAACCGGCGCCAGGCGAAGGCCGACAGCACCTGGTGCAGAGCTCCCGGAAAATCCTCAGGCAGCGTAACCAGAACACTGGTCCTGTATCCTTTCGGCTTCCGCTGCAGCTCTATCGGATGGTGTCCAATCAACACAAATCTGGTGAAATTGTTGTGATGGTCTGTCACCCCCTCAGCCAAAATATCCAAATCATGTGTAGCCGCGCCCAAACGGGTTCCGATCGCTGCCCAGCCCTTACCCGGACTCCGTTTAACGATTTTTACTGCCTCCGCCGTACTGCCGGTGCTCTCCAGCTCGGCATGCGGCATATGCTCCCGTATAAACTGCTGGCACTGCGGCAGGGCAACCGGATGCGACATGACCTTGGTAATTTTGCTTAAGTCCAATTGGCCTGCTTGATCTAAAAATTCCTTTCGATGCCCGATCAAATTCTGAATGGACGGATAAATCCATTCCGCCTGCATGGCAATATCCACTTCATGAACCAGCCAATCCATATGTAGACTCACTGACCCGTCGATCGTATTCTCAATCGGAATGACACTGTAATCGGTATTTCCGCTGTCTGTGGAACGGAAAACCTCCGTGATTTGCTGGTAGTGAACCAGTTCGCAAGACTGATCCCCTAGCAGGTAATCCACCGCCTCATGAGAAACCGAGCCCTCCGGCAAAACTGCAATACGTGTCACAGCACGCTTTCCCCCTTTATCATATCCAAAAACGAACGACCACTTTCTGCGTCTGTGTAGACTTTTACCCCCTGCGCTTCGGGCTTAAGCCACATCATACGGATCGGGACGGATTCGCGCTGCATCGTTTCCTTCAAAAAACGCTCCAGCTCTGCCTTCCGCTGCTCACGCCGGTCTACCAGCGCCAGCAGGGTCGGGCCTGCCCCGCTCAAGGCGGCCCCAAGCGCTCCATGGCGCGGCGCTTCCTTCAATATTTCCGCCATGCCTGGAACCAGAGCAGCCCGGTAGGGCTGGTGAATCCGGTCTTTCATAGCCTCTGCAATGACCTCGAGATTCCCTACAGCTAAAGCTGCTACCAGAAGAGAGGAACGGCT
Organism: Paenibacillus enshidis; assembly: GCF_042136365.1. Taxonomy (NCBI): domain Bacteria; kingdom Bacillati; phylum Bacillota; class Bacilli; order Caryophanales; family Paenibacillaceae; genus Paenibacillus; species Paenibacillus enshidis. The sequence continues at coordinate 214,313 of NZ_JBHHMI010000007.1, read as the reverse complement.
GATATTATACACGGCATCCTGCAGCGAAAATTCCGCTGGCAGCACACCTCTCGCCTTGGAGGTCGCCAGCTCGAATCCCGGAATGACAACCAGAGCTTCCAGATGATCACCCGGGTCCAGCCTTATGCATTGGGCATGCACACCATCCCATACTGCTGTAATAATCCCTCCATACAAGGAAGCGCCCACATTGTCCGGATGCTTCTCTATAACCGTGGCCATATCAAACAGCTTGGCATCGGACAGCGGGGAACCGATCAGGGCATTCGCCGCAGCCAGTGCACCAACAATCGCGGATGCGCTGCTGCCCAAACCACGGGTCAAAGGAATATCCGAATACATGGATACCTCCAGCTCCGGTACGGATACCCCCGCTTCGTTAAAAACCATTTGCGCCACTTCGTAAATCAGATTGAACTTGTCTCCAGGAATACCCTTAAGCTGATCCCCGTACAAATGAAATCTTGTTTCATCGGATTGCTTCATTTCAATCCATGCATACAGGTTAAGAGCCATTCCCAGCGTGTCAAACCCGGGTCCCAGGTTGGCCGTACTCGCCGGAACCCGGACTCTAACTACCGGTGAATCGAACATTCCTTCCGCCTCCACTCGCGATGCCTTGCAACCATCACATCTCAGTTATGAAAATATCTCATATCCGCAAAATGAAACACAACGGGGATTCTAGCCCTCAACCCGATATACACTCTTTATTTTACGGATGACTTCCAGCGATTCAAAGTGATCAAGCACCTTCTGCATATTTGCCTTGCTGGCGCTGTGGGTAATGATGATAATTTCCGCATCCGGATTATGCTCGTTCGGCTGCTGCACCACCGATGCCAGGCTGACGCCGAATTCGGCAAATACCTGGGTAATTTGAGCGAGCACCCCGGCTTTGTCGTCCACATGCAGCAGAATAAAATTTTTGCTGAACACCTCTTCTTCACTGGTAAGGAGCTTAGGCTTATACGGGCTGATCGCCTTCAATCCATTGACGCCCAGCTTCAGATTTTTAACGACAGCAACGAGATCGGCCACAACAGACGTTGCTGTCGGCAATTCGCCCGCACCCGCCCCGTAAAACATCGTTTCACCTACCGCCTCCCCATGAACGTATACGGCGTTGAAAACCCCGTTCACCGAAGCAAGGGGATGGTTCTGGCTGACCATCGTAGGCTGTACGCTAATGTTAAACTGGTCACCGTTTCTATCTGCGATACCAAGCAGCTTCATTTCATAACCAAGCTTCTTGGCAAATGCGATATCTTCGCTGGAAATGTGCGAGATGCCTTTAACACTGACATCCCCAAGCTCCACATTGGAACGGAAACCGAGCGTGGCCAGAATGGCCATCTTGCGGGCAGCGTCCAGACCTTCGACGTCCGAAGTCGGGTCAGACTCGGCGTATCCGAGCTCCTGAGCCTCCTTGAGAACTTCATCGTAAGAAGCGCCTTCTTGACTCATTTTAGTCAAAATATAGTTGGTTGTTCCGTTAACGATGCCCATAATGCGGATAATGCGGTCGGACGAGAACCCCTCGATCAGCGTCCGGATAATGGGAATCCCCCCGGCTACACTTGCCTCATAAAATACGTCGCATTGCTTCTCCTGCGCTTTGGCCAATATTTCGGCTCCGTGCAGAGCCATCAGATCTTTATTGGCAGTAACGATATGCTTTCCGTTCTCGAGCGCTTGCAGCAGATACGCTTTGGTCTGCTCCACCCCGCCCATCACTTCAATGATCACATCGATTTCCGGATCGTTGATCACATCCCATGGGTCTCCTGTCAACCTGGAGGGGTCCACCTCAACGGAACGTGCCTTTTCCACACTCTTGACAGCAATTTTCTCAACCACGATCGGGGAACCTACCTGGCTGCTCAAATCCTCCTGATTGCCCTCCACAATACGGACCACACCTGTTCCAACCGTCCCCAATCCCAACAACCCTACCTTTACCGGCTTCATCACGGATTCCCCCTCTATTCATAACATCACTGCCCTCTATCCCTGGCCGATCAAACGAACGCGCTTGACCCCGGACAATGCCTGCAATCCTGTGAGCAGGCTCCCCAGCTCTTCGCTGAGCCTGGACATTTCAACAGAGATGACGACATTGGCCCTGCCCTGTAGAGGAATGCTCTGCTGAATGGTCAGCACATTTCCCCCATAATCAGCAATGACAGCAAGAACCTTGGAAAGCATCCCGGACTGATGGTCGAGATCCAGCGAAATATTCACGATCCGGTCCCGTTCCAGCTGATTAATAAGATGGATACCGTCCTTATATTTATAAAAAGCACTTCGGCTTAGGCCAATCTGTTCAGCGGCTTCATGCACCGTCTTAACGTCTCCAGAGGCAAGAAGCTGTTTTACCTGAATGGTTTTGACAATGGCTTCAGGCAGGATGTCTTCCCGCACCAAATAATAGCGTTCCTTCACATTCGTCCTCTCCTCAGAGACTTTTGTATATATATAGAGGACATTATAACGAATCTGACAAGCGAGGGCAATAGATGATTGTAATTACCCTATTGAAAAAAAGGTGCCCGGCCAGGGACACCCTTGTACAGCTATTTTAAAGAAATGAACCAGCGTTTAATAATAATAGCTGCTTCCTTCCACGAACTCGAATTCAAAATCGCCGATGCGGACAATGGTTCCGTCCACGGCTCCCCTTTTGCGCAGCTCATCATCCACTCCCATATGCCGGAGCGTTCTTGCCAGCTTGAGAATCGCATCATGGGAATTGAGCTGCATCCGCTTCATCATGCGCTCAATTTTCGGGCTTTCAACAATAAAGGTTTCGTTTTCACGCACAATCCGAAACCCCTCGTCCTCTTCCTTTTCCAGCTTGTAGACCTTCCGCTCCTGCACCTCCGCAACCTCTTCCACATCCGGTTCTTCCGGTATTTGGTCCAGTAAATCAGCCGCTCGGTACAGCAGTTCCTTCACGCCTTGGCGGGTCAGCGAAGAGATGGGCATAATTTCGAGGTCAGGCCGAACGGCTGCCACCTGTTCCTTAAACCTCTCCAGATGCTCTTCGGCCTCCGGCATGTCCATCTTATTCGCGGCCACAATCTGCGGCCGTTCGGCCAGCCCTGCATTATACAGCTTCAGCTCATCATTAATTTTCAACCAATCGTCAAACGGGTCGCGTCCCTCCGAGCCAGCCATATCCACGACATGAATAATAATCCGCGTCCGCTCAATATGTCTTAGAAACTCATGTCCGAGGCCAATACCAGTATGAGCCCCTTCAATAAGTCCGGGGAGATCAGCCATCACAAAGCTGCGTCCCTCTTCTACCTCGACTACGCCCAGATTAGGGGTGATGGTTGTAAAATGATAGGCTCCGATTTTGGGCTGAGCCGCAGAAACTACGGACAGAAGAGTTGACTTGCCCACACTCGGAAAACCGACAAGTCCTACATCAGCCATCACCTTGAGCTCAAGCGTAACATAACGCTCCAGACCTTCTTCCCCGTTCTCGGCAAGCTCTGGCGCGGGATTCGCCGGAGTCGCAAACCGGATATTTCCCCGGCCTCCGCGGCCACCCCTGGCCACGACCACCTGCTGCCCGTGACGGGTCAGGTCGGCAATCACCTCTCCGGTATCGTCGTCGATGACGACCGTTCCTGGCGGAATACGCACAATCATATTTTCCGCATTGGCTCCATGCTGGCTTTTATTGCGGCCTTTCTCGCCACGCTTTGCTTTAAAATGCCGCTGGTAGCGGAAATCCATCAACGTACGCAGCCCTTCATCCACCCGGAATATAACGTCCCCGCCCTTGCCGCCGTCGCCGCCGCCCGGACCTCCGTTAGGCACATACTTTTCGCGTCGGAAAGCTACAAGCCCGTCGCCTCCGTCGCCGCCCTTCACATAAATCTTCGCTTTATCAACAAACATGTGTACACCATCCTTATGTTTGGTACGGCATCCGAAGCTGAAAGGCTTGCCCGGACGGAAGCTGCTCCATCCACAAGCTTTGGTTCTCCAGCTTGGCCCGTACCTGCATCAGCATTTCCGAATCGGCCGGCAGGTCTCTGCCTTCAAACCGGACAATGACGTCTCCCTGATCCATACCGAAATATAATTTCAAGCTGCGCACTTCTCCCCAGGACGACCGGCCCACGCCGCATTGATACGCCTGCACCGTATCCCTTACTGCCGAAGCGAGCGACTCGCCGTCTTCGGGAGACATGACAGCTCCCAGTTGCAATTGATCTTCCACATATACCTCAAGCCGCAGGCTCTGAGAGGTTACCCGGAATGTGTGCAAATAAAATATAAGCGCAGGAATTCCCAGCCTGGATATCTTGCTGTCCTCTGCGGTACGCTCCTTTATTCTTTCCACATATTCTACAGATTTATCATGCTTTCCCATCCGGATATAACCATACAGCACCTGTAAATCATTCATCCAATCATGCCTGTGATGATTGAAAGCGGCGTTCGCCGTCTCTTCCAGCGCTCGTTTCATCGCTGCATTCTCTTTCCCGGCGTTTCGCCGGGTAATCTCAACCCCGGCCAAGGCTGCTGCTGCTCCCCAGGCACCCAGAATGATGACCGTTACGGGGCATGGAATCAGCAGAGCAAGCGCCAAGGGAGCTAGAGCCGAGCATACCGCTAGCAGAGGTAACCTTTTCCGCGATAACATGGTTTTCTCTCCGTTCTGGATCTTGAAATGGCTAATCAGTCTTTTCAAGTATAGCATGACTTACTTACCAGTTCATTACCATCTGCACAAAACGCTGTCCATGCTTGTGTAAAAAAAGCCCCCGGCAGAAATGCCGGAGGCTTTGTCACGGAATTACACCGCTGTTTAAGCTTCTACTGCAGCCGCTACCGGAGCGACATCAACCGGATAGATGCTTACTTTTTTGCGGTCACGGCCCCAACGCTCGAATTTCACAACGCCGTCCACTTTCGCAAACAAAGTATCGTCCTTACCGATTCCTACGTTCGTACCCGGATGAATTTTCGTTCCGCGTTGACGAACCAGAATGCTTCCGCCAGTCACGAGCTGACCGTCAGCACGTTTTACGCCCAGACGCTTCGCTTTACTGTCACGTCCGTTCTTTGTGGAACCTACACCTTTTTTCGATGCGAATAACTGAAGATCCAATTTCAACATGAATGTCCCCTCCTTCTTTTATTTATTTTGTATTTGAATATACTCACCGTATGACTCAGCAATACCTTCCAGCATAAGCTCCATGGACTCCATCAGCAGCTGAACCTTGGAACGGACCCCTTCATCCGGCAGATCAGGAATATCGGCGCTCAAAAAGCCGTTCCTCATCTTCGCATCAAGCACCACTCCGGCCAATGCTTCAATGGAATTGACGGTGCCGACCGTTACAGCGGATACGCCTGCGCAGACAATGTCTTCCCCGCGCTTGGCATAGTTCGCATGACCTTTCACCGAAAAGCCCCGGATGCTTCCGTCTTCCATACGTTTAATTTGTACGATAATCACTTATCGGACCCTCTTATGCCTGGATTTTTCCGATCGTCACTTTTGTGTACGGTTGACGGTGGCCTTGTTTCACATGGTAGTTCTTCTTCGGCTTGTATTTATAAACAACAACCTTTTGACCTTTGCCATGCTTCTCCACAGTAGCCGTTACAGAAGCGCCGGAAACGAGTGGTGTGCCTGCTGTAAAACCATTGTCGCCGGATACTGCCAGAACACGGTCAAACGTCACAGTGTCACCATCGTTAGCGTTCAGTTTCTCGATATACAATACGTCGCCCTCTTGAACTTTGTATTGTTTACCGCCTGTCTCGATAATTGCGTACATTGTCTGCACCTCCTTATGTCTCAGACTCGCCTGATGCAGGTGGCATTCCCCTTCGGGAACACACTTCAACCAGCTCGGAGCGGTTACAGCATGTGCAGCATACTAAATCTCAGCGCCGTACACATACTCAATGAGTATAGCATAAGACATGATATGTTTCAAGCCTTTACAATCTCACCTGCTGTTCCATTCCTCCGGCAGGCTTTCCGCACGCACCTTCTTCCGGGTCATCTCCAGCAAACCCAGTTTGGTCCAGCCGACGACAAATGATTTTGTCCGGCCCTGCTTCAAGCCTTCTTCGAGAATAGCGGATACCTCCCTGCGGTGCTCCTCGCGCTCCATATCGATAAAATCCACGATAATAATACCGCCGATATCCCGTACACTCATCAGCCGTGCAATTTCCGCGGCTGCCTCAAGATTGGTGCGGGTTACGGTTTCCTCCAGATTGCTTCCGCCGGTATACTTTCCGGTATTCACATCAATGACGGTAAGGGCCTCTGTATGATCAATGACAATATAGCCCCCGCCCTTAAGCCATATTTTGCGTGCAAAATCACGGTCCAGCTGTTCCTGAACGCCAAATTTCTGAAAAATCGGCTCTTCCCGGTCATACAAACGGACCCTTGCATCGGTGATGCCCATATCCTGCAAATAGGAAAGCGCATCCTGCGCCTGTCCCTCATGGTCAATGATCAGTTCATCCTGCTCCGGAGTAAACGTATCCCGGATGAACCGCTGAACAATGCTCAAATCACGATGCAGAAGGCAGGGCGCAGTCTGCTGCCCCGCTTTCTTCACAATCGCATGCCACTGCTTTCTCAGCTGCTCCAGATCTCTTTTCAGCGCTTCACGGCTCTCATCCTCGGATACGGTGCGGATGATCAATCCTTCCTCCCCCTGCCGGATTTCTTCACCAATCCCCTTCAGCCTGGAGCGCTCGGCTTCACGCTCTATTTTCTTGGAGACTGCTATATAATCGGCGGCAGGCATATAAACGATCCAGCGGCCAGGCAGCGAATAGTGGGTCGTGACACGCGCTCCCTTGCTTCCAACCGCCTCCTTGAACACCTGTACGATCAATTCCTGGCCAGGTTTGAGCAGTTCCGTAATGGCTGGTTTCACGGACGGCTGCTTATCCAGGTGGGCATGAAGGACATCATCTACATATAAAAAAGCGTTTTTCTTTTGCCCTATGTCTACAAATGCAGCCTGCATTCCAGGAACGACATTGACAACCCGCGCCTTAAAAAGCGCCCCCAGCGTCCCCTGGTTGCGGGCACGCTCCGCCGCATATTCCACCAGCCTTCCGTTCTCCAGAAGAGCCATCTGTGTTGAATTCTGTTTGCAGTGTACAATCATCTGTTTCATGGTTTCTCCTATCTTGAAGAACGTGTACAGCCTCATTTATTCAGGCAGCTTCGGCTGCTTCTATATAACTGTAAAGTTTTATCCCGGGTATTAAAATACACTGCAGAATAGAGGCTCCGGTTCTGGACCGGGCCGCTGCACATTCACGTTCTCCCTCCGTGTGTGCTGAAGTAGGAGCGGATAATTCGCTGCTCCGGCAGAACGGCAATAATTTTGCCGTGCTCATTCATAACATATATAATATGATACCTGTCTCTTCTAAACAGACGCAATATCGAATCCAAATGTTTCACCGGGAGCGAGAATATAGGAACGGCAAAATTCCCCTGAACCGCCTGTCGGTAAAAGAGAGCATCCCGCCCCAGCAAAAACCGGACAAACCGGTATTGGATATTTCGGTAATCGACCAAATTGGAATACAGCAGAAAAATACCGACAGCCAGCATATTGAGCTGCAGCCCTCCTGTATTCAGCCACAAGGGGAGAGCGGCATAAAGGCAAAATAAAGCGCTGAACAAAATGCTCGTCCGCAGCGTCCACAGCAAAGTCACATGATAGGGCAGCCGCAGGCTCAGTAAGGCCTGTACAATTTTCCCGCCATCCAGAGGGAGAATCGGAAGCAAATTGAACAGGGCGATGATGATATTGCCATGGATCGCATATGTTGTAAAGTCGTTATTTACCCATAAAAAGCTTTTAAGAAACAGAAGGGCCAGAATCATCAATCCATTTTGCAGGGGACCGGCAAGTGCGATGACAATCTCCTTCCAGGCCGGCAGGCATCCCCGGTCCTCCATTACCGCCACGCCTCCGAACGGCAGCAGCTGAATCGAAAGCACCTTGACTCCAAGCAAAGCTGCCGCCGCAGCATGTCCAAGCTCATGAATCAATACGATAGCAAACAGCGTAATCAGCTCAATAAAATGTCCGGTGAACACGGATGCCAGCATAATCAGCACAAAGAGGGGGTGAAGAGCAAACGTTACGCCGCGAATGTTAATCAAAGGATACCACTTCCGTAGGGTCAATATAGCGATCATCCTGCTTGACGGCAAAATACAGGGTGGCATTCTCCCCGCTTTCCCGGACAGCAATAAGTCCGATCGCCTCCCCCTTCTGAACCCAATCATCCACCTGCAGCTGTGTGCCTGTTACCTTTCCGTATATGGCTGTGAGCCCCCCTGTATGCCTGATTACCACGGTCGTTCCGTTCTGCGGATGATGCGTCACTTCCAGCACACGGCCTGCGTCAATGCTTTTGACCTGGGCCGGGTTGGTCCCGTTCCGTTCCGGAACGATTTCAATCCCCTTAAGGCTTACCGCGAAGCTCTGAACAACCGTGCCCACGAGCGGCGCTGCAGGGTGGCCGGATGCGCTCACCTCCTGCGAGCTTGTCTCCTCCTCGCCGAACGTTGGCAGGAAGGACGGCGCCCCCCCGAAATGGGCTGTATACCATTCCGCTGCTGCAGTCATATCCATGTCACGGCTGAGTGCATCTGCAATAAAAAGTCTGGATTCGGCCGCATAGGGGATATCCCAACGGAACACAGCCCAAATGGCTCCAAACAGTATACAGCTAATCACGAAACGCCATCTTAAAGTGGCCAGGAAGGACGGTCCTCGTTCTTCCCTGAAGGCAGAGTGCATACGCTCACGCTCTTTTTTCCAAACCAGTTCCGGGTCAGGCTCGGCACTCTGCGGTAAATCGATATAGCTTGACAGTTCCGATATTCTGCCGGTCCAGTGACGTTCATCAGTCGGCGCCGAAGCTCCCCGCATTTCGGTCAGCCGCTGGATCCGTTCCTCCCTGCGCTGTTTAATTCCCGATTTCCTGTCCATATCCAGCCCCCCATTGAGGTTCTTTGCTACTATGTATATGAGGACGGGCACTCGCTTATGTTGAACTTATCTTCCTTCTAAAATAAGAAAAACCGGTGCCAAAAGGCCCCGGAGGAAAAAAAGTACGATAGCTGTAATATTCTACAGCTAATTGAAGACACTCAGCCTATGCCGAGAAATTTTTTGAAACGTGTCAGTACACCCTGTTTTTGGTCCAGCTGCATCAGAGGCACCGTATCTCCCAGAATGCGTCTGGCAATATTGCGGTATGCGATCGCAGCATGGGAGTCAGGATTCATGACCGTAGGCTCCCCTGTGTTCGCCGCCTTGATTACCAGTTCGTCATCAGGAACAATACCGACAAGATCAATATTAAGCACCTGGAGTATGCCATCGATGTCCAGCATATCCCCTGATCTAACCATACTGTTGCGAATGCGGTTCACGATCAGCTTCGGAGACGCAATATGTGAGCTTTCCAGCAGGCCGATCACACGGTCGGCATCCCTCACGGCGGCGTTCTCCGGTGTCGTCACAACGATGGCCTGATCCGCGCCTGCAATGGCATTTTTGAAGCCCTGCTCAATGCCGGCCGGACAGTCGATAATGATATATTCAAAGTCCTTTTTCAGTTCAAGGATAATATCTTTCACCTGCTCAGGCGAGACGGCGTTTTTGTCCTTGGTCTGCGCAGCGGGCAGCATATACAACTCGTCAAAGCGCTTGTCCTTCACCAAAGCCTGGTTCAAACGGCAGCGTCCTTCCGCAACGTCGACCAAATCATATATAATCCGGTTTTCCAGCCCCATCACAACATCCAGGTTGCGCAGCCCGATGTCGGTATCCACCAGACATACTTTTTTACCGAGTAGCGCAAGAGCGGTACCTATATTGGCTGACGTCGTCGTTTTGCCGACGCCGCCTTTTCCTGAAGTCACGACTATAGCCTCTCCCATGTGCTACACTCCTTTAAACACATTAAATTCCCGGCGAAGTCGGCCTATATTGCTCATCTTGTCGATCTGCATGGTGCCTTCCTGCAAATACGCAAATTCTATTCCGGCCTCGCGTGCTTCCCATTCGTCCGGCGGGCGGCTGATTACATCGGATATCCGGAGCTGTGTCGGGGAGAAGTAGGAAGCGACAATAATAGCGTTCCTGTTGCCTTCGTTGCCCGCATGAGCTATCCCGCGCAATGCGCCCAGAACAAATATATCGCCCGTACAAGTTATCGTTCCGCCGGGATTGACATCTCCCAGAAAAAGCAGATTGCCGTCATGATGAAGCACCTGTCCCGACCGGACCATTCCTGTTACCGTGTGAATGCTTTCCTTTTTCTTTTCTGGATCAGACTTAGGCCCAGGTGGCTCAATGGAACGGATGAGCAGATTTCCTTTTTGCTTTAATGTATCGAGCAGAAGCTCCTTTTGCCTGCTGCCGATTTCGCGGCTCCCCAGCTTAATATCCACATGCACAATCGGTCCGGTCAAAATATTTTGGTGAGTATGTTCCAGTTTATAACGCAGTTCTTCGAGCAATTCCTCAAATTCACACTGATCGTCCAGCAGGAATACCAGGCCGTCTTTGATGCCTTTAATCGTAACAAGATTCGATTTTACTGCCATTAGCCTGTACCTCCTATCCCAATCATTTCGTGTCGGAACGCCAAAATCCTGCTAAACCATGGAAAAATCGTCCTTACACATCCCGAACGGCCCACTCAGGCCGCTTCTTCCTTTTTCACCCGTTTTTCGAGCCGTTCAAGCTGCTTTCGTACGGGAACATAAATAATAAGGGCAAACACAAAGTGCAAAAACAAGTCGGGAGCCATGTATTCCACAAGCGCCCAGTCAAAGAACTGATGGTTCAGCTGAAAAAGCTGGTATATGCCAAAGACGGTGGAATCGAGCAGCAGGCTCCCCAGCAGAACAACGCTCATCATAACCGGCATCAGCGCACGCGGTGAATGAAAAACAAGCCCCATTACATAAGCGGACAGTCCCATGGCAAAAGAGTAAGCCCCGATCATGGAACCGTAAAAAATAATATCATGCAACAGTCCGAATACCAGGCCCAACACAAGAGCGGTATGCCGGCTGTAATAAACCGCCACAAAAAGGATAACAACAAACGTGAGATTCGGCGAAAAGCGGAACTGCCATGCATCCGGAATAAGCCAGGGAAGGATCGTATCCTCCGCAATAAACAAAACGAACAGCAGCAGAATCAAAACTTGGCCGCGCACCCGCATTATTCCTGCACCTCTGGGGTAAATACAACAAACAGTTCCTTCCAGTCCACAAAGTTTGCTGCAGGCTCAATAATAGCCGTTCGCGTCTGGCCGAACTCGCTCACACGGATTTCCTTTACTTTCCCGACCAGCAGGTATTTTGGGAATGCTCCCCCTGTACCGGATGTCATAATTTGGTCTCCATCTTTGATGGGATCATCCTCTTTAATCTTGGTCACTTCAAAGGTTCCGCCATTAGCCGGATTGTAGTTTTCCAGCACGCCGAAGGATTCTTCCTTGCCGACCACCGTAACCGCAATCCCGTTGGAGGTCGGGTCTTTGGCATCCAACGAGGTGAGAAGCTTGACTGTAGAACTAAAATTGCTTGTATTGCTGATGGTTCCGACGAGACCGTCGATGGATCTGACCGCCATTCCCGGCTTGACCCCGTCCTTGGAGCCGATATCGATGACCAGTGTTTTGTCTGTCGGGTTACCGCTCACACTAAGGACTTGTGCAATCCGGTTCTCATAGTTATACTTGTTGCGCTGCGTCTCCGTAAAGTTCAGGGCCTCCTGGAGCCGCTTGTTCTCTTCCTCCAGGCCGCTAAAGCGGACCTTATCCGTTTGATACTGGGCTGCACCGATCTTCAGCCGTTCATTCTCCTCATAAATGGCCCTCATATTGCCGATATCTTCAAAGAAGCCCGCTATAAATGCAGCGGGCTTGTAAAAAATACTCTGTACAAAACCGGTCGTATCTCTCACAAACTTCTCAGGCCAGGAAAGAGATTGCCGCTGTCCGAGTGTAATTCCCATCAAGGCAATAAACAACACGATACCGATTAACAGAACGAAAAGCCTTTTGTTGCCTAGCAGCTTAAACAGTTGTTACACCCCCGTCTCAGCGTTTGGAGCGGACTGCAGAGCTGCTGCGCGATTTGAACAAATGAATATTTTCCAGCGCCTTGCCCGTACCAATCGCTACACAATCCAGCGGATTCTCGGCGACAATGACCGGCATTCCCGTTTCGTCGGCAAGCAGTTTGTCCAGATTGCGCAGCAGAGCCCCTCCGCCTGTCAGCACAATACCTCTGTCCATAATATCAGCCGCAAGTTCCGGAGGACATTTCTCAAGTGTAACTTTAACTGCGTCCACGATTGCACTCACGGTGTCGGACAGCGCTTCGCTGATCTCATCAGAAGTAATCGTAATGGTTTTGGGGAGTCCGGATACGAGGTCACGACCGCGGATTTCCATCGTTTCCACCTGCTCCAGCGGCATAGCCGAACCGATTTCCATCTTGAGCTGCTCCGAAGTACGCTCACCGATCATCAGATTATACTGGCGCTTAATATATTGAATAATGGACTCGTCCATTTCGTCCCCCGCCACACGCACGGAGCGGCTTGTCACAATGCCCCCGAGAGAGATAACGGCTACCTCGGTCGTTCCTCCGCCGATATCCACAACCATGCTGCCCGTCGGCTCCCATACAGGGAGATCCGCACCGATGGCTGCCGCAAATGGCTCTTCAATCGTATAAGCTTCGCGAGCTCCAGCCTGCTTGGTCGCATCCTCGACCGCACGCTGTTCCACTGCGGTAATGCCTGATGGCACGCATACCATAACGTTAGGGTGACGCGGGAAGAATGAGCGCTGTTTCTGAGCCTGGCGGATAAAATACTTGATCATCGTAGCGGTCGTGTCGAAATCTGCAATAACCCCATCCTTCATCGGGCGGATGGCACGGATGTTCCCCGGAGTCCGGCCGATCATCTTCTTGGCCGATTCACCAACCGCTTCAATGCTCTTGGTGTCCGTACGAAGCGCAACTACCGATGGCTCTCTTACCACAATGCCTCTGCCGCGTACATATACCAGTGTATTCGCTGTCCCCAGATCAATTCCCAAATCCTTAGTAAATCCACCAAACATGCTGTAATCTCCTTTTCTATTCCCTGAAATTCTCTTTTGTTGTGTATCACGCCGCACGGCCATCATTTTCATCATCAGAAAAAAAACGTATAAACCATAAATCCGTCGGATTTTAGCTAAAATCCTCAACACATTATATTATATAAGTCCTTGCTCCTTCAAACTGACGTATTTTCCGTCACCGATGACAATGTGATCCAGCACATCGATCCCGACGATATTGCCCGCCTCAACCAAACGACGGGTCAACTGGATATCTTCGGTGCTTGGTGACGGATCACCGCTCGGGTGATTGTGGGCACAAATGATGGAAGCGCTGCTGCACTTGATGGCGGCCCTGAATACTTCCCTGGGGTGCACCACAGCCGCGTTCAAGCTGCCGATAGACAGTGTTTCCCTGGCAATAACATGGTTTTTCGTATTCAGAAACAGGCATACAAAATGCTCCTTCTGCAAATAACGAAGCTGCTCGGACAGCATATCAGCCACATCACGCGGGCTCTTGATGACAGGCGACTCCATATGGCGCGCCAGAACAAGCCTCCGCCCCAGTTCCATGCCTGCCTTTAACTGGATCGCCTTGGCCAGACCGATTCCCTTGATTTGTGTAAACTCCGATACGCTCAAATCTACAAGCTGGCGCAGGCTCCCAGCGGTCTGAAGAACCCTGTGGGCCACATGCAGCGCAGATTCGCTGCGAGTTCCCGTACGCAGTAAAATAGCCAGCAGTTCAGCATTGCTTACGGCTTCCGGCCCATACTGAAGCATTCGTTCTCGTGGTCTGTCCTCATGGGGGATGTCGCGAAGCATTAAGGTTGGCGACTCCATTGTTTCTTCCCCTTTACGGGCGCAGCACGCGAATTCCGAAACCGGACAGCATGTCCGAGAGCAACGAAATCGGCAGCCCCACCACATTAAAATAACAACCCTGAATACCTTCGATCAATGTAGCGCCAAGTCCCTGAATGGCATAAGCGCCCGCTTTGTCTGCAGGCTCTCCTGTCTCAACGTATGCAGCAATCGCCTCTGTATCAAGCGGTTTCATGGTCACGGCAGTTTCCCGGAAGCCAACGCGCTGCTCACCGGTCCCCGTATGTATGCAGGCTACTCCCGTAAATACCCGGTGCGTTCTGCCCTGCAGTAAAGTGATCATCCTCGCCGCATCCGCTTTGTCAACCGGTTTCCCCAATACTTCATCGTTCAGTACTACAATGGTATCGCTGCCGATGATCAAGGTGTTGTCATGCTGCTCCCTGATCGTACGCGCGACAGCCCCGGCCTTACGCAAGGCCAGTGTCTCCACAATCTTATCGGGGCTCCAGCCTGCCTGTACGGATTCATCGGCATGACTTGGCACGACCTCAAACGGAAGCTGCAAGGAAGCAAGCAATTCCCTTCTTCGCGGAGAAGTCGATGCCAGTATAAGCTTGGGCGTACATGTCTCTTCCAAGAGCAAGGCTCCTTTTTCAGTAATTAAAGCCTGCGGTACAGCCAGACAGCGGCAATGATGCCGATCAGGCTCAGCAGGCTCATCTGCAATTGAATGTGTATGTTATAGCTTATAATATCCAGATCAGCCCGGGGCGACCAGGATATGTCGGTAGCTCGGGTAAGAAAAGACAATACGCTGACAGACTGCAGAGCCTTGGCAATCCATGCTCCGACAAGCCAACCCAGCAATATGAACAATAAAAGCATTCCTGCATTCTTCTTCATCTTGACCTACCTCGCCATTTTTTGACACCCTCATATTATACGGTGATTTTCTTTTCAATACAAACAGAAATCCGGCAGGGGAACTATTTCCAGTTCCCTGCCGGATGGCTGGCGAGTGCTTACTGTTTCAGGAATTCAAGCAGCTGCTTCTGCTGGCGGACATATTGCATCATCATGGATTGAATCTCCCACAGATGTCCTTTTGAGCTGTTTTTATTGAATTCGGAAAGAGCCGTTATGGCCCCGTTCATAGACTTGTCGAGACCGGACGACAGCGTCTTCCCCTCCGGTGGAAGCCCCTGCGTCAATGCCGAGAGCTCTTGCATCCACTGCTGATGCAGCGTATTCAGCGCTGTCATGTCCGATTCGGAGACGGGCTGGAGCTGCTCATCACTCAGCAGAGAGGCGGACAGATGACATAACCGCTGAATCAGTTCAGTGCTCGTTGTGAAATAGGAAAGGAGCGTATTTTCGCTGCCATTATAGAAAGCCTGATCAAGAGAGGGCAACTGCAGCTCCCGCACATACAAATCGATTCCGCTGCCCTGCAGGCGGCTGCCGAGAAGCTTCGCTTCCTCCCTGTCCGGCGATATTCCGGCATATACACGATAGCTGTCCGAAGGGTCCGTCCCTGCGGCCGTTCCTGCTTGCAGCAGTTCCGTCTTCGCCTGCTCGGCCCTCTCCGGCGTACTGAACACCCCGTATTGCAGCATATAGAAGCTTTGTGCGGGAATGTCCGCCGTGATTAGAGAAACGGAAGCCGCGCCGTTGGTTTGAGCCCCGTTCCCTGCAGCTGTCTGAGACCATGCAGGCAGGGAAGGAATCTCCGCATTGCCCGGCGACTGAAACAAATACAGAACAATATATCCAAAAAGCCCCCCGGTCATCAGCGCGCTGGCCACAGACCCGAACAGCTTCCAGCCTGAGGCGTTCTGGCGCTTCGGAGGGGAGGGGACAACCCCTGATCCTGTATCCCGATATCCTGGTGCAGACCATGATGCCGCGGAAGCGCTGAAGGGATCCTGCCATTCCTCTGCAAAATAGTAATCCTCCATTGCCTCGGCCGGCTTCCGCTGCTCGCTGCTGTTTGCAGGGAACAACCGGACGCCCTCAACAGGATGGTCACCGGAAACGGGACGCTCCACATGCGGGGGATTTCGTTCCTTATTGTGGCTGGGGCTGATTTCTCTGCCTTCCTGATCGAACCGGAATGTCATTTTCGCATTATTCACTCCGCACACTCCCTTGTCCCTTACTGCCTACAATTCAGATGTATGAAGAAGGAGTGTTCTTTATGCAAAGGCTTTTCCAAAAATGTCATGCAAACCAGAAAAACGGGGCTGTCTCTCATCCTCCGTAGAAGAATTTACTTGCGAGACATCCCCGTTTCTTGGGTCATATGTTTTTTTCTTTCATTGTGCGTGCAAGCGCCGCACCGGCCTTCCAGATATCCCCCGCTCCCATCGTCAGGACAAGATCTCCGGGTTGAAGGTGCTCGCTGAGCCGCTCGATAACCGCTTCTTTGCTCGGAACATATGCCGTGTTGGCATTGCTGTTCTGAACGATCAATTCGACGAGCTTGGAAGAATGAACTCCTTCTATCTCTTGTTCACCGGCTGGGGAATAGATGTCCGTAATGATGACTTCATCCGCTTCACTGAAGGCACGGCTGAACGCATCCAGCAAAAAGAAGGTCCTCGTGTAGCGCTGCGGCTGGAATACCGCGATAATCCGCTTCCCGGTCGCCTTGGCTGCACTGATGGTGGCTTCAATTTCCGTCGGGTGGTGAGCATAATCGTCTATGACCAGAATATCGTTCGCCTCCCCAAGCACCTGGAAACGGCGTTTGGCACCGCTGAATTCGAAGATGGCTGCTGCGATTTTTTCAAACTCCAGTCCCGCCCCCATACAAGCAATGACCGTGGCCATGGAGTTGTATACATTGTGTCTCCCCGGAACAGCCAGACGGATCACTCCCAAAGGAACACCGCCCTTGTTCAGGGTATACGAGGATTGGCGATCCCCCAATTGAATATCGGTAGCCGTATAATCCGCGGGTTGATGGATCCCATAAGTCGTCACTTTGCAGGACACCTTGGGCAGCATCTCTTGAATATTCTCGTCATCGGCGCAGACAACAGCCGTACCATCCGAACGGACCTGATTCAAAAACTGCACATAGGCGCTCTTCAAACGGTTGAAATCCCCATCGTAATTTTCGAGATGATCCGCCTCAATGTTGGTTACGATGCCGATCCAGGGATGATACTGCAGAAATGAACCATCGCTCTCATCCGCCTCTGCAACCACGCATTCACCTTCGCCTGCCTTGGCATTCGTGCCAACATTCATGATTTCCCCGCCGATGATGTAAGTGGGGTCAGCCCCGCATTTCTCCATAACGAGGGCGATCATAGACGAAGTGGTTGTTTTGCCATGCGCCCCGGCTACAGCCACTCCTTTACGTTCGTTCAACAGCCTTGCCAGCATTTGCGAACGGTGCAATGTGGGAATGTTCAGTTGCTCTGCTGTCACACGTTCCACATTGTCCTTGGACAAAGCCGTCGAATATACGACCAGGTCCGCGCCCTGCACGTGCTCTGCCGTATGGCCGATATATATTTTGGCGCCCTTGGCCGCCAGTTTTTCCGTCAATTCCTGTGAAGCTACATCCGACCCGGTGACAGTATAGCCCATTTCCAGCATTACGCGTGCAATGGCACTCATCCCGTAACCGCCGATACCGATAAAATGTACATGTTCCGTAGTATTTAACAAGATCTCACCAACCTTTTTCCGAATCGCTTTGATGCAAAAGGGCCGCGCGCACATCGGATATCAGATACAATGTGCCAGAGACTACCCCCAGGTCCTCCGCTTCCGTGCGGGACTTCAGCAGCGCTAGAGCCTTCTTCCAGTCCTGTTCCACGATGACTTCCACATGTTCTTTAGCATAGGACAGCCGGAGTTTCTCCACGATCCCTGCCATTTCGGCTGCATCCATTTTGCGACGGAAATCGGGTTCGGTCAGGATAAGCGTATCCACTAGTGGCAGTATATGCTTCAAGTATGCTTCGTGATGCTTGTTTGCAAGCATCCCCATCATTAAAATCAGTTTCCGGTAACGGTAGATTGAAGGCAGGCTCTTGGCCAACGACTCCGCCCCTTCCGGATTATGCGCACCGTCAATGACGATCCGCGGACTGCCGGATACCAGTTCAAGCCGCCCTGCCCAGCGGGCGTTCCTGAAGCCGGTCAGCAAATCCTCGTCATCCAGGACGAACGCCAAATACTGGCGCATCACTTCCAGCGTCATCAGGGCTCCCGCAGCATTAGCGCACTGGTGCTCACCCAGCAGGCTGAGGCTGATTTGCAGTTCCCGGAAAGGGCCGCGGAATACGAGGGTCTGTCCGTGTGCATCCCCGCCAGAGGGCTCATATGTAAACTGCTCACCGACCAGATACAGCGATGCGCGCTTATCCGCAGCAGTCTGCCTGACGACCTCCGCCGCCTCAGGCTGGGTTACACAGCTGACTACGGGAACACCGGGCTTGATAATCCCCGCTTTTTCCGCTGCAATCTGTTCCAGCGTATCCCCCAGAATATCGGTATGATCGTACCCGACATTGGTAATGACCGACACGATCGGAGTAACGATATTGGTAACATCCATCCTTCCCCCGAGCCCGGTTTCCCATACCACAACATCGGGAAAAGTCACAGTGGCATAATAAAGAATCGCAAGGGCCGTCGATACCTCAAACATTGTAGGTGAACCGAGTTCCGACGCTGCGATCTCCGCTACAAACGGATACAGCCGGTTGGCCAGCTCAAGCAGTGTTTCTTCCGGTATATCCTCGCCGTTAAATTGAAAACGGTTCGTAAATTTGGTGATATAGGGGGACGTAAACGTCCCCACATCATACCCGGACTGCAACAGCACCGACGTCAGCATGGCGCAGGTCGAGCCCTTTCCGTTCGTCCCTGCGACATGCACAAATTTCAGATGGCGGTGCGGCTCGCCCAGCAGGGTCATCAGCCGTTCAATCCGCTCCAGGCCCGGCCGGATCCCGAAAGGAATGAGTCCGTTAATCCATTCCACCGCTTCATTGTATGTTTGTAAGGGGGCCGCAGCAGCGGTCCCGCGCACATCCGACATCTTCTTCACCTTCATGTCGATGGATTTCATATTACCCCTTAAGCTCTCGAATGCGGGCAATCACTTTATCGCGTTTTTCCGTGTAGTCGGCCTGCTTCGCGCGTTCCTCTTCTAATACCTTGGCAGGGGCCTTCGCCACAAATCCTTCGTTGGCCAATTTCTTCTCCACCCGCTGCACTTCGCTGTCCAAATGCTGCAGTTCCTTCTCAAGTCTGGCGATCTCCTGGTCAATATCCAGCAGCCCTGCCAGCGGCAGATACAGCTCAGCGCCTGTAACAACAGCCGTCATCGCCTTGTCCGGCACTGCGGTATCCATCCCGACTTCAAACTCGGAAGTGTTGCAGAAGCGGCGCACATAATCGCTGTTGCGGGTCAGGATATCAAGATACGTCTGGTCGCCCGCTTTGATCAGCAGTTCTACCTTTTTGCTCATTGGCACGTTCACTTCCGCACGGATGTTGCGTACGGCCCGGATGACGTCCATCAGCAGGTTCATTTCCGCTACTGCCCCGCTGTTTTCAAATGCAGGGTCATAGACCGGCCATGAGGCAAGCGTGATCGTCTCTCCTTCATGCGGCAGATGCTGCCAGATTTCCTCCGAAATGAAAGGCATGAACGGATGAATCATGCGCAGCGTGCGGTCCAGCACATAGGAAAGCACAGACTGTGTCTTCTTTTTGGCCGCAGCATCTTCACCATAGAGAGACAGCTTGGCAAATTCAATGTACCAGTCGCAAAGATCGTCCCAGATGAAGTTATACAGCAATCGACCTGTTTCGCCAAATTCATAAGCATCTATTAGACGCGTGATATCACGCGAAGTTTCGTTCAGACGATGAAGAATCCAGCGGTCCGCCGTGCTGAGCTCGCCTGTAATATCAATATCGGAAGCGGTAAATCCATCCAGATTCATCAGCGCAAAACGGGAAGCATTCCAAATTTTGTTAGCGAAATTCCGTGCTTGTTCGACACGTTCCTCGCGGAAACGAAGATCCTGTCCCGGTGTGCTGCCTGTAGCTACCATGTAACGCATAGCGTCGGCGCCGTAGTTGTCGATCACTTCAAGCGGGTCTACCCCGTTGCCAAGCGATTTGGACATTTTACGTCCATCGGAGGCACGGATCAGACCGTGAATGAGGACATCCTTGAAAGGGATCTCGCCTGTGAATTCAAGGGCCGTGAATATCATACGGGATACCCAGAAGCCGATGATATCATAGCCTGTTACCAGCACATTGGTAGGATAGTAGCGCTGCAGATCTTCCGTCTGCTCAGGCCAGCCCAGCGTGGAAAAAGGCCACAAGGCGGAGCTGAACCAGGTGTCGAGCACATCCTCATCCTGCTTGAGGTTTCTGCCTGCATATTCAGGCAGAGTCGTTGGGTCCTCAGCCGATACAATCACTTCACCGGTATCCGCATCATACCATGCCGGAATGCGGTGTCCCCACCATAGCTGGCGTGAAATACACCAGTCCCGTACATTTTCAATCCAGTGCATGTAGATTTTTTCAAAACGGTCCGGAACGAAATTAACGCCCTCTCCGCTCTTTTGCGCTTCAATAGCCGTTTCAGCCAGCGGCTGCATTTTAACGAACCATTGTGTGGACAGATAAGGCTCGACAACTGCATTGGTCCGTTCGCTGTGTCCTACCTGGTGCACATGGTCTTCAATGCGGATCAGCACGCCCAGCTCCTTCAGATCCGCTACGATCTGCTTGCGGCAGTCGCTGCGGTCAAGGCCCTGGTACTTCCCGGCTTCGGCGTTCATTTTGCCATCCTCGTCCATGACGATAATCTGCGGCAGATTATGGCGTTGTCCCATTTCAAAATCGTTCGGATCATGCGCAGGAGTAATTTTAACGGCACCGCTGCCGAATTCTTTATCTACGTAGTCGTCGGCAATCACAGGAATCTCCCGTCCCGTGAGTGGCAGAACGAGCATTTTGCCAATCATGTCCTTATACCGCTCATCTTCAGGATGAACAGCAACCGCCGTATCCCCAAGCATCGTTTCTGGACGGGTTGTCGCCACAGTGATATGACCGCTTCCGTCTTTCAGTGGGTACTGCAAATGGTACAGATGGCCGTTGACTTCTTTGTGTTCTACTTCGATATCGGAAAGAGCGGTGCGGGCAACCGGGTCCCAGTTGATAATACGCTTGCCCCGGTAAATCAGACCTTTTTCATAAAGTTTAACAAAAACAGTCCGCACCGCTTTGGACAACCCTTCGTCCAGAGTGAACCGCTCACGGGAGTAGTCCAGTGAAAAACCCATCTTCTCCCATTGATTGTGAATGTTGTCGAGATAGTGCTCCTTCCATTCCCATACTTTCTTCAGGAATTTCTCCCTGCCGAGATCATAGCGGGTGAGCCCTTCTTCACGCAGCTTTTGCTCCACCTTGGTCTGGGTAGCAATCCCGGCGTGGTCGGCGCCCGGAAGCCACAAGGCGTCATAGCCCTGCATCCGCTTCACACGGATAATGATATCCTGCAGCGTAAAATCCAGCGCATGTCCCATATGCAGCATTCCGGTTACGTTCGGAGGAGGAATAACAATCGTAAAAGGCTCCGCTTCGGGAACACGGCCTGCGCGGAAATACCCTTCCTCGATCCAGGTTCTATACCATTTCTGTTCCGCCGCCTTCGGATCATACGTCGTCGGCATTTCCAAGGTTGTTTTGTTCGTTTGTTCTGACATGCTCCCTTACCTCCATCATTGGTTTTGGCATTGGTCGTTTTTTGGGCATAAAAAAAGCCCGTCATCCTCAAAGGACGAAAGGCTGTTCTTTCGCGGTACCACCTTTGTTTCACACTCATATCCCGCCCTAAAACGGCATAGACTGCGACACTCATGCGGATAACGGCCGCTCACCGGCCTTGTTCTACTAATGGCCCCCGCAATGGGCATGTTCAAACAGGCGACTCCCGGGCGACTTCAGCCAGCTGGTTCCTGCGGAATCTCCCAGCGCTGCAATTCCGCTCTCTGAAGGTCATACTGCCTACTCTTCCCGTTCAATGTCTTTTATATAAGCTCTTGTTTCCCTAAACTGATATACCACATAATAACTTGCCTGCCCCTCTTAGTCAACCGTCGAGGCGCACAATTTCAGACATATATTCTTTAGCATAACCCTGACTTCCCCTTTGCATACCAACAACCCGCCGCTGTCATGCGGCAGGCTGTCCGGGTCTTCAAGCTATTATGGAATATACAGTACCTGGCCTTCTTCTACGTTCTGTTCGCTTAGCCGGTTATGCATCTGCAGCTCCCGTGCGCTCAGCTCGTACCGTTCCGCAATCGATTCCAGCGTCTCCTCACGCTGAACAATGCACAGCCTGACCTTGCGGAACCGGGTTTCCTCCTGAAATCCATGCTGAAAAAGGGCTTTCCATTTCCCGTTATCCACCCCCGGTTCGCCGTCTTCTTCAGGGGCAGTCAGATCAGCGCTTTCATCATACACAAGTTCGGCTTCCTTGGCAGGACGTGAAGTGATCAGCGAAGAATAAGGTGCAGCTTCGGCCGCTACGACACCGGTTACCTTTTTGCTTCCAAAAGCAACCTTCGGCTCTTTTTTCTCCTCTGCCGGTGTGTCTGACGACGTCGTAACAGAAGGCTCCGCAAAAGAAATCTGCTCTTCCGGCCGTCCAGCCGTGATCGGGATATCTTGCTTGAACACTTCAATAGCTTCATGCTCAGAGGCAGACTCCGGCTCACGGGCCACTGCCTTCACCGGCTCTTCCCGCTCGGGCTGCAGCTCCCAGACTACGGGTTTACCGTTGGTAACATCCGCAATCTCCTGATCCTCATTGCGAATCACATCTGCGAGTGTATGATCCTCGGCTTCCTGCGGCTGCGCTGCTTCCGGTTGGGAATTCCAGAATGTCTGTACCGACTCTTCATTAAGTGTCTGCTCCTGCTCCTGCTCTTGCTGCTGCTCAAACTGCTGTTCATACTGCTGCTGCTCAGACTGTTGTTGCTGTTTATTCTGTTGCTGCTGCTTGTTTTGCTGTTGTTTCTTATACTGCTGTTGTTGCTCATACTGCTGCCCCTGCCCAAACTCCTCCGCAGAACGCTCCACAAGCTCCTGCTGCTCCGGCACTGGAGTATGAGCCGTCGTGTATCCGTCATCCTCCCAGCCCGGCGGCGCTTCCTCCGTCTGTGTGCCGTCAACTCCGTACAACGTCAATATGCCCGTGATATTCAAGCTCCGCAAGGACAGCAGATCCACATCAAAGTTTTCTATTTCCATCGAAATATCCTCAAGCCTGGTGACACGGTTCATCGGAATGGTAATTTCAACCGGGATCTGGTGGTACAGCTCCCTGATTTCATTTTCCTCTCCCCTGTATACGCCTTGCAGCTGTAAATGACCGCGAAGTGCGGCATGCTCCTCCTGAGTCACCACCTGAATGCGCGGAACCAGTTCAATTTCTTCAAGCTCGGCAATCCCTGCAACATCCTCCGTTAAATGGACACGTTCATAAATATCAAAACGCAAACCGTAGGACCGGTTATCCATAGACGGCATCCTCCTTTCGGCAGCTTCCGCTTCCGCTCATGCGGCACGGAGACTCCATGCTCCTCTTCTCGGTTATGTATATGCGCCAAAAAGGATGGCATGCCTACATTTAAGCGCAGGCAATCAGCAAAACAAAAAAGCAGACTCTCCTGCAGCGCCATTCGGCACTGGGCAAAGAAAGTATGCTCTCTTTAAATGCAGCGCGGTTATTTATTTTTCAGCCAGTCATACAGCGCCTGGAAATCGCCCGGCCACGGGTTGGCGACCTGAATCCTTTCATTTGTCAGGGGATGCCTGAAAGACAACGACTCCCCATGCAGCGCTTGTCTGACAAAGTCGCTTCTGCGGCCTCCGTACAGCACATCCCCAAGCAGAGGGTGCCCTGCGTGGCTGAGATGCACACGAATTTGGTGTGTGCGTCCGGTTTCAAGCGTTAAATACACAAGACTCGCTGTCCCCAGATGCTCTCCAACCTCAACATGAGTTACGGCCGTCTGGCCGGAAGGTGATACACGCCTTCGCTGCTTGTCATGCCGGTCCTTTCCGATCGGCAGATCAATGGTACGCAATCCCGGGGACACCCTGCCAGCCACAAGCGCAGCATAACGGCGCCCGATCTGCTTGTCTCTCATCTGCTCGTCCAGCTTAAGCAGGGCAAAATCATTTTTGGCATATAATACAGGACCTGTCGTGTCATTGTCCAAACGGTGCACATGCCTGACCGCCGCTTCGATGCCGTTCATCTCATAATAGGCCGCCACGGCATGATTCAGTGTAAGGGGCCCACTGGAGCTGGATGAATCAGGGTGAACGGCCATGCCAGCCGGTTTGTGCACCACAAGACAAAAATCATCCTCGTACAAGACGGTAAGCTCATGCCACCTTGGTTCGATGCCAAGCTCCCTTGCCGGAAAAAGAGCGAGCCTTAGCCGGTCCCCGGCCAGCCGGATTTGCTTTTCATGCCGCATTCTTTGCCAGAGCTTCTCCGGCAGGCCGATCACCTCCAGAAGCCACCGGTCGACGGCCTCTTCCTTCTGCCCGCTGCCCGTCACTTCTTTACCTGGAGCAACCTCAAGCCAGATGCCTCTCCTGGTCCAGCCACCACGCCAGCTCATAGCTGCTTTAATGCATAATAATTTGCTTCGATTGTCGCATCAATATCTTCATTGGTGTGCACACCCGAAACAAACATGCCTTCATACTGCGATGGCGCCACACTGACCCCATGATTGACCATGCCTGCGAAATAACGGCGGAAATGGTCAATATTGCTGGTCTTGGCCGTATCATAATTCACGACCTGACGGTCCGTGAAGAACGGGCATACCATCGAACCGACCCTGTTAATCGTAACAGGGATTCCCGTTTCTTCGGCATTGCGTTCAAAACCGGCCTGCAATCTCGCTGCCAACTGTTCAAGCCGGTCATAAACCTCCGGTGTCAGCAGCTTAAGCGTTGTGTAACCGGCTGTCATAGCCAGCGGATTCCCGCTGAGCGTGCCCGCCTGATACACCGGGCCGGTAGGAGCCATCTGCTCCATGATGTCCCTGCGTCCTCCATACGCTCCGACAGGAAGTCCTCCTCCGATCACTTTGCCGAGGCAGGTCAGATCCGGTGTCACGCCGAAACGCCCCTGTGCCGAATGAAGATCTACACGGAAGCCGGTCATCACCTCATCAAAGATCAGCAAGCTGCCGTGCTCCTCCGTTACTTTACGGAGCCCTTCCAGGAAGCCGGGCTGCGGCGGAACGACGCCCATATTGCCGGCGACGGGCTCCACGATGACTGCAGCGATTTCCTCGCCGAATTTCTCGAATGCAAGCTGAACGGACTCCAGATCGTTGTACGGAACAGTAATCGTATTGCTTGCAACCCCCTCCGGCACGCCGGGACTGTCCGGAAGCCCAAGTGTGGCTACGCCCGAGCCGGCCTTGATCAGCAAGCTGTCGGCATGACCGTGATAGGAGCCTTCGAATTTCAATATTTTGCTGCGTCCCGTATACCCGCGTGCAAGGCGAATGGCGCTCATGGTTGCTTCCGTCCCCGAATTCACCATGCGCACAATGTCGATGGAAGGAACGCGCGCGCAGACAAGCTTCGCCATTTCCGTCTCGATCAGCGTTGGAGCTCCAAAGCTTGTCCCTTTTACGACAACCTCCTGCAGAGCGCTGATTACGTCAGGATGCGCATGCCCCATAATGAGCGGTCCCCATGAACCGACATAATCGATAAAGGAGTTACCGTCAATGTCATATACACGGGAGCCCTCTCCACGATCAATATAAATCGGTGTAATCCCGACAGATTTGAAAGCACGAACAGGACTGTTCACGCCACCGGGAATATACTGCTTCGCTTCTTCAAAAGCCGCGTGCGACCGCTCATCCGTCCGGACCTTAGCTTCCCAACTCATCTTATCGTCCTCCTTCCAGCAGCCACTTTGCCGCATCCTTGGCCGAATACGTAATAATCATGTCCGCGCCCGCGCGCTTCATGCTTGTCAAAATTTCCAGAACCATCGTCTTTTCGTCGATCCACCCGTTAAGGGCGGCCGCCTTGACCATCGCATATTCGCCGCTGACATTGTAAGCGACAAGCGGAAGATCGAACTGGTCCTTGAGGGTACGCATCACATCAAGGTAAGAGAGTGACGGCTTGACCATCAGCATGTCCGCACCTTCCAGCACATCCGATTCCGCTTCACGCAGCGCCTCGCGAGCGTTGGCAGGGTCCATCTGGTAAGTCTTCCGGTCTCCAAACTGCGGAGCGGAATCAGCCGCTTCACGGAAAGGCCCGTAAAAGGCGGACGCATATTTTACGGAATAAGACATAATCGGAATGTGACTAAAGCCTGCTTCATCCAGTCCGCCGCGGATTGCCTGCACAAAGCCGTCCATCATATTGGAAGGAGCGATAATATCCGCACCTGCCCGCGCCTGGGATACTGCTGTCTGCACATGCAGCTCCAATGATTCGTCGTTTAATACATCTCCGCACAGTTCTCCGTCCCGTTCGAAGGTATGCACCATGCCACAGTGGCCGTGGTCCGTGAACTCGCACAGACAGGTGTCCGCAATAACCAGCAGGTCCGGGCAACGCGACTTAATGAGCCGGATCGCTTCCTGTACGATGCCGTTCTCCGCATAGGCGGACGATCCCACGCTGTCCTTCGTCTCAGGAATGCCAAACAGGAGAACAGCCGGAATGTTCAGCGAGACGATCTCCTGCAGTTCCTCTTCGAGCATATCCAGCGAAAATCGGTACACGCCGGGCATGGATTTGATTTCATGCTTGACTCCCTTGCCATAGGTGACGTAAATCGGCTGAATGAAATCAGCCGGGGTCAGAACCGTTTCACGCACCATGCTGCGGATGGCTGCGGATTGGCGAAGGCGGCGATGCCTTGTAAAAGATAAATTCATGCGTATACACTCCCAACAATTTGATATCGGCCAAAGGCGGTTTTGAAAGCGATATTTTCTTGCTCCGCTGCTTATTCCGTCCGTTTATTCCAGACGCACAGCGCGTTAACCAGGCTGTCTATCGTTGCTTCCTCCGCCATGAGTCCTACCTTCAGTCCCTCTTCTTCCGCCGTCTTTCCGGTGACAGGACCGATGACAGCAATCATGATGTCTTTTAGCAAATCAGGCGGATTTTCGATGCCCATCTGCCGCAGAGCTCTTATAAAATAGGTGACGGTCGAGGAACTGGTAAACGTAATGGCATGCACCGCTCCCTGCTCCAGCAGGGAGATCAGTTCATCGTCCCGCACATCGGCCGGCACGGTTTCATACAGGCTGGCTTCCGTTACCTCCAGCCCCAGCTCACGCAGTTGGTCAGGAAGCCAGGCGCGCGCCAGATTGCCACGCGGCAATAACACCTTTTGGCCTGCCTGCATTTCCCGCCCGTACATCTCTATTATTCCCTCAGCCTGAAAGTTGCCTGTCAGCTGTTCAGCCGCCACGCCGCGGCTGCGCAGCGCCGTACAGGTAGCAGGTCCGACAGCTGCAATACGCGCCTTATGCAAAGAACGTATATCCTTCCCTTCCCGCTCCAGATGCTGGAAGAAATAATCCACCCCGTTTACGCTGGTAAAGAAAACCCAGTCATACTCATGCAGCCGGGTCAATGCCTCACGTATTTGCCCGTACTGTTCTTCCCCTTGTGGCAGGCGGGTCTCCAGCACAGGAAATTCATACGGCTCTCCGCCCAGATCTTCGATACACTGAACCAAAGAGCTCGCCTGGCTGCGGGCCCGGGTGACGAGGATGCGTTTGCCGAACAGGGGCATGTCTTCCGCCCACTTCAGCTGCTCACGCTGGCGGACCACTTCCCCGACCACAATCACCGCCGGGGGCTTAAAGCCCGCTTCCTTCACTCTGGCTTCAATATCCGCCAGCGTGCCCACCAGCGTCTCCTGCTCGGCGCGCGTCCCCCAGCGGATGAGCGCTATCGGCGTTTCCGGAGAGCGGCCGTGTCTGATCAGCTGTTCGCTGATATACCCAATCTTCGCGACCCCCATCAGGAAAATGAGCGTACCGGTCGCATTCGTCACCTTGTCCCAATGAATGCTCCGGTCCAGCTTGTCGGGACTTTCATGCCCGGTAATAATCGAAAGCGATGAGGCTATGTCCCGATGGGTAACCGGGATACCGGCATAAGCCGGCACACTGATGGCAGAAGTGATGCCTGGTACGATTTCATAAGGAATTCCATGCTGTCTCAGCAGCTCCGCTTCCTCGCCGACCCTGCCGAAAATGGTAGGATCGCCACCCTTAAGACGGATGACCGTTTTTCCCTCCAGCGCCAAATCCACCAGCAGGCGGTTAATATCCTCCTGCTTCATCGTATGGCGGTCCGGAAGCTTGCCGACATAAATCTTCTCTGCCCCAGGCTTCATCAATCCCAGCAGCCGCGGGCTCGCGAGACGGTCATAGACGACAACGTCCCCCTTCTGCATGCACTGCCAGCCCTTCACTGTAATCAACCGCGCATCGCCGGGTCCTGCCCCCACTAAATAAACCTTACCCGCCATCACGTCATCCCCTTACTTCTGACAGAATCTGTTCTGCGCCCTTGGCTTTCAGGCTTGCCGCAACCCGCTCTCCCAACTGCAGCGGATCCTTTCCTGCAAGCGTATCTTTAAGAATAACCGCTCCATCCGGAGTGCCTACCATCCCGGTCAGCCGAATGACCCCGGATTCCTCCAGCATGGCATGGGCACCAATGGGAACCTGACAGCCTCCGTTCAATTCGCCCAGAAACCGCCGTTCCGCTGCCACCGTCGCTGCAGTAGCTTCGTCATTATATAAAGAAAGCAGCTCCAGCAATTCCTTGTCATCCCCGCGGCATTCAATTCCGAGCGCCCCCTGCCCAACCGCAGGCAAGCAGACATCCTCCGGTATGTATTCCGTAATGCGGTCCTGCCAGCCCATCCGGTGAAGTCCGGCTGCAGCCAGAATGATCGCGTCAAAGCCTTCCGTCTCCAGCTTGCGCAGCCTGGAGTCGATGTTGCCGCGCAGCGGCTCCAGAACCAGATCAGGGCGAAGCGACTGGAGCTGGCTGGAACGGCGCAGGCTGCTTGTGCCGACCTTCGCGCCATGCGGGAGATCCATGAGCCCCTTCCCAGACCTCGATACAAGGCAATCGCGGTGATCGACTCTCCTTGGCACAGCACCGTTTACTAACCCTTCCGGGAGCTCGGAAGGCATATCCTTCATACTGTGCACCGCCATATCAATTTCGTGGTCCAGCATCGCCTGTTCGATTTCTTTCACAAACAGCCCCTTGCCGCCCACCTTGGACAGGGTTACGTCAAGAATCCGGTCGCCTTTCGTTACAATTTTGCGGATTTCAAAGTCCATATCGATCCCATGTCTGACACAAAGCGCCTTCAAGTCATCTATAACATAACCGGTCTGTGTAAGCGCAAGCGCGCTTTGTCTGCTCCCTACCACTATCGTTCGCATGTCTACTCCTCCTGGTTCTCGGCAATCCATCTGTCCATCTCAGGCTTCGTCCACTCCGCGAAACGGCCGCACCGGATCTGTTCCAATACACCGCTGTGTGCCAGCCTTCCGAGCAGACGGGCCCGGACAGCCGGATCAGGCACCCTGCCTTTGATACGGGTTCTCATCTCATACATAAAATCCAAATAGGCCTCATATTCTAAGCCAAACGTCTCTTCAAGCTTCGAAGTTATCGCTGTGGATACAGAAGGGCCAGCCCCCGAGGTTGAAACGCTCAAAACGAGTCTGCCCCGCCTTACCACGCCAGGCGTAATGAAGTCCCCTTTTTCCGAATGATCTGCCACATTCACCAGTATACTCCTACGACGTGCTTCGCGCATCACATCATCATTCACTTTCGGATCATCCGTAGCCGCATATACAAGAAACGCTCCCTGGATATCCCCCTCGTGATAAGGGCGTTTGATCCAGCGGAGCTGATTATTTTCCAGCATGGCCTGCAGGCCACGAGTTATGAAGGGGCTGATGACCGTAAGCGTCGCGCCGCTACCCAGCAGCCCCTTTGCCTTTCGCTCTGCAACCGGACCTCCACCTATTATACAGCAGCTTTTCCCCTCGCATCGCAGCATAACAGGGACCAAATGCCTGCCCATGCCCTCTCACTCCCCTGTCCATTGATGAAATGCAGACCACGAATTCGCAAGGAAATTCATAATCAGAAAAGCATAGCCCACAAGCGCCCACCGGGCCATAACCAGGCCGGAATGCTGGTTAGAACGCTTGCTGATCAGATAGATGACATATACACACATGGACGCGGCTGTGGCCAGCACCTTCAAATCAAGCAGCAGCCCCCATCTTCCCTCGGCGATAATCGATATCGCGGCAATAAGCACGGAAACAGCGAGCAGCGGCGCACCGATAAGCATCGCCGTATGCGTATAGCGGTCCAGCACCTGCAGGCTTGGCAGCCTGCGTGTCGTTTCAGTCCATTTTTTGGCTTTCAATCTATGATGGAGAAACAGATACATCACGGAAAAGACCGCGGCAACCGTCAAAGCCGCAAACCCCAAATTTGCCAGTGCAATATGCAGAATCAGCAATCCATGCACCGTTTGCCAGTTGGCCAGCGGATTGTCGACCGGCTGAAACCACAGCTTGTTCAGCACGATGACGCTGAAGCCGATCAGATTCAGCAGGAAGACCGTAAATTCCAGACGCTGATACCTGCTCATAATCAAGGATATGATGACAAGGATAAAGGTGAACAAAAACAAAAAATCATAGGTGATCAGAAAAGGAAGATGACCCTCCACCCAGGTTCTGATTCCCATAAATACGAGCTGAAAGACCAGCACGACGACAAGAAGCCCTGTGCCTATCCGTTTGGCACTCGTATTGCGCCGAATGCAATCCGAGAATACGAACAGTAGGCTCAGGGCGTAAGTATAGATCAAGGCGTCATAGACACCGCTGCCCGGCAACACAGCCGATCACCTGCCTCACAGACCGACCGGCGCATAAGACACCGGTATGGAATCGGATGATTTGGAGCCTCTTTTTGCGGCAGCTTCAGGCTTGCGCAAAGCTTGTTCATGGCTCTGCTCCACTTTCTGGGCCGCTTCCTCCAGCCGATCCTCCAGGGCGAAGATTTCCGCAAATATCTCCAAAGCGTCATTGCCCTGTTTTTCTACGGCCATTTCCTTGATCCGATTAATCGGATCATGCACCATTTGGTTCAGCATGCTTTTAGTCAGCTTGCTGATCACCTTCCGTTGATGCTCGTCTAGATCAGGCAGCCTGTTGAACAGGCTGTTCAGTGTCTCTTCATGAATGGAAGAAGCCTTCTCCTGCAACGCGCGAATCACCGGACGGACTCCCAGTGTTTTCAGCCATTGATAGAACTGCTCCATCTCCGACTCCATCATGACTTCAATTTTGGCTGCTTCCGCACGGCGCATTGCCAGATTGCTTTCGACAATCCCCTCCAGGTCGTCGATATCATACAGAAACACGTTGTCCACTTCGCCGACGGCCGGATCAATATCCCTTGGCACGGCAATATCGATCATAAAGAGCGGCCGTGACTGGCGGCGCTTCATCTGTCCGCGCACCGTTTGGCTGTTCAGCACATAGCCCTTCGCTCCCGTGGAGCTGATCACGATATCTACATCGGCCAGCCGTTCGGCAGCCTGCTCCAGCGTGCACGGGGTGCCGTTAAATTGGGCGGCAAGCTCCTGCGCCTTTTCCAAGGTCCGGTTAGCAACAATAACCTCAGCCGCTCCACCTGCGTACAGATGCTTTACAGTCAACTCGCTCATTTTGCCTGCACCGAGAATCAGCACTTTTTTATCGGTAAAATCACCAAATATCTGTTTGCCCAATTCCACGGCGGCGTAGCTCACAGACACGGCGTTCTCGCCGATCGAAGTTTCTGAATGCGCCCTTTTGCCAAGTGTAACCGCCTGCTTGAACAGCATATTGAACCAGGTGGCGGTTGCTTTCTGTTCCTGGGCCTGGAGAAACGCCTGCTTGACCTGACCCAGAATTTGCGTCTCTCCGATCACCATGGAATCAAGACCGCATGCTACCCGAAACAAGTGCCGAACAGCCTGCTCATCTTCATAAATATATAAATACTGTGTGAAGTCATCCCTGGGTATTCCGAACCACTGTTCCATGAAATTCCGTATATAAAATCCGCACACATGCAGACGGTCAACAACGACATAGATTTCGGTTCTATTGCAGGTTGCGACTATGACGCCTTCCAATACACTCTTGGTTAGCTTTAGCTGCTTCAGCGCCTCCGGCAAATCCTTCTCCGCAAATGTAAAACGTTCACGAATCTCCACCGGCGCTGTGCGATAGTTTAGCCCTACAACGAGGATGTGCATTGCAAGTTCACCTGCCTTCTAATCCTAAAATGAAAACATCCTATCCTGCTTCAAACTATGTTAATTATATCACAGAGAATCCGCTGCAAAGAGGGGGTAATATGAAATCTTTATGAAGATCCTGTCTGCCTAAATTAGTGTAAGCTTGCCCGATACCTGCTATTCCTTCATTTTCTTATTCGACCGACAAAAAATAACCATGGAGCTCATCCATGGTTATTGTATATGCATATTGCTATTTCAGGTTACACAAATTCAGCATGCTGCATTTCCGGAGTTTCGACCTGCAGCTCCCCAAGTCCGCGGACCAGTTTCTTGGCATAGGTCTTCTCAGGCTTCAGTACGGATACCAGGTAATCAATGGCCAATTGTGGGTCCACAGTCTCACCGCAGGTATAACAATCAATCGCCGCAAAACCTCTCTCAGGATACGTGTGAATGGAGAGATGACTTTCCGACAGCAGTACAAGCACTGTTGCGCCTTGTGGCTCAAACTGCTTCGATTGCACAGACATCACTGTTGCTCCGCAAGCCTCGGCCGCTTCCACCAGTTGCACTTGCAGGAATTCCGCATTATTCAACAGCTCAAAACCGACTCCCCAAGTGTCAACAGCAACGTGTCTTCCGAAAGTTGAATATTCCATCTTCCGGTTCCCCCTTCCTAGGAATAAAATGTTTAAAAAAAATTTCATCCGCTAGGACCTACGTCATTCACTTCCCGAGGGAATAATCTCTCGCAACATTAATGTCCTGAGTGAATCCTGGTTCCTATATTCGTTTTCAACGAGATTAAAAATAACATCTATATTGAGCAAATGCAATAGTTTTTCGAAAAAGTTTACATGTTAAAATTTGCGCTTCCGCCGTCACCAAACAAGCCTGTAAATCATCATGCAGAACCCCTTTAGGCCTCAAGCGTAAATAGTGCAGCGCTAAGGGTACGGAGCTGCTGATCAATTTCCTTGATCCGTTCATGGTCCCGGGTTCGGATACGCAGATCCAATAAACGATTGATTTCGTCATAGGCCCTGATAATTTCACGTTCAACATCCCGGGTCAAAAATTTGTGCTGCAGCTCCTGCAATGTATTTTTATACTCATACACCAGTTTGCAGCCACTGCCCGTCTTTTCTACAATCCTGCGGACGGAACCCTGATGATAGGTATAAATCATCGTGAATCCATAATACACCCGGTTTACGATACCTTCGCCCTTAAAGCGCACGAACAGCTTTCTGATCATATTTGTCAAAGGCTGATTCACCAAGCGGCAAGTCAATTCACAGACATACATGCCTTTTTTCCGGTCAAAAGGCAAATGAACTTCTTCTCCCACAGCATCCTCCAGCACAATTTCATGTCCGCCATTGTCCAGCACTTTGATCCTGCTATGAACAAGAGGGTCTTCTGCTGCACGCAAAAATTGGTCCATTTGAACTTCCGACAATGTTAAAATGGCGTTAACATACTCTGTGGCTAACCGCTGAGCCATAAAAATCTCCTCAATTCTTTCCTGACAGCCTTTCCGACTCCCCATGCCAACCAGGGCGCGAATGCTCTTCAGGTCGACTGCCGTACACCCGGCGGGTTCATACGGTGATACTTGCTTACAACTTTACACGAATATTATACACCATCCCTCCTTCAGTTTTCTCTACGGTTCAAATATAAAATAACTGCAAAAATGAGAATAAATCGCATTACGCCGTTATTCATCAAAAAAAGAAGCACCCGCAGGCGCTCTTTAATGTTTTATTCTTTATACAGCCCTTGTCCTGCCCCGGTATATCGGGAAATGACCTCCCATAATTCTTCTCTGCCCAAACCTTCCTCGGATGAAAACGGAATGAATAAGTCACCAGGGCCGATGCCCAGTTCCTGCTTGATCACCTTAATATGCTTATCTCTCCGGGTGCGCGGTATTTTGTCCGCTTTAGTGCCGACGACACATAAAGGCAAATTGTAATGCTTCAGCCACTCATGCATCATCAGATCGTCCTTGGAAGGCGGGTGGCGAAGATCGACCATTTGCAGCACCAGCTTCAACGGCTCACGCCGTGTAAGGTAGGTCTCAATCATATCCCCGAAGGCCTGCCGCAATGATTTGGATACCTTCGCAAACCCGTAGCCCGGAAAATCCACAAAGTACAGCTCGTCATTGATGAGGTAGTAGTTAAGCTGCTGGGTTTTCCCCGGCGTCGAACTCGTCCTGGCCAGATTTTTGCGGTTGATCATTCTGTTAATCAAAGAGGATTTCCCTACGTTGGAGCGGCCTGCCAGAGCTACCTCTGGCAGGCCGTCGGCAGGATATTGCTCCGGCCGGACAGCACTGATAATAAATTCGGATTTTGTAACCTTCATGTTTTACGGTTTCCTCTCTATTGCAACCCGGTCTGCTCCACCAGCGCATGCCGCAGCACCTGGTCCATATGGGCTACAGGCACAAATTCAACTTCTTCCTTGATGCTGTCGGGAATATCCCGCAGGTCGCGTTCATTGTCCTTGGGGAGCAGTATTTTTTTGTAGCCTGCACGGTGTGCAGCCAGTGACTTTTCCTTGAGTCCGCCGATAGGCAGCACTCTTCCCCGCAAGGTAATTTCACCGGTCATTGCAACGCTTTTGGACACATGCCGGTTGGTCAAGGCAGATACAAGTGCCGTTGCGATCGTAATTCCTGCCGAAGGACCGTCCTTGGGAATCGCTCCTTCGGGGATATGAATGTGAATATCGTTCTTTTCATAAAAATCAGGCTTGATTCCAAGCTCGACCGCTTTCGACCGGGTATAACTGAAAGCCGCCTGCGCGGATTCTTTCATCACGTCACCCAGCTTGCCGGTCAGGATCAGCTTGCCCGTCCCCGGCACCACCGTAACCTCGATCGTAAGCGTTTCTCCGCCAACCTCCGTCCAAGCCAGTCCTGTTACGGTTCCAACCTGATCCTCCAGCTCCGCAATGCCATAGCGGAACCGCGGAATGCCAAGGTAATCCTTCAGGTTATCCGGGGTAATGACGATATGCTCCTCCATGCCTGACACGACCGATTTTGCCGCCTTGCGGCACAGGGAGGCCATCTGCTGCTCCAGATTCCGCACCCCGGATTCGCGTGTATATTCACGAATGACTTTAAGCAGCGTGTCTTCCTCCACCGTGATCTGTTCGTCTGTCAGGCCATGCTCACGCTTCTGCTTTGGCAGGAGATAGCGTCCGGCAATCTGGAGCTTCTCCAGCTCCGTATAACCCGGAATATTCAGCACTTCCATCCGATCCAGCAGCGGACGCGGGATATTGTGAATCGCATTGGCTGTCGTGACAAACATCACATTGGAGAGGTCAAACGGCAGCTCCACGAAATGGTCGCTGAACGTATTGTTCTGCTCCGGATCAAGCACCTCCAGCAGCGCTGCGGAAGGATCCCCGCGGAAATCGGCAGCCATTTTATCAATTTCATCCAGCAGAAAGACAGGATTGACCGTGCCTGCCGTTTTCATACCCTGAATGATCCGGCCGGGCATGGCTCCTACATAGGTTCTTCTGTGCCCGCGGATTTCCGCCTCATCACGGACACCGCCGAGCGAAATGCGGACGAATTCACGACCGAGCGCTTTGGCAATGGAGCGGACCAGCGACGTCTTGCCGACACCCGGTGGTCCGACGAGGCAAAGGATAGGCCCCTTCATCGTTTTCACAAGCTTGCGCACCGCCAAATACTCCAGCACCCGTTCCTTCGGCTTCTCCAGACTATAGTGGTCCGCGTCCAGTATCTCCTCGGCCTTGGCGATATCCAGGTCATCATCCGTCGCATTGCTCCAGGGCAGACTGAGCAGCCAATCCACATAGTTGCGAATGACTCCGCCCTCCGCCGAGCTTGCCGGTGTTTTTTCCAAGCGGTCGATTTCTTTCTCAATCTTCTCCCGGACCTTCTCCGGCAGAACGAGACCTTCCATCTGACTGCGGAGCTCCTCGACTTCTCCGGCCCGTCCTTCCTTCTCGCCTAATTCCTTCTGGATCGCCTTCATTTGCTCACGCAGGTAGTATTCCTTCTGGGTCTTCTCCATTTGCTTTTTGACCCGCTGGCTGATCTTGCGTTCCAGCTCAAGCACCTCGCGCTCATTGTTCAGAATATCGAGCAGCTTTTCGAGGCGCTTGCGGACATCGACGGTTTCCAGAATTTCTTGCTTGTCTTTGATTTTGAGGGAGAGATGGCTGGTGATGACATCGGCCAATCTTCCTGGCTCCTCAATATCGGATACCGCAGCAAGCGTCTCCGGCGTCACCTTCTTGGACAGATTAATATAGTTCTCGAACTGATTCAGGACGGTCCGCATCAGGGCGTCTGTCTCCGGATGCAGCGTTTCATCCTCAGGCAGTTCACGGGCATGAACCTCATAATATTCCTCGTTGTCCATATACTGAATAATTTCTGCCCGTTCGAGCCCCTCGACGAGCACACGTATTGTACCGTTGGGCAGCTTCAGCATCTGCCGCACCTTGGCAATCGTGCCTATTCTGAATATATCCTCTTGTGTAGGTTCCTCAATGTTCACTTCCGATTGGGAACACAGAAGAATCAAGTTGTCTTCAACCATCGCTTTTTCCAAAGCCTTGACCGATTTGTCCCGGCCCACATCGAGATGCAGAACCATACTCGGGTAGACAAGAAGTCCTCTTAAAGGCAGCAATGGAAAACGACGGCCTTTCATTTTGCTTGGTCCCATCGCTTTCGCACCTCCAAATGGTTCACAGGTTCAGCAAGTTGCATGCACCGGTTATAATTATAGCGGTTCCGCTTACATAGCTTACTCTGATAGGGATAGTTCATATTTTATCAAATGTTCCATGGAAAAACCAATGAAGGTGCTTTATTCCGCAAGCCCATTTTTTACACGGTGCTTCCCTGTCCGGATCCATCTGCCTGCAAATAAGGCGATTGAGCGGGCGTAAACGTATCAGGAGAAATACGAACCTCCGCTGCTTCCTCCCATTCTTCCCCGAAGATCCGTCTGAAAGCCTCATGAATGGACTGCACGGGGATAACTTCAATATCCTCCAGTTTATCAAAGCCGTTCTGCCAGTTATCGGCAGGGATGAGCACCCGCTTGGCACCGGCCTGCAGAGCAGCTTCCACCTTGGCCAGAACACCTCCGATGGGCTTGATGCGTCCGTGAATGCTGACTTCACCCGTCATTGCAAGCTCATGATCAACCGGGATGCCGCGGATCGCCGATGCGACTGCCACAGCCATCGCCATCCCGGCCGAAGGGCCATCCACAGGCGTCCCCCCTGGAAAGTTAATATGGAGATCATAATCCTGCGGACGCAGCCTGCAGGCGCGCAGAACAGTCAGCACATTTTCAACCGAGCCTTTGGCCATACTCTTACGCTTGAGCGTCCTGGAGCCTCCGCCGATTTCCTCTTCCTCTACGACCCCGGTAATATTAAAGCCACCCTGCCCTTTGGCAGATGGTGCAGCGGTCACCTCAATTTCCAGCAGCATGCCCAGATTGGGCCCGTATACAGCCAAGCCATTTACGAAACCGACCTGCGGGCCGTTCGGAATTTTACGCTCTGGACGAGGCTGAAGCTGGCTGCTGTTTGCAACCCATTCCACCTCGTCTGCTTCCAACCTGTCTCTTTTCTCCGTTAAAGCCAGCCCTGCTGCAAGCTGAATCATATTGACAGCCTCTCTACCGTTTGTTGCATAACGCTGTACGGCCTGCACCGCTTCCGGACAGTCTCCGAAGCCCAGCTTGCTGATCGCATCCTCCGCAATCCGCCCGATCTCTTCAGGAAGCAGCGAACGAAAATAGATTTCCATACATCTTGAACGAAGCGCAGGCGGCAGCTCGTGAGGTGAGCGTGTCGTAGCACCCACCATACGGAAATCAGCCGGCAGCCCGTTCTGGAAAATATCGTGGATATATGCAGGTGTATGTGTATCCTCCGAATTATAGTACGCACTTTCCAAAAATACTTTACGGTCTTCCAGCACTTTCAGCAGCTTGTTCATTTGCGTTGGATGCAGCTCGCCGATCTCATCAATAAACAGAATGCCTCCATGGGCTTTTGTAACGGCACCCGGTTTGGGCTGCGGAATGCCTGCCACCCCCATCGCTCCAGCTCCTTGATAAATCGGATCATGCACAGAGCCGATCAGGGGATCGGCAATGCCCCGCTCATCAAAACGGGCCGTCGTTGCATCAATTTCAGTAAACTTAGCATCACTCTTGAACGGGGACAGCGGGTTTTTCTTCGCTTCTTCAAGCACTACGCGCGCCGCCGCTGTTTTGCCGACACCAGGAGGGCCATAAATAATAACATGCTGTGGGTTGGCGCTGCACAGCGCCGCCTTGAGCGCACGCAATCCGTCCTTTTGCCCCACGATATCCTCTATTGATGCAGGACGGGTTTTCTCTGCCAGGGGCTTGCTCAGTGTTACCGATCTCAGTTTTCTTAACTTATCCAGTTCCTTGCGCGATTCCCTGTCTACGGCGCTGCGGTTCGTTTTCTGGCTGCGCAGCAGATTCAGAAAGTACAGCCCGATCACAATTCCAAAAAAAAGCTGCACAATAATCACAATCATCGTCCAATCCATGTTTTAAGCCTCCGTTTCTCCCTTCGCCGCATAGCGGAGGGATTCTATGGAAATCAGTATTTCCTTTTCGAAGACTGCTAAACGGATATGGACGAAAGAATTCACAAAAGCGGCAGAAGAAAAATATAAAAACCGGGCGATGACGTTAAAAATCACCTGCCCGGCGCATGAAGAATGTATATTCTAAACGGTTGGAGCATGGCGCTCCTTGCGGCCCGGTATTTCCCCGGTTTCTTCGTAGGCTTTGACAATAATGTCAATTTCCTTTTTCAGTTCGGCGACCATGTCCGCCTCCGGCACCTTGCGGATCATCTGTCCATAACGGAACAGCAGGCCTTCCCCACGGGCGCCGGCAATTCCAATATCCGCTTCTTTCGCCTCTCCCGGACCGTTAACGGCACAGCCGAGGACAGAAACCTTGATAGGCACCTTCAGCTTCGCGATATATTCCTCCACCTCATTCGCAATGGAGAACAGGTCGATGTCCAGACGTCCGCAGGTCGGGCAGGAAATCAGGGTGGCCGCATTCGTAATCAACCCGAATGTTTTCAGCAGCTCACGCGCAACCTTCACTTCCTCTACCGGATCGGCGCTCAGGGAGATACGCATCGTCGAACCGATACCGGCTGACAGAAGCGCACCCATGCCGGCAGCGCTTTTTACCGTACCGCTAAACAGCGTGCCTGCTTCAGTAATACCAAGATGAAGAGGATACTTAATGATCTCAGCGGCTTTCATGTAAGCCGAGATGGCCATTGGCACATCGGAAGCTTTAAGAGATACGATAATATCGTGGAAATCCAGCTCTTCCAGGATGCCGATATGAAAAAGGGCGCTCTCCACCATGGCATCCGGCGTCGGATAACCGTATTTATCGAGCAAATGCTGCTCCAGGGAACCGGCGTTAACACCAATCCGGATCGGAATTCCTTTTTCCTTGCAGGCTTTAACCACCGCTTCGACCTTTTCGCGCCGGCCGATGTTGCCTGGATTAATGCGGACTTTATCGATACCATTTTCAATCGCCAGCAGTGCGAGCTTATAGTTGAAATGAATGTCCGCAACGAGCGGAATATGAATCTGCTTTTTGATTTCCTTGATCGCCGCCGCGGCCTCTTCGTTATTGACCGTCACTCTGACAATCTGGCAGCCAGCCTCTTCCAGACGCAAAATTTCCGCGACGGTGGCCTTCACATCTGCCGTCTTGGTCGTACACATGCTTTGAATGATGACTTCGTTGCTTCCGCCGATCGTCAAGTCCCCAACTTTAACAGGACGTGTGTCTTGTCTTAAAAACATGGTTTATCTCTCCCATAATGCCAAAGCTCCACCCCCGCACCGGAAGAGTGGGAAGTGGAGGCTGGCTGTTCATGTATTAGAGATCGCGAAGATTCGATGCTCAGGCGCTCTCTTCTTGCTTCTTGTTCTTGTCGTTATTGCTGTGTAGCTCAGGGGCAACCTTCTCCCGCACAACCTGCTCATTGATGATGCAGGAGGTGACATCGTTGCGTGAAGGCACCTCGTACATCAC
Organism: Paenibacillus enshidis; assembly: GCF_042136365.1. Lineage (NCBI taxonomy): Bacteria > Bacillati > Bacillota > Bacilli > Caryophanales > Paenibacillaceae > Paenibacillus > Paenibacillus enshidis. The sequence continues at coordinate 173,738 of NZ_JBHHMI010000007.1, read as the reverse complement.
ATCCAGCATGATGCCTTCAATGATCGCACGCAAACCGCGGGCGCCTGTGTTGCGTTTGATCGCCTCGCGGGCAATCTCCTGAAGCGCATCCTGCGTAAATTCCAGTTTGACATTATCCATTTCAAGCAGCTTCTGATACTGCTTGGTCAAAGCGTTCTTCGGTTCGGAAAGGATTCTTACCAGCGTTGCCTCATCAAGCGGCTCCAGTGTGGAGATGACAGGCAAGCGTCCTACAAACTCCGGAATCAGTCCGAATTTCAGCAGATCCTCAGGCAGCACGAGCTGCAGATATTCACCCGGCTTAAGATCCTTTTGCTCGGAGGAAGCATTGAAGCCAATGACCTTTTTACCGATCCGGCGTTTGATCATTTGCTCCAGTCCGTCGAAGGCGCCGCCTACGATGAACAGGATGTTCGTTGTATCAATTTGGATGAATTCCTGATGCGGATGCTTGCGTCCGCCTTGCGGCGGTACGGATGCAACCGTTCCTTCGAGAATTTTGAGCAGGGCTTGCTGAACGCCTTCTCCGGAAACGTCGCGTGTGATGGAAGGGTTCTCGGACTTGCGTGCAACCTTGTCGATTTCATCAATGTAGATAATACCGCGTTCAGCTTTCTCTACATCATAGTCGGCCGCCTGGATCAGCTTCAGGAGAATGTTCTCCACATCTTCACCAACATAGCCGGCTTCTGTCAGGGATGTAGCGTCGGCAATAGCAAACGGCACGTTAAGAATTTTGGCCATCGTTTGCGCCAGCAGGGTTTTACCCGAGCCGGTCGGTCCAAGCAGCATAATATTACTCTTCGTCAATTCAACATCCTCGATCTTGCTTTGGGTGTTGATGCGCTTATAATGGTTGTAAACCGCCACGGAAAGCGACTTTTTGGCTTGATCCTGTCCGATAACGTATTGGTCAAGAATATCACGGATTTCTTTTGGTTTCGGAATATCCTTCAGGTCCAATTCTTCCTCATGACCCAGTTCCTCTTCCACAATTTCAGTGCAAAGCTCAATACACTCGTCACATATATATACGCCGGGACCGGCTACCAGCTTGCGCACCTGCTCCTGAGACTTACCGCAGAATGAGCATTTCAGCTGTCCTTTTTCATCATTAAACTTAAACATGGGGCCACCCCTTTACAAATTGATCGGCTTCGTGAGAATTTGGTCAATGATGCCGTAAGCCTTTGTCTCTTCCGCATCCATAAAAAAGTCACGGTCAGTATCGCGTTCGATTTTATCAAGAGGCTGACCCGTCGTTTTCACATAAATCTGGTTGAGCTTTTGACGGGTTTTGATGATCCAATCCGCATGGATCTGAATATCGGATGCCTGACCCTGAATTCCCCCCAGCGGCTGATGAATCATAACCTCACTGTTACTGAGGGCATATCTCTTGCCCGGAGCACCCGCGGTAAGCAGAAGTGAACCCATACTTGCTGCCATTCCCACACAAATCGTCGATACGTCCGGCTTAATAAATTGCATTGTATCATATATACCCATACCGGCAGTTACAGAACCGCCCGGGGAATTGATGTACAAATGAATATCCTTCTCCGGATCCTCTGCAGCCAGAAACAGAAGCTGTGCAATGACGAGATTGGCGACATCGTCATCGATCGGTCCGCCGAGGAATATAATGCGATCCTTAAGCAGACGCGAGTAAATGTCGTAGGAACGTTCCCCCCGACTTGTTTGTTCCACAACCATAGGTACGAGACTCATCGTGACCAACCTCTTTTCCTTTGGTAAATAAAGTAATTTTACTTGATGCCAATTAAAACGGAAGAACCGGTTTTGAAACGGATAGACCTAGAAAATATTTTAACATGTTGCGGGTCCGATGTCATTTCCGCCAGACCTTATCATATTTAAACATGTTTCTTATGTATGTGCAAATTTTCAGACAGTGCGGGATGATGCCTTCTGTATGCTGATAATTTTAATAATATATGTAATGTTGCAAAAACATAATACATCTATTTTTTAGTACACACCAAATCGAACCATTTGGTTACTCATTCTCCCTGAAAATGGGTAGTGCAAGGAAAAAATAAGGCACGAGTATGAGTAACCGCGTGCCTTATAATATATTCACAAAAGTGTATGCTCGATCTGCTTGCCAAAAGATTACTCCGCTGCAGGAGCCTCAACTTCCTTGCTGTTGTCAACGAGGAAGCTGATCGTTTTGCGCAATGAAATTTCCTCGCGCAGGTTTTCAAGGGAACCGTTGCTTTCAAGGATGCTGCGGATTTCCTCAACAGAACGCTTGTAGGTATCAGCCATCACCTTCAGCTCGTCGTTGATTTCCTCTTCGGAAACCTCGATGTTCTCAGCTTTGCCAATCTGCTCAAGCACAAGGTTGTTGCGTACACGCTTCTCGGCGTCATCCTTCATTTGGTTCTCCAGATCCTCTTTGGTCTGACCGGAGAAGCTGAGGAACATTTCCATGTTCATGCCCTGGCTGCGCAGACGATTATCAAAATCACGGACCATGTTTTGAACTTCGCTGCTGATCATCGCTTCCGGAATTTCAACTGTAGCGTTCTCGGCTGCTTTTTCAACTACAGCGTTCTCGCGGGCCGCTTTCACTTCATTCTCCTTGCGGGCTTCAAGCTCCTTCTTGAGGTCTTCCTTATATTCAGCAAGCGTGTCGAACTCGCTCACATCTTTGGCAAACTCGTCATCCAGCTCTGGCAGCTGCTTCCGTTTGATCTCATGAACTTTTACTTTAAAGATCGCTTGTTTACCAGCCAGCTCGGCAGAATGGTAGTTTTCAGGGAAAGTGACTTCTACGTCCTTGAAATCCCCTGTGCCCATGCCCACAACCTGCTCCTCGAAGCCAGGAATGAATGTGTTGGTGCCCAGCTCCAGAGAGTAACGCTCAGCCTGTCCACCTTCAAATTGCACGCCATCCACGTAGCCGTCGAAATCGATCACTGCGATATCGCCGGATTGTGCCGCTTCGTCTTCCACGACAATCAGTTCGGCATGGCGCTGCTGCAGGCGCTCCAGTTCAGCCGCTACTTCTTCGTCTGTAACTTCAGCCTTGACAGCCGGTACTTCGAGGCCTTTGTATTCGCCAAGCTCAGCTTCCGGTTTCACCGTTACTTTCGCTTTGAATTTAAAGGACTCGCCTTTGGAAAATTGATCGATCTCCACATCCGGACGATCTACCGGGAATATCTCGGTTTGGTCTACCGCTTCACCGTAAGCTTCAGGAAGAAGGATATCGATGGCATCCTGATACAGACTTTCCACACCGAACCGTGCCTCAAAAATCGGCCGCGGCACTTTGCCTTTACGGAAACCTGGAACGTTAATCTGTTTAACCACTTTATTAAAAGCTTTGTCAAGCGCGGTGGATACACGTTCCGCATCCACTTCTACTTCAAGAACCCCGAGGTTCTTCTCTATTTTCTCCCAAGTAGCTTTCATTTTATGCTTTCCCCTCCAACAAAATCTCGCTTATAGTCACGTTTGAAAACACGCACAAAATAACCACTCTAGTATAAACAACATTACTATCTTTTTCAAGAGGAAACCCCAGAGCATGAATAAGGAAAACGTTTCCGGTCTGTCACGATCCGCTCATGCCTGTTGCCGCGAACTGTTTAACGGACCGGTATGCCTGCTCGTAACGGAAACGCATCGTATCCGTAATGCCATACATCGCTCTTATTTCCTCTTCCCCGCTTCCGCCGGAGAGCGTCTCGGAAACGGCCTGATGCAGCGCAGCCGCCCAAATGTCCAGCAAGCTGTCATCATCTGTCAGCATGGACCGGTAGTCGCCCGTTCCATACACGGCCATCACAAATTGGGACCACAGCTCCTGGGCAAAGTAGAACAATGTGGGCTCGTGCACCTCCGTCTGATCGGCCACCCGTTCCAGGATGCGGATGATAGGCTCCGGGAATTCGTTCGGTTGAAGAGGTACACTCTCCACTTCGATCTCCGCCTTCATATCCCCCCTGCTAAAGGTGATGGTGCCCTCGTGCCCCCGTTTGCGCAGCGTTTGAACTACCCGAAACTGCAGCAAAGGATGCAGCTTGGCTTCCTTCAACCAGCGGATGAGCGCCTCGTCGATCTCCGGCTGGTCGAGATAAGACAGTTGTTCCAGGGCAAGCATCGTTTGCTCCGATAAAGGCTCGTTCATGGCCATACGTAAAAGCTTATCTCCATAACCTGCGTCCTCTTCAAGCTTGGAGCGAAGATGCCTTCTTGCAATTTCGTCCTCGCTGATGTCTTCATCATCGGGCTCCGCTGCGTCGGGCGCCTGATTCATATATTGAGGAAAGGCCGCTTCAAGCCACTGCAAAAGCGCGCTCCATTCGTCGTAATGCTTTTGTTCCTGACCCTGGCATTGCAGCAAAAATTGCAGAAGCTGCATCGCCTCCCCGTAACGTTCATTTTCGAGCATTACCGTAAGCTGAATCTGGTAATAATCCAACGTTCGGGGGAACAATACAATGTTATTCGCCGGTTTGGCGGCACTGGAGTCCTTTATAAAGGCCCCCCCTTTCAACCGAAAGCTTAAATGATGTTAAATTATATGAGAAACGGAGGTTGATGTCCAACTTATTCGCCTAACATATTTGCCGTTATTCTAACATACCCCTTTATAGAAACAAAAAAACGTATATGCTGTATATGTGTAGCAGGTGGTTCGTTAAAATAAAATTAACGGTTGCAAACCTCACTTTAATATGATATATTAATTTTCGCTTGAATTTTATGTCCCAGTAGCTCAGCTGGATAGAGCAACGGCCTTCTAAGCCGTCGGTCGGGGGTTCGAATCCCTCCTGGGACGTAAATGAGAAACTCCCTTCGGGGAGTTTTTTTGCGTCCGGGGATGAGAACCCATTGGGGTTCGTCGGAGCATAAGCTTCGATAGCGCTACTTCGCAGTCGGCCCTGGAAGGGCCGTACCCCGACTGGGACGTATACAAGGCTTCCCCTCCGGGGAGCTTTTTACGTCCGGGGATGAGAACCCATTTGGGGTTCGTCGGAGCATTAGCTTCGGGAGCGCTACTTCGACGCAGTCGGCTTTATTCCCCCCCACTACAATGCATCGGATAGAGGCTCATATGTTCAAAAACGGACAATTCCCCTCCAGCGTTGCATTAACTCTTGCATAAGGCAATTTGTAGTCCCGATCCTTTCCAGCTTTCCCGTAAAACTCCTGTTTTCGAGCCGATATTGCGCCCGTCGGAAATCTAACGGGTGTAGCAGCCGCTATTTCACAAAAAAAGGACCTTTTCAAATACTAACGGTCATGATCGACGTTATTTGCCTTAACCTAGGCGAAAATGCCCCGATCAAGCGAAATAAGCTCCATGGCAACCGCTATAATTTGAAATCAACGTTCTTGGAACCAATAGCGGTTGTGGCACCCGTTAGAGGCGACCGCCAGAGGCAATCGTTAGAATAGTTTGTAGTTAGAAATGCACCTTGTCAGATTTGTTGCAACGATTATTGCAATTCCCCTCCTTAGCGGACTCAGATGCCTTTATTCAAGCAATTTCCCTCTGCCGCATGGCGTTTTTAGTGGAATAAAGGCTCTACAGTCCGCCAACTGCCTCCAATCCAAAATCCCACACACAGCGTCTCTACGATCCGCATTCTCGTTACTCAAATAGAAACAATTTTAAAGACAGCTACACTTCATCCTGGTTAATCGCGTTTTCCTGACTAGTCTTGGTCAGTCCCGGTTAGTCCTGGCTAATCCGCATCCATCCCAGGTCCATAACTCTTAACCGACAACCTTCCCATTTACCTCATATCTTCTATCTCCCTCCAACTATTCTTCTCCGGCAACTCGCCTTATTGCTTCTTCTAACGACACCGTCTCCGTCTCTTGCGTCCCCCGCCGCTTGACTTCAACGTAACCCTCGCCTGTCCTTTTGCCCACTATAATCCTCCAGGGAATCCCTATCAGATCGGCATCATTGAACTTGACCCCCGGACGTTCTTCGCGGTCGTCCAGCAGCACCTCCATCCCTAATCCAATTAAATCCTGATACAGCTTTTCCGCTGCCTGCTTCTGCAGCTCATCTTTTGCAGACACAGGGATAAGATGAACCCGGAAAGGGGCAACTTCCTCAGGCCAGATGAGGCCGTATTCGTCATGACACTGTTCTGACACCGCAGCCATAAGCCGCGACACACCGATGCCGTAGCAGCCTGCAACAGGAGTCAGGCTTTGTCCGTCTGCCTGCAGCACTTGAGCGTTAAAAGGAGAAGTATATTTCTCCCCCAGCTTGAAAATATGGCCGACCTCTATCCCGCGCTGCATTGACAATACGCCGTGGCAGCGGGGGCATGCATCACCTTCAGCCGCATTGCGGAAATCACCCGTCCGTTCCAGATTGAAGTCTTTCCCCGGCCGGACACCGCGCAGGTGGTAATCCGTCTCGTTTGCTCCGACGATGCCCTGGCTCATAAGCGCTACTTCCTGATCTACAAGAAGTGGCAGCGTAAGGCCGACCGGCCCCGAAAAACCGGATAATACCCCAGTCCACGCCGCAATCTCCCTTTCCTCAACCAAACGAAGCTCTTGTACCCGCAGCGCCTGCTTTACCTTAATCTCGTTGACCTCCCGGTCTCCTCTGACAAGCACAGCAACTGCCTTTCCATCTGCGGAATACAGTATGGTTTTTATAAATGAAGAAGCCGGCTCATCGCAGGCCACCGAAAGCTCTTCAATCGTGCGCAAGCATACCTCCGCCTTCTCCAGATTGGCCGCGTATCCGCAGCTGCCGCAGACAGCAATCGTATCCTCACCGATGCCCGAGAAGGCCATAAACTCATGGGAACCGCCCTCTCCGCCTATCGCTCCGGCATCCGCCTCCACTCCCCGGTATTCCAGGCCGCAGCGGCTGAGAATGCGCTCATAGGCTGCATGCATCACTTCGTAGAAGGCATCGAGGCCCTCGTAATCGTTGTGAAAAGAGTATGCATCCATCATCAAAAACTCCCGGCCGCGCAGCAGCCCAGACCGTGGACGAAGCTCGTCACGGAATTTGGTTTGAATTTGAAAAAATGCCACAGGCAGCTGTCTGTATGATGAAATCTCCTGCTTGATCAGTGAGGTGATCACTTCCTCATGAGTGGGTCCAAGCGCAAACTCGCGATGATGCCTGTCTTTAAGGCGGATTAACTCAGGTCCATACACTTCGTATCTCCCAGAAGTTTTCCAAAGCTCCGCGGGCTGCAGTGCAGGCATTAGCATCTCCTGTGCTCCTGCATAACTAAGCTCTTGACGAATAATGGCGGAAATTTTAGACAATACGCGAAAGCCCAATGGCAGATAGGTGTACACCCCTGCCGCCAGCTGCCGGATCATTCCGCTCCGCAGCAGATAACGATGTCCCCCCGATTCCGCATCAACAGCAGCTTCTCTCCATGTAGGAACAGCAATCTGAGTCTGTCTCATCTTTATACCCATTCCTTTCGCTTCGCTCAAGGCACAAAACGGAATGAAATCCGTTAGCCATGGACGTTTTTTTGTATGCTTGAGTTACAGGGAACCCGCACCCTCCCAAATGCAAAAAGACGCATTCGTCAAGGGACGAATGCGTCGTGGTACCACCCTTATTGGGGCGCAGATTTCGGATTTTACACATAAAACATGCGCTTCTCATGTTGATAACGGAACGACCCGGCAAATGAGCGGCTAGCGGGGCAGGATGCGTACGACCGTGCCGCGAAACCTTACAGCCAAGGGTTTCTTCTCTGCCGGCAGCCGAGTCGGAGCATATGATCCCGTTCTACACCTTTTGGATATATTTTCTTCATAATTTTTATAAAAATACATTAGATAGCAGCACACTGTCAAGCCTTTTCAACCGACAGCTCCAGGTCAGCCGCACGCGCATTCGATTCAACCTGTTCGGGGGTTTTGTTTTGCATCCGGGAATAACGCTCGTCACGGCAGGATGCTGCAGACACCAGGCTAATGCCCACTTGGCCATTGGCACGCCTTCAGGCAGCTCGTTCCGCCGGATTTCCTCCACTAGCCGCAGTTTTTCATCACGCTGCCCTGCATCATGATTATTACGCACATCATTTTGCTGAAACTCAGCGCCTGGCTTGTATTTTCCGCTCAAGTATCCACTAGCGAGCGGCACACGTGCCAGCACACCGAGATTCTGCTTATCCAGCAGCGTCCACAAGTCATCATGATCGAAAACCTGGTCAGGACCGGAGTGGAACTGATACAGATCCACATAATCCGTACGGAGCGCTTTCAGCGATGCGTCCAGTTGAGATAGTACATCCTCCGGCTTGAAGGCATCCGTCCCAGACGTAAAAAAAACTCCCAGGAGGGAGCTTTTACATATGTCCCAGTCGGGGTACGGCCCTTGCAGGGCCGACTGCGATGTATTCCTCCCGAAGCTGATGCTCCGACGAACCCCTTGGGTTCTCATCCCCTAGACGTAAAAAAAGCTTCCCAAAGGAAGCTTCTTTTTTTACGTCCCAGGAGGGATTCGAACCCCCGACCGACGGCTTAGAAGGCCGTTGCTCTATCCAGCTGAGCTACTGGGACTTAAAAGGTTATGTAGGACAGCGCATTAATGAGTATAGCATAATTTATGGTGGTATGGGAAGTGTTTTTTTATGTATTATTTCAGTCATAGTATGTATATGTTTGATTTTACAAAAAAGCCCCAAAACAGGCCTGCAAGCCGCTGCTTTTGGGGCATTATGCTTTTTCACCCTACATTCCCGCCCGGCCGTGGGGTCCATCTTTCATAAACCGCGGCGGGTTGCGACGAATGAGTATCACCAGCCGAAGCATGCCACAGCAGCATGGCAGCTTCATTTCCCGAACTCCGCCGCCAGTTCGCTATCCATCTTGCCGTGAGACAGCAGCTCGCGTGTGAATCGTCCCCGCTTTTCTGGCAGATCTTTCCCGTCATTATCGCTAAATACGACATCTGTCACTTCCTCAAAAGCGGAATGAAGATTGTTGTCGTACCAGTCGAGTTCCAAAGCCGCGTCATTGCGGAGCATGCGCAGCATTTTATACCCATCCCCTCCATCAGACGGAGCAAGATATACAAGCAGGCCCGTATCCTCCACACTTGCTGAATTTACTTCGATTTCTGCGCAGCGCACACCGTCGATGTCTGTAAATCTCCGTATTTTTGCATCTTTAATCGTATACATAAGCACCCTCCGTGTCAGCCGCCAGCCGTTTTATGTTTGTAGTTTTCGGTAAGGACAGACATTTTATGCCTTCACCCGGCATATGTTTGTTTATGCTTTTACGGCCGGGAGAACGAACTCCCAGCAGTGCAAAACCGAGAGCAGCAAGACAAAGAAGGGATGAACCTACATGTGCGGAATTACTGGATTTATACAGTGGAACAAGGATTTAACAGTACAATCGGAACTGCTGTCCGACATGACGCGTACATTGTCCCATCGGGGGCCGGATGCAGCCGGAACGTGGATATCCAATCCGTGTGCCTTCGGACACCGGCGTCTCAGTGTCATGGATCCCGAGAACGGTGCACAGCCCATGATCCGCCACCGGGATGACTATACGTACGCGCTGGTATATAACGGGGAACTGTACAACGCTCCCGAGCTTAAAATAGAACTCCAACAGCGTGGACATGTCTTTTTAACAAAATGCGACACAGAGGTGCTGCTTGCCTCCTACATTGAATGGGGGCCGGATTGCGTAGACCGGTTAAACGGTATTTTTGCTTTTGCGGTCTGGGATGAACGAAGACAGCAAGTTTTCATGGCAAGGGACCGGTTAGGAGTCAAGCCGCTTTTTTACAGTGAAATCCAGGACGGTCTCATCTTCGGCTCGGAGCCCAAAGCGCTGCTCAGGCATCCCGAAGTTGAGCCTGTCGTTCATGCGGACGGCCTGGCCGAAATCTTCATCATCGGGCCTGCACGCACTCCAGGGCATGGGGTCTATGCTTCTATCCGTGAGCTCCGTCCCGGGCATACGCTGATTCACGACCGGAGCGGAACGAAAATCCGCGCCTTCTGGAAGCTGGAAAGCAATCCTCACGAAGACAATACCGAACAGACTGCTCTCCGGGTACGTGAGCTGCTGCAGGATACGCTCGAGCGCCAGCTCGCCTCTGACGTGCCCGTTTGCTCCCTGTTGTCAGGCGGGCTTGATTCGAGCGCTTTATCCGCGCTTGCCGTCAGTTATTACACAAGGACAGAGCAAGGCAACATCGATACGTTCTCTGTAGATTATGTAGATAATGACAAGTATTTCAAGGAGCACTCCTTTCAGCCTGGAGCTGACGGACCGTGGATCAGACGGATGGCTGAAGAGCTTGGCACCAACCACCACTGGATTGAGTTTGATACTCCAGACGTCGTTGAAACGCTGAATGCTTCGACCGAAGCACGTGATTTGCCGGGAATGACAGATGTGGACTCCTCGCTTTATCTGTTCTGCCGTGAGATCAAAAAACACGCAACCGTCGCGATCTCCGGGGAAGCAGCCGACGAGGTGTTCGGAGGGTATCCATGGTTCCATCGTGACGAGATGCTTAATTCCGGAACCTTTCCGTGGGCCGTGGCACCGGAGCTGCGGGCAAGCCTGCTGAATCCTGAAGTCAGGGAATGGATCAGGCCGATCGAGTATTTGAACGACCGTTATGCCGAAGCCGTCAGCGAGGTGCCGAAATTGGCGGGAGAAACCGGCAAGGCAGCCCAAATGAGAGTCATGTCGTACCTGAACATCACCCGCTTCATGCCTACACTGCTGGACCGCAAAGACCGTATGAGCATGGGTGTGGGACTGGAAGTCCGGGTTCCATACTGTGATCACCGCCTCGTGCAATATGTATGGAATACCCCGTGGGAAATCAAAATGACCGGAGGACGCGAGAAAGGTCTCCTGCGCAAAGCGCTGGAAGGCGTTTTGCCGAATGACGTGCTTTACCGCAAAAAGAGCCCTTACCCGAAAACCCATAATCCGGCTTATCTTCACACCGTGAAACAGGAGGCGCTCGATATGCTGGCCGACCCCTCCTCACCCATTCTGTCCTTGATTAATGCCAATCGCATCCGGGAAATCGCCAACTCGCCCGACGCCTCTTCGAATCTGCCGTGGTTCGGCCAGTTGATGTCTGGCCCCCAATTGTTCGCCTATCTCGTGCAGGTAAATCATTGGTTGAAAACCTATCGTGTGGCAATCCGCTGATTTGAACGTGAAAAAACCGGCTCCTCTTCATGGAACCGGGTTACAACCCAGCATTAAAGTCTACTGCTTCTTCTCAAGCTCGGCTGCCAGCTGCCGCAGCGCTGCTCCGCGGTGGCTGATCGCCTGCTTCTCCTCCAGCGTCAACTCTGCCATCGTTTTGCCATACTGCGACAGATAAAACAGCGGATCGTAGCCGAAACCGCCGCTACCGGCGGTTTCCGAGGTGATCCATCCTTCGACGCTGCCTTCCGCTTCAAGGGCCTCTCCTGACACGGGATCGTACAAAATCAAGGCGCACACAAAACGGGCGGGACTCAGCAGCGGCTGCTCCGTGTCATCCCCGAGCTGTCTGGATTCGAGCCTATCCAGCAGCTTGAGGTTGTTCTCCTGATCGCTGGCGCCTGCACCGGCAAACCGTGCCGAATAGACGCCAGGCTCCCCGTTCAGCGCATCTACGCACAGGCCCGAATCGTCCGCAAGTACAGGCAGCCGAAGCGCATCCCCCACGGTTTTTGCCTTCTTGAAGGCATTCTCCGCAAAGGTTTTTCCGTCTTCAACGATATCCGGCAGCTCCGGATAGTCGTACATGCTCTTGACCTGCTTGCCAAAAGGGGCAAAGGCGTGCGCAAATTCGCGGATTTTGCCTTTGTTTCTGGTAGCTACTACAACCACGGATTGCTCAAGCCACATCAGGCCCGCACCCCCGCCTGTCCCGTGCCAATCTTGAGCGCAATCGGTCCGAGCACTTCCTTTTGCCGCTCAATCATCTGCAGAATGCCCTGCTCGCCAAGCGCAAGCATCAGGTCAAGCTCTTTGCGGTCAAAAGGACTTTCCTCTCCGGTTCCCTGAAGCTCGACAAATTTGCCGCCGCCCGTCATGACCAGATTCATGTCTACCTTGGCTTTCGAATCCTCTTCATAGTTCAAATCAAGCAGCGGCTGTCCTCCTACCACACCGACGCTGACGGACGCCAGGAAATCCGTGATCGGGAAGCGCTGCAGCTTATGCTGCTCGGCAATTTTATTGATTGCAATTGCCATGGCCACGAAAGAGCCCGTGATCGATGTTGTGCGTGTTCCGCCATCTGCCTGAATCACATCACAATCCAGGGTAACCGTCCGCTCGCCCAGCGCCTGCAGGTTAACCACCGAACGGAGCGCCCTGCCGATCAGCCGCTGTATTTCCATCGTCCGGCCACCCAGCTTGCCACGGGCCGCCTCTCTCTGGTTGCGGGTATGCGTCGCCCGTGGCAGCATGGAATACTCTGCAGTCACCCAGCCCCTGCCCTGTCCTTTCATAAAAGGTGGAACCCTTTCTTCCACGCTCGCAGTGCAGATCACCTTGGTGTCGCCGACTTCAATGAAGACGGAGCCCTCCGCATATTTATTCACACCCGTAGTCAATTTCATCGGGCGCAGCTCATCGCCGTTTCGGTCGTTAGCTCTCATGTAAGTGCCTCCTACGTAATTGCGTCCTGTATGTTCACCCTATTTTACCAGAGGAGTTTTGAAAAATCCAAAGATAGATGCCGCAGGACGTTGGATGTACGGTGCGATCAAATCGGAATTTCATTGATATGCTGCGGTTTAGCCGCAGGTTTGCCGTAGTTTATGTTGTCCTCGCCAAGAACGCTGCTCTCTCCGTTCAGCACAATTTGCACTTTGGCGGAGCTGTTATTCGCATTGTCAGAGGCCGTCAGGACGACGGATTGCAAAAATTCGGCTGGAACTACCTCGCCTTGAGAGAACATATCATCCGCTATGGATACTTTTATAATGCCTTCGGAAGATTGCTCTACGGATTTCAGCATCGTCCCTGACGTCATCACCTGATTCAGACCATCCTCCGCCCGCGGGCCACGGATCAGCTCCTCCAGAGATGCCTTCATCTTGTCTTCGCCAGGCGGGACAAGTCTCGTCACAGGCACGTAATACTGAATACCGGCGGGAGAAGAGGCGGAAAAATATACTGTGACAGGGCTCGAAGATGTATATGACGCCCCCTGCCCCAATTGCAGGTTAATGCCAATTCCCCGCGTCAGGAGATGGTCCAGCGGCAACCCGCCCTTCGGCATCTCGCTCAGCTTCTGTCCGTCCACCCAAATTTGCACGTTCTGTATATCGGGCTGTTCCGTCAGCGTCCATGTCACAGCCTCCACAATCTTCCGTTCCTCCGATTCCGCATATTCCATAAACGGCTTTGTAAATTCGACGACAGCCAGCTTTCCATTCTTATCAAGGGTCACGCTTTGCACCTCGGTTCCTTGTGGAAGAACACCTGCAAAACCGTCGGGAAGGTTTCCTGCATAGGGTCCGCCGTTAACCAGCATTTCAAGAGAAGCTTGGGCATTCACCTCCGCAGCGCCTCCTGGGACGGGGAGTGACACTGGCACCAGGAACCCGTTGGCATCCTGAAGGTAAACAGCCTCAAGCTTTGTTCCTGCAACAGCCTCTTTCCCGTGGGACTCCGCCGCTGCAAGCATGGCCTCTTCCACGGCAGCAGGAGGCGGATCGACAGGCTCAGCACCTGTGCTCCAATCCCCGCAGGCGCTCAGCAGCAGTACGGACGACAGGATACAGACGGCGGATCCTGTCCGCCATGATAGTTTACCCCTCATCGTTGAAGCTCCTTCCTAACCATTTTGTTCAGTTTGTACTAATATGTATACGAGCCCCTCCGTAAAACATGCGTACGAAATTTGACTGTACCGGATCAACGGCAAGGGAATCATTCCAGGATTGGTTATACTGTTACAAGACAACACAGCGAAAGGTGATGAACATGAAGCCGGAGAAAATTCCTTACAGCCTGAACAGCAAAAAAGTGGCGGACGCTACAAAAGAGTGGCTGCATAAGCGCGGTGTAACCATTGACGAGATCGCGGAGCTGGTCATGCTGCTGCAGAAAAAATATTATCCGGATCTCACGCTGGAAGAGTGTGTCCACAACGTTGAGAAGGTACTTAGCAAGCGCGAAGTTCAAAATGCCGTGCTTACCGGAATTCAGCTGGATATTCTGGCAGAGCAGGGAGCGCTGATTTCACCGCTGCAGGAAATGATCGAAAATGATGAAAGCTTGTACGGGGTTGATGAAGTCCTGGCCTTCTCAATCGTGAACGTATACGGGAGCATCGGTTTTACCAACTACGGCTATGTGGATAAATTGAAGCCAGGGGTGCTTGAAAGGCTGAACGACAAGAACGATGAACCGACCCACACCTTCCTGGACGATATCGTAGGGGCGATCGCCGCCTCCGCCAGCAGCCGTATTGCCCACCGTAAGCAAGCAGAAAGAGAGAAAGCCTTGGGAGAAGAAAGCGTGGGAGACGGCAGCACTCCCGAGTGAGGAGGAACATCTGCCTCAAGTCAACATACCCAAAGTCGGCTTGAGGCTGTTCTGCCTTCGGGGCTCTATATTATTGCGCTCTACCCGTTAGACGCGGCGACATACGCTGTACCCCAGCTGCCCGCCTGCTCCTTGGCCTGCCCCCTTGCCATCAGTTCGTCAAGGTGAGCCAGCGTTTCAGAGAGGGCAAAACGCAACTGATGGATGGTGAGGCCGTCCCCGAACATGGCAAGGCACAGCTCATAAGCGCTGCGCGGTTCTTCACCGAGCAGCCGCGCAAACCGATCCAGCCTTTCTTCATGATGCTCCAGCAGTTGGACTGTACGATCCCTGAAATGAGTGAACGGGTGACGATGCCCCGGGTAGGCTTGCTGCACCTCATATTGTCCCAGCTTTTGCAATCCGTTCATGTAAGCGGCAAGGGGGTGTGCGTCACTGCCCGGCAGCAGGCTTACATTGGGAGAAATCTGCGGCAGCACAGCGTCACCACATATCATGATTCCGCTATCAGGCTGATACAGCGACAGATGGCCGGGCGCATGTCCGCCGGTCATGATCAGCTCCCACAGCCTGTCCCCCATCCAGAAGCTGTCCCCTTCATTCACACAAGTAACCGTCGGCTGGGGCAAAACGTCTTTGTACGAGCCGAGCAGATGCTCACGCATCGGTTCCGACAGCTTCTGAGGCAGTCCATGGGTATGAAAGAAACCGACAAGCCTTTCCTCTGCTCCGCCTTCCTCCCCCCACATGAAGCGGGCTTCCTGCAGGCTCCTGGCTGACATCAGCACCGGCGCCCCGCTCCGCTCCTGAAGCCATCCCGCCAATCCGTAGTGATCGGGATGATGGTGAGTGATAAAGATGCGGGTGATATCCTTGGCCGACCAGTTCAGCTCACTCAGCACCTGCTCCCAGTTCTCTACAGCCACAGCCGTATGTGGTCCAGGATCAACCACTGTTATACCTTCATCCCCAGGCACAATATAGCTGTTGACCCACCGCAGCGGAAAGGCCATCGTGATTTTCACCTGAATAATTCCTTCCTCTTCAAAGCGGTTCCATTCGGGCAGCTTCATCTTCTTCTCCTCCTATAACGACCGGATCTCATCGTATATCGGAAATTCTCTGCAATGTATTTCTCCCAGTTACAGTAATTCCCTTCCGTCTGTCGTGCACACGCTCATGATAATGGCCTTTGCTCATCATTTCAATCCTTTTCGTGCTACAATGGACTGCAGACAGCAGAGATAGAGCATCATCTGCATACCTGAACAGCAGGAAGGAAGTGATCCGCTAGTGATCCGGATCGGACTTACGGGCTGGGGAGATCATGACGATTTATATCCATACGGCACCAAACCTGCGGGCAAGCTGCACGTATATGCCTCCCACTTTTCCGTCGTGGAAATGGACAGCTCCTTTTACGCGGTACAGCCGGCCGAACGAATGGAACGCTGGGCTGCGGAGACCCCTGAACATTTTTCTTTTATCGTGAAGGCGTATCAGGGCATGACAGGACATACACGGGGGAAAACTCCTTTTTTCGCAAATGAGGATGATATGTACGATGCATTTCTACTTTCCATTGAGCCCCTGACCCGGGCCGGTAAGCTGAAAGGAATTCTGTTCCAGTTCCCGCCCTGGTTTGATTGTACGAAGGAAAATGTACAGATTCTCCGCTCGGCAAAGCAGAGAATGAAGGGGCTTCCCTGCATTCTCGAATTCCGCCATCAAAGCTGGTTCGCTCCCGAATTCAGGGAGCGGACGATCAGCTTCATGCGCCGTGAAGGCTGGGTCCACAGTGTATGTGATGAGCCCCAGGCCGGCATGGGCTCCGTGCCGATGGTTCCCCAGGCAACGGATGACAGCCTGACCATTGTAAGAATGCACGGACGCAACCTTGAAGGCTGGAATCAGAGCGGGGCGCCCAACTGGCGAGAAATCCGCTACCTTTACCGCTATAACGAGCAGGAGCTGCTGGAGTGGAAGGACATCATTATGGAGCTTGCCCGCCAGAGCCGGGAGGTGTGCGTCATTTTCAACAATAACTCCGGCGGGGACGCGGCGGCCAATGGGAAGCAGCTGATGACCTTGATGGGCATGGACCCCAAGCCGTTTCCCGCCCGTCTTGACCGAAATACGGATGAGGATCCGGAGCAGCTTGAATTATTCTAATTCAGCCTTCTGCCGATATATAAGATGAGAACAGTTGGAGGAGGGAAGAATATTGGATATCGGATCCACGTCTATGGCGCTTAGCCAGAGCAGCTTGAAGCTGAATGCAAGCATCAAAGTATTAAGCATATCCAAGGACATGGCTGAAACCCAAGGGCAGGCTATGATTCAAATGATGGAGAAGAGCGTGCAGCCGAATTTGGGCGGCAAGCTGGACATTCGCGTCTGATCATCCAACCGTACGACCTGAACATAGGGGCATCCCATATGGTCTTATTGGCCTGGGGCGCCCCTGTTTCCCATTTCCCACACCATTATCCCGGCACCCTGTTTTTGCGATCCGGGCAAAACGTAGTACTATATAATTTAACAACTATTTTAGGAGGACAGGGACGATGAATTACTCCGTCTATTTTGAACAAAACAGGGAAAAACATCTGGAGGAGCTGAAGCAATGGCTATCCATCCCCAGCATTTCCGCGCTGTCGGAGCATAAGGAGGACATTAACCACGCCGCTTCCTGGCTGGCTGATCAATTGACACAGGCTGGCCTGGAGAATGTTGAGATTATCCCGACGAAAGGGCATCCGCTGGTTTACGCCGATCATCTGCATGCTCCGGGCAAGCCGACACTGCTCGTATACGGGCATTACGACGTGCAGCCGGTGGATCCGCTTCATCTGTGGGAGACGCCTCCATTCGAGCCTTCGATCCGTGACCACAAAATTTATGCACGGGGGGCAACCGACGACAAAGGCCAGGTTTTCATGCATATCAAGGCGGTTGAGTCGATTCTGCGCCAGGAGGGGCAGCTTCCGGTCAATATCAAATTTTTCATTGAAGGAGAAGAGGAAATCTCCAGCCCCAGCTTGCTTGCATACCTGTCTGACGGTGCAGGCCGTCTGGCTGCGGATGCGGTGCTGATTTCGGATACCGCCCTGATTGAAAAAGGTAAACCCGCCATCTGCACGGGACTGCGCGGCCTTTGTTCGCTTGAAGTCGCAGTACATACGGCAAATACCGATCTGCATTCCGGCTCCTTCGGAGGAGGGGTGCCCAATGCGCTGCATGCCATGGTCTCCCTGCTTGCTTCCCTTCATAATGACAAAGGAGAGGTAAGTGTGGAAGGCTTTTATGACGATGTCGAGACGCTTTCCCCTGCCATGAAGGCGGAGTTTTCCAAGCAGGGCCTTGATGAGGAGAAGCTGCGCACGGGTCTCGGTCTTGACACCCTTTATGGAGAAGGAGACTACAGCTTCGTGGAACGTGTCGGGGCCCGGCCTACGCTTGAGCTGAACGGTGTATATGGCGGCTTCCAGGGGGAAGGCACCAAAACCGTCATCCCGAAGGAAGCCCATGCGAAAATTACATGCCGTCTCGTAGCCCGGCAAAATCCGCAGGATATTCTCGATAAAATCGAACGCCACCTGCGTGAGCATATTCAGCCCGGGGCCCGTCTCGAAATCATTCAGGGTGAAAAAGCGAACGCATTTAACATTGATCCCTCCCATTCGCTGCTGCAATCTGCCGCTGACGCATTTGAACGGGTATACGGAACAAGGGCCGTCTTCACCAAGGATGGAGGCTCCATTCCGATTGTCGAGACTTTTTCCCGTGTGCTGGCAGCACCAGTTGTGCTCATGGGCTTTGGCCTGCCGGATGAAAATCTGCATGCGCCAAACGAGCATTTTCATCTGGAAAACTTCGATAAAGGCCTGCTGACAATTGTGGAGTACTTAAAAGCATTGTAAGCACAGCACAAATAAGGCATCCCTATGCATTTCGGGCTAAGGGATGCCTTTTCATTAGGCTTGGAAATGACGTGTTTTTCATTTGATGAGGCCCCTGTACAAAACGTATGCCCCCAAAATCGAACAGATCAGCGAAAACGGGCCAAAAAAAGAATGACCAAGCATCCAAAAAATGAGACTGAACACCGGCCAGCCGATTAACGACCCCAAAAGAAGCGCGAGGCTTAGCACCTCTTTGAGATCGTTCCAGTCGTACACATATCTTGAACCCGCGTATCTGATTTTGTTTTTATTGTTTTTATTGCTTTTATTGCTTTTATTCCTTTTCCACCATTTCTCCACCGCTATGCACCCTACATTCCGACTTCGCGGGGAAGTCATTTGTTATCTGTTTAAAATCGGTTGTAGAAACATTTAATCACAAAAAGGGCTTCATTGTCACCTAAGAATTTGCTGCTTCTCAGGATTGGAGAATCCTAGTTTCTCCAAAATGTTAACAAAAATTCAAAAACAAAAAACAACCGGCCTCAGCCAGTTGTTCCCCGTTCCACAAAGTATTTATTCGTCATGTAGTAAGCTTCACCTCTGGATGTCTCAACCATTCCCTTTTTACTGTCCAGGAATACGATTTCCCTGCATTTCGTGCAGTACCATTTCGTTCTCTTGAAGGGTGATTCCGTGACGTAGGCCGTTCCGCATTTGCAGTCGATTTTGATGAGAATCTCAGAAGCTTTATAAGCGTTCGATAGCTGTTTCATACTGTGGTCATGCTGTTGCTGAACAGGAGCAAGCACTTCCTGATAGCTTGAGTGAGCGTTATGCACCTTAAAATCGGCAACAAGCTCCGAATGCAGCCCGAAGAATTCTTTACCGATCTCGGTGACGAACTTGCGCCCGTTTCGGTAACAATCCATCCATTCTCGGATCTGTTGATTAGACAAAGGCACAGTGCCCTTGATGCCACTGTTTAAGGTATAGGTCATGATGTATAATGTATCCTCTTGTCTATTACCGTACATTAGAAGCCTCCTTTAGATTCTCTGCTAATGTACTACAAACCTGAAAAAACATCAACGAGTTCCCCTATATAAAAAGGCAGAGGGATACATTCCCATGGAAACAAAGTACATACGTTATTATATCGCAAAATTCGATGATTCGGAAATACATTCTTTTCTCCAAAGCCAAATAAGCCGTCCCCCGTAAATCCGGAAACGGTTTTCAAACAAAACCCCCTCCCCTATCCTTCCTGAAAGATAGTGAGAGAGGGCATGCCTCCACGGAAAGCGTAAGTAGCTAGATTTTGAGCTCTCCGAGCTTAATTAGCTCTACGACCGCTTGTGAACGACCCTTAACATTCAGCTTCTGCATGACATTGGAAATATGATTACGCACCGTCTTTTCGCTAATGAATAGCTGGCCAGCTATGTCACGTGTTGTCTTGTCCTGCACCAGCAGTTCAAATACTTCACGTTCACGGTGAGTGAGCAAAAATTTGCTTTTATGGTCGCTACCCTTCAAGTTCACCCCTCCTTGCCCGGGTTTATGTGGTGTAACAAGGTTAAGGGATACAGTCAACATATTTTATGTAAAGATGACAGGGTTGGTTCTGTATAAGCAGAAAAATGGGCATAGGAGGCTGTATATGCATCAAAGAAAAACCCACTGCCGTATCGGCGCGGGCTGAAAAGGATATTATGTATGCGGTTTGCCCGGCAAACGGGCCGCAAGTCCTATATCTTCTGAAGCGTCTTTGGCAGGATCAGACGTTGATGCCGCAAGGCATCTGTGCGGTTGCCATGTTCCCGGATTACATACACTTGCCCGCCAGCCGCGAGCAGTTCCGCCGGAGCCGGATGACCGAGAAAATCGACCGGACTATAGCTGAGGCCGTATGCGCCGGCATTGGGAATGCCGATGTAGTCATCTTCCCTGATGAGCGGCAGCTTCGCTTTTCGTACAAGACAATCCTCGGGCGTACACAGCGGGCCGACTACGGTGACCTCTTCTTCCTGATCAGCCTGTTCGGGATTATCTCCGCCCTGCTTGCGGTTATGTACACTGAAGACCCTCACCGGAAAATTATCGCGCAGCCTGCGGCCCCGGAAAGCTGCCGATGCGTAATGATTCATGCCTCCGTCCGTGACGGCAAACTTTTCCCCCTTGGAC
The DNA here is from genome assembly GCF_042136365.1 of Paenibacillus enshidis. Lineage (NCBI taxonomy): Bacteria > Bacillati > Bacillota > Bacilli > Caryophanales > Paenibacillaceae > Paenibacillus > Paenibacillus enshidis. The sequence continues at coordinate 153,111 of NZ_JBHHMI010000007.1, read as the reverse complement.
GTCTTGGTGTACAGCACCTTGGCCACATACATGCCAGACTGGGCAACCAGATACCTTCCGCTCTCGATGATCAGGCGGACCCCGGGCATGCGCTGCACCGCTTCTGCTGCCAGTCTGTTGAGATGCTGCAGCACCCGGTCCATATCGAGCGGCTGTTCATGAGCAAAATAAGGAATGCCAAAGCCGCCGCCCAGATTAATACTGTGAACGGGCAGGCTGTATTTCACACCAATCTCTCCGGCAAGCCTGACGGTGTTCTCAAACGATCCAATAATGTCCTCAGCCTTCAGCATCTGTGTACCCGTATAGATCTGAATGCCCTGAAATTGAATATGCCTGCATTCCCGGAGAGCTGCGAAGAAAACATCCAGCTGGGATTCATCCACTCCGAACGGGCGGGCAGTTCCGCCCATTTTAATCGTTGCTCCGGATACATCCGCGTCAGGATTAATGCGGACGGCGGCCCGCACACGGGCACCGCTGCGCTCCGCCGCTTTTTCCAGCAGCCGCAGCTCGCGGACTGATTCAACATTCACGCACCCGATCCCTGTCTCCACGGTCTCATTCAGTTCGGACTCCGTTTTCCCCGGCCCGGCAAAGATAATATCCTCCGGCTCATAACCTGCTTTAAGAGCTGTATACAGCTCTCCTGACGATGCGATCTCCGCCCCGCAGCCAAGGGAGCGCAGCAGCGCGGCGATGCTCACATTCCCGTTCGCTTTCAGCGCATAATGCAGCTTGACCGCCGGATGCAGGCGGGCGAGCATGCTGCTCACATGAGAACACAAGGCATCTCCGTCATACAGAAAAAACGGAGTCCTGTGGCTCCGGATTATGGACAATAGCTGATCATCCGGTATATTCAAGAAGACCTCTCCCTTCATTTTATGCTGCTCTGGCAGGCTGATTGATAAATGGAATCCAGCAGCCTGATCCGTTCCGCCGACTCCTGAAAAGGCACAGGCGCGGCCATGCCGCGGACCATACGGCAAAAATGGTCCAATTGGTTGACATAATAATTCATGGGCCGAAATTCGGTTTTAGCCGGTATCTGTCCGGGCTGCCGTATCCGAAGTGTCATTTTATAAAATCCGAGGTTGGCGCGAAAGCAGTCATGCAGGGAAACCACCGCATGCTCGAAGGTCAGGGTGTGCGAACAGCGATAAGGGCGTTCGAAAGAGAAAAGAGCAACCGCGCTCAAGCCGTCCGGATATTCCGCCTGCGCCTGAAATGTCCAGTCACAGCCTCCCGGTCCGTCGAAGGAAGATTGCCCCTGAAAGCCGGCCCCCTCCAGCCCGGCCACCGTCTGCAGAAACTGCAGCCAGTACACGCCGAGATCCCGGAAGCAGCCGCCCCCTTGCTCGGGGCGGCTGCGGTAATTGTCCATATGCCCATTTTGGGCAGGGATGCACAGACTGGTTTCCACCAAACGCAGCCTGCCGAAGCTGCGATCATTTACCATGGCACGCAGCTTGTCCTGCCAGGGATGATGCCTGACCATCACCCCTTCCAGCAGGCATGGCCCACCCGGCTGCAGTGCTGACTCGATCAGGCCCAGTTCATCTGTGTGCAGGCACAGCGGCTTTTCGACCAGCACGTGCTTGCCAGCGTTCAGCGCCTTTGCAATCCATTCGGCGTGCAGGTCGTTGCTGAGCGCAATATACACGGCATCCACCTGACTGTCGCTTAATAACTCTGCGGGTGTCCGGTACACCGTGCCGATGCTGTACCGTTCCGCCATCATTTCGGCTTTGGCGGCGGTCCGGTTCGTGACGGCCACAACTGCCGTATCCTCAACAAAGCGGGCAGGCTCAAGCAGCGCGCGCGGCACGATGGACGAGCAGCCGATCACGCCAAACCGGACGGGCTTTTCCGTCGGGAAAGACGCCGCATATGCGGCGGCAGTATTCATCGGCCCCCCTCCCACACACCGGGAACGGTCTGCGCAGGGTGCAAGCCAAGGCGCTGTGCCAGCAGTGCCGCACATTCCGGGGTCCGCTTTTTCGTCTCCAGCATGGCCGTATGCATCTGCTCCAGGATGTCCGCACGGCCGCCGTATTCCGTAATCCAGCGCTCGTATCGGATGCCGAATCCAAGCTCCTCCCACAGGTCAGCATTGTCCTTCTCATGCGCACCGAATGGCTCCAGCATGATGAGCGGTGTCGCGGATGCAAACGAATCGGTCAGGGTTCCCCCTCCCGGCTTGCTGACAATCGCCTTCATCCGGCGCTGCTGTGCATATAATAGATGATATTCCTCCTGATTGCCGTACAGGGTCTCTTTCCCCGGATGAACTTCGGCAAACGGAGGAAAGATATGCCCTCCCCCCGCTTCCGTTTGCCACGTCCGCCACTGCGGATCCATCCGGTAATATCGTCTGCCAGGCTGTCCGACAGGGGCATCATCGTTATACAGTATCATGTCCAGTCCGTAACCGGCGGCCTCCAGCTGATCCAGCTTTTCACGATAGGTGCCCATTCCCCAGCCGCCGCCATGCACGAACAGCCGCTGTTCACGCTCCGGGTAGGGCACAAGGGGAACAGGCACATCAATGTAGCAGTTTATGCTGCCAGAGGCACGGTCAAACAGAGTTAGCTGGCCGCAGCCCGCAGCAAATTGCGGCCGGTGCCGCGCAACATTTTTCCAGGACGGGGAGGGTGTAGAATCCATATACAGCAGCTCGATGTGGAGAGGAACTCCGCTTCGCCGGGACCGGTACTCCTCCAGAACATACATCCAATGGCCTGACAAACAGATGAAATGGCAGCGATCCTCCTCGCACCAAAGGGACAAAAGCCGTTCCAGCGCTTCCGGATCGATGGATTCACTCATATCCTGCGGGATTTTTTGCGACATCAGCGCAATCTTGAAATTGTCATGATAGGCTTTACGATTCTGGTCCACCTTGATACGGGCGGATTCCGGTAGCACATTCTCGAATACATGAACAGCCGTCCCGATGCCAAGCCTGCGCAGTCCCCCTTCAATCAGCAATCCGGGCGTATAGAAACCCAATCCGAAACCGGAGCACAATACCGTAACCTTCATTTCCCTTCCCCCCAGCTATGTCAAAAAATGAATTTCCTTTCACCAATTGCAGCTAATTTAAGATGGCAAACCGGTTATCGGTAAAAAAACGCTCCAGCCGCTCTGTCAATTGCGCTTTTTTATCCTGATTCTCAGCGATCATCGCAAGGTAAAGCCGGCCTTTTCCTTTTCGTCCCGTACTTTCATCACTGCTCGCATCATTGCCCGGAATGACCGCATCCCTTCCGCCTGTATTCACATAAAGCGTATTGGCCGAGAGAGGCATTACCCCTTCTTCCCGGCTTCCCGTAAAAAGCAGCTCCGCCTGCTCCAGCTTGTCCAGCAGAGACTCGTATGGCAGTGTCCCTTGATGGGACAGCGTGTAATGGGTCATGCTGCCCTGCAGCGACCGTTCCGCCAAAAGCAAATCAATGCGGTGCTTGATCAGGCTCATGGAACGCCGCGCATTGATTTCGACAATTTCTTCCAGACTTCCGTCCCTGAGGGTCATTGAATCCACACATACATCCCCGAAATAACCGTCTGCCCACAGCTGTCTGCCGACCGCCCTCATCAGCGAAAAATAACCCTTCTCTTCAAGCATCTCCATGAATCCCGGATCAGGCAGCAGCGACTCTCTGTAGGAAAAGCTCGCATTCGCCAGCAGCTGAACAGATACGATGTCCACTTCCCCGGTCTCGGAAACGACAAATTGGCAAGAGAAATCCCGCTCTTTCTCCAGAAAAGGCTCCAATATGAAGCAAAGCCTCTTCCCTTTCCGTTCCTGCTGCCCCAGATACGCCACGATCCGCTCCAGCATTTGCGCGGAAGTGATATGCAGATTGCCCTTGCCGGACACGCCAAAATCGTCCTTCACCAGAAAAGTGCCCCCGGCCAGCAGCTTCCGCCCTTCCTGCTCCAGGTCCACGGAGCTTGTTACAATCAGACCGGGATTGCTCAGCCCAAAGCGCTTTTTGAGCATGGAGGAGTAAGTTTTGCCATTCACTTTGCGGATCGTCTCCAGGCACGGCTGATGGATACGGATGCCCCAGGCTTTTGCCGCCTCCTCCGTGTAGGGAAGGTATGCAAACGGAGTGAGCAGGCAGTCCTTCAATCCCGGCAGTCCTTGCAGGCCGTCGTCTCTGCGTTTGCAGAGCAGCTCGAAGACGGATGCAGCGGAGTCGCGCGCAGGGGGTTCGTCTCCGCCCAGATCATGCTCATTGACGGCGGGCCTGAAGCCGAACCCGGAGATATACTGCCTGTGTACAGAAGACATGGCATAACGGGTAAGCAGCACATCCCCCTGCCCGCAGAAGCAAAACAGCAGTTCATCCATCGCTGCGACAATCGCAGAACTGGACCGGTCCGGCAAAGCGGGCAGGGACGCGGTTTCCGGGTCCCTCCAATAAGCTTCCGCCTCAAAGGTTCCCATATAAAGACGCTTCAGCGCAGGTATATCAGTTCCCATTCATCTCTTCCTCCCCGAAAAATAGAATGCTGCTCCTTTTCCCACGCCGGTCATTGACTGGCACTGGTATAACCTCGCAGCGCGAACTGCCATAGCAGCCGCACAAGCAGCAGCAGCCAAAGCGGCGCCAATACAGCCCACAGCAGCATGCCGCCGTTCATCATGCCCAGCACAAACATCGGCGGAAAATTGCAGATGACGAATACCGGCAGCACAAAAATGCCAATCCTCTGAATGAGATTGCTGTATACCGACATCGGCACGTAATTCGTTTCAAACAGGCTGTTCGACAATTCCGTCACCCCGTTCGTACGGATGGTCCAGAAGCCCAGCATTTGCGGCAGCAGAAAGACCGAATAAGCGGTAAGCACACCGGCTACGATCAGCAAAGCAAAACCGCCAATCGCGTCCCAAGTGAACGGAAGCTGCAGACGGTGCCAGCCGATGCCTGCCATAATGCCGCCCCCCACGACATTCGGGATGGTGTACCCGAGATCGAATTGCCGCAGAGTGACAATAAACTGCAGGGAGACCGGCTGGGTCATCAGCACATCCAGCGAGCCTGTACGGATTTTGGCCGGGAGACCGGTAAAATTGCTGTAAAAAAGCCCGCTGTACAGGCCGCTCATGATCGTAAACACCCCGATATACAGAAGCACCGCATCCGGGGACCATCCGTTGATGTCCGTGCCTGTCCGGTAAGGGACCGAAGCATAGAGCAGCTTGATGAGCAGGTAAGCCGTCTCCACGAGAAATGCGGTGATAAAATTGATCCGGTATTCCATTTGCGACATGACGGAAAATTTGATGAACCGCCCATACAACCTGGCATAGCGGATACAGGTCCGCAGCAAATTGCTCATTTTACCCTCCTACTGACACAAAGCGTCTGACACCCGCGCGCCATACAACGCCTGAAAGAATAAAAAGGACGGCAATCCAGAAAACCTGTACCCCGATTCCAGCTGCAATAAGGGGGCCTTCCAGCTTTCCAGTGATCGCATTCACGGGAAAAAACACCGTATAAGCAAATGGCAGCAGGCTCAGCAGCCTGCCTGCCACATCCCCGAATATCGTCAGTGGAAAGACGGTTCCGCTCGCTACGTAAATGACGAGAGACAGCGTATAGAACAGCCCCGAGGATTCCGTAACCCAGAAGGCCATGCCGCTGAGCGTATAATAGACGAGAAAATTCAGCAGCAGCGCTCCGGGCAGAGTCAGCATATACAGCAAAAGATGCGTCATTGAAAAGTCAGTGCCGCCTGACAGACGGAGCCCGACCAGCATACAGACAGCGCCTGCCCAAATGACCATGCTCTGCACCGCTTTGCCGCCGGCAAACCGGAAAAAACGATAGGCAAAATAATGAACAGGCTGCACAAGAAATTTGCCAAGGCCGCCCTCCTTGATATCCGCCGCAATCTCGTATTCAAATCCGGCCGCAATCAGCCTGCCGGTGACCGCCGCCATCACCACATAAATAAGCATTTCCTCCAGCGTATAACCAAGCAGCCGCCGTTCGCCCGAAGAGCCAAAAACAGCAAGCCAGAGAAATACCTGTGTCATTAACGGCAGGGTGAAGGAAAAAAGCTGCAGCCAATAGTTCGTCCTGTACTCCATCTCATTCTGCATGCCGAGCAAAAATACTTTGACATACTTGTTATTTTCAATCGGATTATTTCGCATCAGCCCATCTGCCTTCGTTGTACAGATTTTCAATGCCCTCCTCCAAAGGCACATCCTCAATGGTAAAATCCACAACAGGCAGCGCATCAAGCACCTTTTTCGACCAACCGAGCGTATCTTCCGCATCCACCTCAAAAACAGCCTCCATCTGGCTGCAGGACCGGACGCTGCCCAGACCCGTTAGCTGCTTCCGGGCAATCGGCTCAGCCAATCGAACCTTGAGCAGCTTGCGGGCGCCGAGCCGCTCATTGACACTCTTCAGATCCCCGTCATAGACAAGGCCCCCGCCGCTAATAATGATCGCCCTTGTGCATAAATCCTCGATATCCTTCATGTAATGGCTGGTCAGCAGCACCGTGGTCCGGTGCTGCCGGTTATACGCCTTGAAGAATTCCCGGATTCGGCGCTGGGATACCATATCCAGACCGATGGTCGGCTCATCCAGCAAAATCACCTTCGGCCGGTGCAGCAGCGCGGCAATCAGCTCCATTTTCATACGTTCCCCGAGCGACAGCCGCCGCACCTGCACATGCATCTGCTCCTCCACACCGAGCAGCGTCACCAGTTCGTCCAGCGAAGCGCGGTATTCATGGTCGCCGATTTCGTAAATCAGCTTGTTCAGCTCAAAGGATTCGCTTGCAGGCAAATCCCACCATAGCTGGTTTTTCTGGCCCATGACGATGGAAAACTGCCTTTTGAATTCCTTCTGCCGTTTCCAGGGCGTAAATCCCAGCACGGAAGCTTCGCCACTGCTCGGATGCAGAATGCCTGACAGCATTTTCAGAGTCGTCGTTTTGCCCGCCCCGTTCGGCCCGAGAAAACCGACCATTTCGCCCTCCCTGACGGAAAAGCTGACATCCCTGACGGCTTCCTTGGCCAGCTTTTCCCTGCGAAACAGGTTTTGCAGCGATTTCCGCACACCCGGTTCTTTTTTGTAGTACGTAAATGTTTTCGACAATCGGTTCAGTGTAATGGCCGGCAAAACGTTTCCCCCTCACTCATGTTGTGAAGCGTGTTCCACAAGAGGCAGCAGGCCTTCAAGCAGCCGGTACTGCTGATCGGCCAGTTCATTGGCACGGTTGATGATGGCCGGCACGCGGCGTCTGTCGAGCTGCAGACCGGTCTTGTAGATCAGAAGATTAAGGCGGTGCCAGCCGGCATAAAGCTCTTTTGCCCCGTCCGCGATCAAGCCCGCTTCCGCCCCCAGCGTTTCCTGATGAAACAAGGCATAATCATGGAGATAATCCGTCAGGGTAAGTGCAGTACCAATCCGCAGCTGGTAATAAATCTCTCCACAGTGGTGCCGGAATTCCTGATCATTCATACCGGACAGCAGTTGAAAATCCGCTATGAAGGCACGATAAGCCGCATCTCCTTTCCTGAACCGTGGCTCGTCACTCCGGCCAGTCAGATAATCCCGGATATGCAGGGCACACGCTTGATACATTCTGGCTGGTGAAAGCGCGGCTGGAGGGAGCGCCAGCCAGGCATAATCCAGTATTCCACCCAGCAGATCATCCAGGCGGGCAGTACCCGTGTATTGAAACGCCTGGCCTGATGAGTCCAGCAGGAAGCTGTCTGATACATGGACAGTCCCTGACTCCGCATCCAGGCCGTGCAGCTCGATTACATGTCCGCGCGCGCGGTTGATGACGTAAATCTCGTGATACGTCAAGGCTGCGCTGGATACGTGCAGCATCGTGCCGTACCCGCTATGCAGTACCTTCACCAGCTTGTGCGGATCGCTGTCCTGCGGATCCCAGGCTTCAACCCGGATGGCAGGGCCACCGGAAGCCGTAATTCTGCGCAGCTGGTCCCCGAAGGTTCCCGGACCAAACGGACGCAGTTCGCCCTCATATTCCGCGTTCATGCTGCCCGCCAATAGAAACAAATCAGCCTCGGCAGCTGCAATGCCTCGGTGCTGCAGCAAGCCGCACAGGGAAGAATAGAGGCAATGCTTGCCTACCCGGCTTACTCCCGATACGGACTGCCCATGTAAAGCTGCCCCCGCCTTACGCATATCTGCCCAGGAGCTGTCCGATTCCCTCGAGCGTGGACAGCTTATCAAGCACCAGATTATCGTCATCGATCATAATATTTAGTTCGTTCTCCAGTTCTACAATCAATTCAACCGCCGACAGCGAATTGAGGCCAAGGCTGCGCAGGTCCCTGTCCGGTTCCAGTCCATCCAGCTCTCCAGCCGGCAGCTTTAACACCTTTTCCAGCAGAGGCACCACGATGTTTGCCGTCGTCTCCATCTGAATTCCTCCATTCTCTCGCAGGTTTCATATCATAAAATTCATGTGTGCAGGGCCTGTACTTGCTGCAGATCGGCTAATGTACGTTCCAGCCGGTGCGCATAATCTTCAGCCTCTTCCCAGCTGTCTGCGGTAATCAGCGTGAAAATACGGCTGATGAATCCCTGCTTCAGCCGGGCCGCAGAAAGGGTACCTGCCGTATACACGATCACCCCTTCCCGGCGCTCGGCTCCGTACAGCAGCCCATTCTCCCGGAGCAGCCCGCAGAGGGATTCATACGTCAGCCGCTCAGCAGAGACAACCCGGTAATAACGGGACAAAAACTTGCGTTCTCCAAGCACGGCGGATACAAACGAAATATAGGTCGAGAGTGTCAACCTGCCGTTGATTTCAATAACCGGAAAGAGCCGGCCGCCCTCATCCACAAAACCGTCAATGGACGCAATTCCGGTATAACCGACGGCAAAGAGGGAGGCGCCAAGCTGTTCCGCACAGCCGCGGATCTCCTCCTCCAGCCTGTTGCCCAGTTCCGCAGGCATGCGGGAGCCGGTATACACCGTTCCGGCAAGCTGCTGCACCTTCAGTGAAAACAGGGTCACTCCGCCATCCATACCGATATAAATCTGGTAATTCAGATCCAGCTGTTTGTCATACCACCGTTCCACCAGCCAGCCGGCCGCAAGGGAATCACGTCCGGCAAAGCGCTTCATCACATTCAGAACCCCATTCAGCCGGGACATGTCCTCGACGAGAACCATGCCTTTGCCGGAAGCCCCGTGCGGCTGCTTGATAATAAAGCGGACGGGACCCGCGGCTTCCGCCGCGATGCGGGTGCACGCCGCCTGCACCTCCGTTTCATCCTGGCATACGGCCCCTTCTGTAACCGGAAAACCGAGATGTTCAGCCATCCTGCGGCTGAACATCTTGTCATTCACACGTACGCACAAATCCGAGCACGCTCCGAGCAAGGTAAGGGAGCAGCGTTCCGCAACCTCCTCTTCCTTCCATGTCACGGCATAGGGCATCAGATAAGCGCCGCCCGCTTCCTGCGATGCGGTCTGCAGCCGCTGCAGCAGCCCTTCATCAGCAAGTACCAGCTCGGAAATCGGCATCAGCGGGTCGGAAGGCTCGGGCACCTCGATCCGGGGAATGGTGAACCCCATTCGCTGCAGCGACTCCAGATAATGCGGTTCCGGCTGCTCCCGCAGCACGAGTATATCCTGACTGCGGCAGAGCAGCAGGTTCATTTCCTCCATCCGGTTCACCACGGTCTGCTCCGCCGGATCGGCGATTCCCCGTGAACCGGGATGCCATACCTCCTCAGCGCCAATATTGAACAGCCAGACGAACACATGCTGACTGCGGTTGGTTGAGAGCGCTGCCAATACATTTACATCCGAAATACGATCCATCACGTGCATCTCCTTTTTAATACTGCTGTGCCGGCCTGGCTGCCGCTCAAATATATTTCAGTGATCCGGCTCCATGGAGATACAGCACACTGCATTTGGAGCATACAGGTGTCAGCCCGTTTTCGTTGATGATGGACCGGGTCTTTTCATATTGGTCGGATTCCCAGATTTCCTTCAGACTGTGCTCCCGCAGGCTGCCGATCGTGAACTCACTGAAAAACTTGCAGGGCATAACCTTCCCGTCCGGCAAAATGTCAGTGCGTGAATTCAGGGCAAGACAGCGTGAGGAGCAGCGGCTGACCATTTCATCGCCATGAATGAATTTGCCGATTTCCTCGAAGTCGAGGCCAGGCTGATAACGGACACGGATATTCCATACACGCTCATTGATACGGCGGAGCTCCTGCATGAGCGGCTCGATGTTGTCCGGATTGATTTTGTATTTAAAGGCATGCCAGCTGCTGATATTGTTTTCCTCAAGCGAGCGCAGCCAGGAGAAGTTACGGGAAAAATAGTCGTCCATCTTAAGTGAGGTTTCTTTGGAGATATACCATGGGAACGTAAGCAGCACGAGATCCAGCCCCATGCTTTCGAACATTTCGAGAAATTCGAACATCCGCCCGATCATGTTGTCATTGATGACCGCGTGCACGGTTACTCTGCCTTTATACAGGCCCTGGTCGCGGAGCTCGATCAGCCGCTGCATCTGTGCCATCGTTTTTTTGAAGGTGCCTTTGCCGCGGATCAGATCATGCTCCCGCTCGAAGCCCTCAACGGCGATCAACAGCTCCAGATTTTCCGACAGGTCCAGAATCCGGTCCAGATACTTGTCGATCAGCAGGCCGTTCGTACAAAACGTCATCTCCCGCCGGTCTTCGGCCAGCACGTCCAAAATTTCAGCAAAGCGGCGGTGGAACATCGGTTCTCCACCCCACATATACAAGCGGGATTTGACCTCCTTCGTCTCCTGTAAAATTTGTCTGAGCAGCGCAGGGTCCAAATCCATATTCTGTTCTTCCTTGTCCATCTGGTGGTGGTAGCCGTCCTCATTCCATTCAAAGCAGTGAGTACAGCGGAGATTACAGCGGTTCGTCAGCTTGATGCCGATCGTCTGAGGCATGTCCGTCCTGAAGGAAGGGTCCTTGACGGAGTTGCGGTAGGAAAGCGATGCGTTTTTCAAATTTCTTTTGATCAGCTTGAATGCCTTCTCGTCAATCAACACGTTGCTTTTCGGTTGCATGGTTATGCACCTCGCTTATCGATTTGATGAATCTTAACGCGTCATGCCGTCATACTGTCCCGATTTCCGTTGTCTCCGCGAATCCGGGGTTTTCCCTCATTTCCCGAATATAACCGCAGAAGGCATCAATCGAACTCAGATATTCCAGTTCAAAATCTTCAAAATCGATTTCCACGTCAAATTCATCTTCAATCTTCAGCATAAAGTGCACCAGCTGCAGGGAATCCAGACCTGCGTCATGAATAATATCCGAGGTGCCATCAAGCTTCCCGGCGAGTTCCGGGTCTTCCTTCACTTCACTGATCATGCGGATTACTTGGCTCTGCATTTCAATTCCTCCTCCTTTTCTTTGGCGGCCGGACGGCCGGCAAGCGAGGGGCGGGGCGCAGGCGAGTTTCTCTGGATGATCCGCCCAGCAAGTCATGGGCATGCAAAGATACAATGACAGCACAGAAAATACAGACAGAATTCTCCTCCTAATTCCATACATGGAACTATATACAATTATAACTCTCGTTAATTGCCATTCGTCAATAGCGTAAAATGTAGTAATTTGTAAAATTTAACGGGAGATCATCATTTTTTGCTTCCTCTTGATTTTGGAGCTGAAATTTCCTATGATGATTATGAAAATAATTTTCTTAAAAATCGCATATAAATTTAAAATAATTTTCATGAAGAAAAGAGGCGACGATCCCATGTCGGCCATTTTGAAGACACTGCAAAGGGAGCTCGCGGCCCTGCCTCTGCAGGAACGCAGACTTGCCGAGACGATTCTGGCTTCACCTGATGCGGTCATACGGCTTGGCATCAAGGAGCTGGCCGAAGAGGGAGGTGTCAGTCCCGCGACGGTAACCCGTTTTTGCAAATCCCTTCATTTCAAGGGTTATCCCGATTTTAAAATGAAGCTGGCCGCCGAAATCAGCCATCCGGCGACAGAGGCGACTTATCAGGACATTGTGGCCGGTAACCCGCTTCCGGTCATCGTGCAAGCGATTGAGTCCAACCATATCGCCTCCATCACCGACACGACCCGTCTGCTTGATTTGGAACGATTGGAGCAAGCGGTACAGCTGCTCTGCAGTGCAGGCAGGATCGATCTCTACGGCATGGCGACCTCCTCCATCGTGGCGCAGGATTTCTACCAGAAGCTGATCCGGATCGGAGCCAACAGCACGGCATTTCCCGACTCCCACATGCAGATTACATCCGCTTCCTCACTCGGTCCCGGAGATGTGGCCTTGGCCATATCCTACTCCGGTGAAACGCCTGAAACCATCGATGCGCTGCGGCTGGCCAAAGCAAACGGCGCACATACGATGTCGCTCACATCTTACGGCAGCAATACGCTGGCAGGCATCGCGGATATCCCGCTGTTCTCCTCTTCCCTGGAGGAAGGCATGCGCAGGGGGGATATGGCGTCCCGCATAGCCCAGCTTCATGTCATAGATATTTTGTTCACCGGAATGGTTAGCGCAGGCTTTAACCGATATATTCCAAAGCTTGAGCAGTCCTACCGCAACGTGCGGATCATCCGCAAAAAAAAGGAGGAGAATACGTAATGAACATTTGGACCTTTGAGCATGAAGAAGATTTGAGTTCCACGGGGGCGGGCATTATTGCCAGTCTGCTGCAAAGCAAGCCGCGCGCTGTGCTTGGACTTGCCACAGGCAGCTCGCCTGTCGGCATTTACCGCCATCTGACGGACATGCACCAGCGCGGCCTTGTAAGCTTTGCGCAGGCGTCAACCGTCAATCTCGATGAATATGTGGGACTCCCGGAAGGCCATCCCGAAAGCTACCGCACCTTCATGAATCATCATCTGTTTCAGCACGTGGATATCCATCCGGCCAATACCCGTGTGCCTGACGGCAATGCGGCTGATCTTGAAGCAGAATGCGCAGCTTATGACCGGCTGATTGACGAAATCGGTCCTGTGGACCTGCAGCTTCTTGGCATCGGGCATAACGGACATATCGGTTTTAATGAACCTGGGCCAAGTCTGGTTGGCGGCACACATGTTGTGGAACTGGTGGAACGGACTCGCCAGGCGAACGCCCGCTTTTTCCCATCCATTGATGAAGTCCCTGCCCAAGCCGTTACGATGGGTGTTGCCTCCATACTGAAGGCCAGACAAATCCTGCTGGTCGCACGCGGGGCGGATAAAGCGGAGATTATTCACCGTGCGCTGACCGGCCCTATTACGACCGAATGTCCCGCTTCCCTGTTGCAATGCCATCCAAATGTGGTCGTTCTGCTCGACCGGGAAGCCGGGGGGTTACTGCGATGAGTACAAAGCATAGCAACCATACCGAAATTTTATACGGGTCTGTCGTCACACCTGAAGGAATCATCGAAGATGGGGCGCTTGTGATGCAGGACGGCATCCTGCAATATGTGGGAACTGCTGCGGAAATCCCGGCAACGCTGAAAAAAGAAGCCGTACAGGGTGAGACGCGAAGTGGCTATCTGCTGCCCGGATTTATCGATATCCATGTCCATGGCGGAAACGGCGCAGACTTTATGGATGCAAATCCGGAGGCACTGGATCGGATCACTTCCTTTCATGCTTCACAAGGAACGACATCCATGCTGGCAACAACGATGACCGCCCCTAAAGACCGCATTGAGCAGGTTTTGGCCGGGGTTCACGCGTATATCTCCAGAGGCTCGGATTACGCGCAGCTTGCAGGGGTTCATCTTGAAGGACCGTTTATCAGTCCCAAGTGGCCAGGGGCACAAAATCCGGAGCATATCGCGGCTCCCAATGTAAACTGGGTTCAGGAATGGCACGGCAGCTATCCGGGATTAATCAAACAGCTTACACTTGCTCCTGAAAGGGAGGGGGCGTTGGAGTTGATTTCCTGGCTCAGGGATCATGATATTACTGCTGCGCTGGGACATACCGATGCGTCCTTTGAGGATGTTGAAGCCGCAGTAGAAGCAGGGCTGCGCCATGCCGTTCATACCTTCAACGCGATGACGCCGCTTCATCACCGCAAACCGGGCGTGGTTGGAGCCGTCATGTATGACCAGCGCATCGAAGCCGAAGTGATCGCGGATGGCATTCATGTGCATCCGGCGGCCGTTGCCGTATTGGCCAGACTAAAGCGGGATCACAACCTGATCCTCATTACGGATGCGATGTCCGCCGCCGGGCTTGAGGACGGTCATTACATGATCGGAGATCTCCCTGTCATCGTACAGGCAGGAGTTGCGCGTCTGGAGGATGGAGTCACGCTTGCGGGCAGCACGTTAACGATGATTGAAGGCTTCCGCTTTCTTGTGCAGGAGGTCGGCCTGAGCATCACCGAAGCATCCCTTGCCGCGAGTCTGAATCCGGCGATATCCATCGGAATCGACAAGCAGACAGGATCGCTTGAAGCTGGTAAGCAGGCTGACGTTCTCTTCCTGGGACCCGATTTGGACCTGAAGTCGGTCTGGATTCATGGCAAGCCGCTGGCACCACCAAGACTGTAAATTGGCAATATACCCAAAAAATAAGGTCCCTGGTTCGCCAGAGACCTTTATTGGTTGCATATGTGAATTTTCAATTACAGTTTTGCCTGAACGATCAGGCGCCGCTCTCCCCCAGGGGTACAGGTGATCAATGTCAAAATCGACTCCTGCCCCTTATCGGCAATTACGGATAGATCGGTCGGATCAACAACCGTAATCCGATCGACGGTGTAAACAAACTTTCCTGACGGGGTGGTTACCGGGATGGTATCGCCAAGTTTCACTTCATCCAGCCTGTTGAAAAGCCGTCCTTCGGTTCTTGCCCGATGAGCTGCTATTGCCACATTCCCTACAGCTCCAATCGCCGCGGTTTCGGACATGTGTACGGCAGCATGGCGCATGTTTTCCAGTGTCGCCCCTTCCAGAACCGGGAGCTTGACCCCGATCACCGGAATCTCAATGACCGCAATGGGTGTCTCTCCGTCCACACTCTTCAACAGCTCGGGCTGGACAATGGGCGCAGATTCATCTGCTTCCGCTTCCGCCAGGAGGCGGGATGCCTGCTGGTATTCGGCGGCTAAGGACGGATTCTGTCCGCCGTTTTGCTGCTCTGCTTCCCACTGAGCAGTCTTCTGCATCAGCTCATTCTGCTTATCATCTTCTTTCCATTCAAGCAGCTTGGGAGCAATGATAATCAGGACTCCAAGCAAGATTAGCAGATATGGCAGCAACCTGCGCATATGTTTATCAGCCCCTTCCTGTTTCAAAATCGTCTACTCCATAATACACGTTTTTAATTGCATGACACTTATATTTTTTGCTTCTCTAAGCGGCAGTATCGATTTCGGAAATCAGATATATTGTATCTGTCACTTCTCAACATTTTCTACACAAAAACTTTTGCCGCCTCCATTATGTAAAATGAACAAGCCGCGTCCGTCACGGTCACGGAACACGGCTTGCTCAGATACATCTACACACAAGTTACCGATTGCCGCTAATTGTCGAATTTCCGCGGTTGATGGTTCCCGGTCTTGGACCAACTCCGTCCAAGCCGATTGTTCCCGCCGGAAATAGACGATCTGCCAACGTCCGGAAATCATTCCTCATCCCGCTAAAAGGCAGCCCATTTCCCAAATCACGTGCGTAACCGCCCATCCGGGTCACAAAATCAGGATCATTAGATACGTAAACATGCTGAATATGCGGTGCATACTGTTTTATTTTGTTTGCCACTTTGTTGCGGACATGGCTTGGTAATGCAGTTGTGCCTGTTCCGGAAGTTCCGTATAACCTGTTGTTGTCAGCTATAGACCCGCGTGGAACGAGGCCATAGTTATTGCCTGTCAATCCGGGAGCGATTCCACCGGTTGTATACGGGGCTCTTGTGCCCACTGTGCCACGTATGCCCATATTCCCCATATCCGTCGTCCGTTCCCGCATCGTTGCATTCGTTCCGCGCTGCCCTTCCTGGGAAAGGGCTACATAAGCACTGTTATCGTTCACCAGCACCGTTGCGTTGCGGATTCCCTTCATTTCCGAAATACGCCGGGACAGCACCGCACTATACCGCATATTGTCGAAATTCCGGGTACCGACAACATTTGGGCTCAGATTGTCCAAATTCCGAGTACCTACAACATTTGGGTTCAGACGGTTCCGCATATCGGTGGAATTGACGCCAAACCGGTTGATCCGATTCGTATCCGTCACGCCATAACGGATGTTTTGGGTACGGACGCCGTTGCCGTTATCACGGTAGCCGCATCCTGCAATCCCGAACATACTGGCAATCAAAGCCGCCGACACGGACAAAGTGATTACTTTTTTTGCTCCAGGCATCAGCTCATCCTCCATGAAGTTAGTATGTGAGACAGGCTATAGGATGCGCGACGGAATAGGGGTTTATCCTGAGATGTTCTGGATGAGGGGGGCGGTGATCTCCTTATGCATAATGGGGATTTTCTTTGGGCGCTCCGAGAACGAAGCATTCCTCCAACCGCTGTTGACCCTCCGGGCCAAAGGCGGACGCTTACGCTTTATCCGGAATTGCTTCGTTCTCTCCGCTGCTGCGTGCAATCCCCTGCTTAATGCAAAAAGAAGAAATCGCCGCCTGAAAGGGGCTTATAGGTTTGAAAGGCCAAGAACAGGGGACTAATTCCTGTTCTCGGCCTGCTCTATTTCTTTAACATTGTCGGCAGAAACCGCGTAAGCCCAATTGCTGTCAGGGGGGATAATCCACACCGTGTCCGCTTGGTCAGACGTTGTCCAGCCCTGATAAACCTTGGGGTCTTTACCTTCATCCAATGTTACGGTCAACGTAAAACGGTGCGATTCTTTCTTGAGCTCCGATGTGCTGCGGAGCTGTTGGGACGTAGCCACATTAATGAGCTTGTCCGATAATGACGAAGCGTCCTCCTCCTTGATCTGCTGTCCGTTGAGCGTCCAGTCCGGGCCGGACTCCCCGCGTTTCAGTACCCAGGAGGAGGAGGTGCCTTCCCACTCCAATGCCGACAAATGAGCCTTGTCCCATTCAAATGGGGTGGTATCGATAAATTCAGTTGCGCTCAGCAGCATCCCCGATAAGCTGTCCTGGGCGACGGAAATGACCGCTCCGCTCTCCAATTGAACGTAGGAGGAGCTGCCGGATGGCAGCGTGCTTCCCACCGCCAGCTTATGAACCGCACCCTCGTTTCCGGTTACCGTGATGTTCCAGCCATGCTGACCGCCAATACCATACTTTTCCGGGTTCTTGGGCTGCTCCTCTATAATGTCACCGGTCGTCGCTGCTTCAAGCGCATTCAACCAGTTATCAACGGCATAGCTGTTTAACGGGTACGCATGAGGAAGCTTCATGACCCATCCGTCATTCTGCTTTATCATTTCAACAGGCTCACCGCCGGTCTGTTCAATCCTGATTCCGGTTACGGCTTCACGATGAACCGCCATCAGCTTCTGCGGCACCGGATCGGATGCGCGAAAAAAATTATGGCTGCTGGCATACACGACACCGGCGGCAAAAATAAGCACCAACACCAGCGTAGGTATCCATTTTCTCATGCTTTTCGTCTCCTCCACCACAGAAGCAGACCCACTGCGGCAAACAGCAGAGGAATAACAGCAACCGCGATCACGAAAACACTTCTCGCCTGAACAGGCGTCAAGTAGGCAACCTCGTAATTTTGCTGCTGACGGGGCCGAATCGTGAGATCATTCGATTGTTCCCGCAAATAATTGAGTGTATTCAGCGCAAAATCCCGGTTCCCGCCATTCATAAATTCCGTATCGCTAAATAACGAGGAAGTGCCCAAAATGACCGCTTTCGGTTTGCCTTCCTGCGTATTCGCCGCAAACCCCAAATCAACGGGTCCTTTCGTGTCCTGCCCCTCGGTATACTCGGTTTCGTTATTGAGCAGCCCCTGAATATTGGTCTCTGCATAGCTGTCATCCGAGGACTGCAGCAGCGACGTCAGCTGCCATTGGGACTGCTCCTCCGCTTTGACGCCGATGGACAGCGACAGCATCGGGAACAGGTTGGATTCGGACAGCTTGCGTGTAATATCATGATCGCCAAAACTGGGAACAACCCACAACGGACCAAGGGTGCTGGTCTGTGTGTTATCCACGGTTACCGCATGAAGATCGCTCACTCCGTAATCGGAGGCCAGCTTATCGATATTCGTCCAGGCCGATTTCATTTCCTGATTAAAACCGAGCGCCAGCAGCAGCTTGCCGCCATTGCCAAGATAGGTGCGGACTGCTTTTAACTCTGTCGCACTGATATCCCGCTGCGGCCCTATAATCGCCAGCACTTCCGCATCCTCAGGCACCGTACCGTCGCGGTTAAGCTGTACTTCTTCTGCGGTGACATTGCTTTGCTGAAGAGCCGAATTCAGGCTTGTCATACTGGACAGCGGAATCTCTTCATGCCCCGTCAGGAAAGCAACCTTGTGCTTCTCGTCAGAGGATAAGGTCATCAAAGCCGTGGTCAGCTGCTCCTCACCGGAAAATTCATAATTGCCTTCCTGATCGACCGCCCGGAAAAGCGTTCCGATATCGATTGTCCGCCGCTGCTCTCCCTGCTCCAGCACAATGGATGCAGAGGATAACCCGTACTGCTGCGCCAGCGCAGGCTCCTGATTCAAATCATACTGCTCGATTTTCAGCTTGCTGCTGTGCTTTTTATATTCATCCAGCATGTCCGAAACATCCTGATTTAAACGCTGGTTGGCCGATGTGCCGACCGTAAAGGCAATGATGCGCACCTCGCCGCCAAGGTTCTTCAATGCGGTCAGCGTCTGGTCTGACAGCGTATACTGCTTGCCTGCCGACAGATCCAGCTGGAAGCCGCTCAAAGAACGCAAGAACAGCGTCAACAGTATAAAGATGCCGATAAGAGCCGCCGACAGAATCAGGCTGTTGGTCCGGTTTAACCATGTTTTCATGCCGTTCACCTCCACCTTTTCCGCTCGACAACCTGTATGCTGAGCAGCAGGAACAGAACGGCAAGTGTAATATAAAAGAGAACATCCGCGCCGTTGATGAGTCCTTTGATAAAGCTGTTAAAACGTGCGGACAGCGAAAACGGCTCAAGCCATTCCCGCAGTTCGTTTCCGCTTCCGAAGGAATTCAGCATCCAGAGACCCACCAGCAGGATAATACCTGAAACAGCAGCCACCATCTGGTGCTGAGACAGCGTGGATGCAAACAACCCGACCGCCATCATAGCTGCTCCGAGCAAAAACAAACCTAATGCCGAAGTAAACACGGTATTGTAATCAAGATTGCCAAAATAGGACATAATAACAGGGTAGAGCAGGCTGAGCAGAACAAGCATCGCCATCATGACCAACGAGGCCAGATACTTGCCAATCATAATTTCCGCCGCGCTAGCCGGTGATGTCAGCAGCAGCTCGTCCGTTCCCTGGCGAAATTCCTCTGCCATCAGTCTCATGGTCAGCAGCGGAATGACAAACATAAGCAGAGAAAGCGTATCCCCCAGCACAAGTCTGTAGTCCACGATGCTCGGTTGATAAAATACAAAACTTGTATAAAAAAACAGACCGGAAATCAGTGTATACACAGCCAATATAAAATAAGAGGCCGGGGTCCAAAAATAAGCGTGCAGCTCCTTACGACAGATGGCCAGCATTCTCTTCATCCTGTGCCTCCTTCCCGTCAACCGGCGCAAGCCCGGCAGAGGCTTCGCTGGTCGTCAGCTTTTGGAAAATCTGCTCCAGACTCATATTCTCTTTCTTCATTTCCAGGACAGGAATACCGGCTTCCGACAGCTGATAAAAGAGCGGCTCACGGAAATCCTCCCCTGATCGCCCTGTCAGAAGAAGACGGACTGTTCCTTGAACCTCGGCTTCCGGGTTATCTTTCAACACTTCCGCACTTGCATGCTCCCACGCACTGAACACGCTTTGAATACGGCTTTCTTCTCCCTTCAGCTCTACGACCACCTTAAACGGCTCATCCCCTCTGCCACCGATCGAATCTGGTGAGCCATCCAAAACAAGCTTGCCCTGATTAATAATGAGCACCCGGTTACACAGTGTACTCACCTCTGGAAGGATATGGGTACTGAGCAGCACCGTATGCTGCTCTCCCAATTCACGGATCAGCTCACGGATTTCCAGAATCTGATTGGGATCCAGACCGGAAGTAGGCTCATCCAGTACGAGCAGATCCGGCTTGTGAATGATGGCTCCGGCCAGCCCAAGTCTCTGTTTGTAGCCTTTGGACAGGCTGCGCACCAGTTGGCGCTCCCGCCCGTTTAATCCGAGCCTGCTGATCATTTCGCTGATTCTGACCTTCTGCCCTCTGGCTGGCACATCCCGCAAGCTGGCTACAAAGCTTAAATAACCGGAAACGGTCATGTCGTGATAGAGCGGCGGATTTTCCGGCAAATAACCGATGCGTGAGCGCACCCTGCGTCCCTGATCATGCACCGATATGCTGTCAAGCAGAACCTGTCCCTTCGTCGGCTGCAAATAACCTGTAATTAACCGCATGGAGGTCGTTTTGCCTGCACCGTTCGGACCGAGAAAACCGACGATCTCTCCCCGCTGCATGGAGAAGTTCAGTTCTCCGACACCGCGTCCCCCTTCAAACCTTTTGCTTAATTGGTTTACCTCAAGCATGCCCCCCATCCTTTCTTTTTGATAGTATTCTTTTATCGTAGTGCTGCAGGTATAAACCAAGCTTAAAGTCGCTTTAATGGAAGCTTAAAAAAATGTGTCCGAAATGTGAACTTCAATTCCATGCATACATTTCCTCTGACCTGCATATTCTGCATAACCGCAACTTCTGCTGGATATTATCGGAGCTCTCGTCTGAATGAATACATTTGATTTCTTTTCATGCCACCCAGAAAGGGGAGAACGACAATTAAAATATTGTTCACCTTCTATGTACCAAGCGGCGGAATGGAAACACTGAACCGCCAGCGCTGCACAGTACTCGCGCGCAGCGGAATTGAATGTCACCTGCTGTATTACCAAATCGGTACGGGCAAGCAAAATCTGATGAACAATGATATCCCGGTATTTGTCGTCTCTGGCGACAACGAGCTTCTGAATATTGTTCATTCCAACCAATACGATGCGATCATCATCGCCACAGATTTTCATTTGCTGACCAAACTGCGCCAATCGGGCTATAACGGTGCGCTCATTTATGAATCGCAGGGATTCTCAACTATGGAAGAGGCTGAAAGTACGGTGACCGCGGCCGCGCCGATCCTGTATAACTGCTGCAACGGGGTGCTTGTGCCGACGACCTCGTATCTTGTTGAACTGTTCACCAGGCTATGCCCGTCGCTCAATCTTTTCTCTTTTCCGAATGTGCTCGACACCTCTACAATCCGTTATATAGCAAACATTCCCCCTTCCGATCCGGTTGTGGCCTGGATCGGAAGGCTTGAGCCCAATAAAAACTGGAGACATTTTCTAGATATTTCTTTATTGCTGCGACAGCAATTCCCCAACCTGGGATTGTGGATGTTTTATGACGATACCCTTTCACAGCCGGATGACAGGAATCAGTTCGAATACTTGCTCAGTACCCATGGCTTATCCAATGTTGTTGAAAAATTGAACAACATCCCGCATCATAAAATGCCTTATTATTACTCCATGATCGGCGATTCCGGGGGTTTTCTTCTTTCCACTTCCCTGCTCGAGGGTTTTGGTTATGCAGTAGCAGAGGCTATGGCCTGCCGCTGTCCGGTGATTAGTACCGATTCCCACGGGGTACGAATCTTAATCAGACATAATGAAACGGGGAAATTTTATGTGCATGGGGATCTTGATCAAGCGGCAGCAGAAGGAGCAGAGTTGATAACAAATCATGCCTTGCGCGAGCATATTCGCCAGCAGGGAATAGACATGGTCGCCGGACTGCTGAACGCCGATTCCTATGTCCACTCCTTCCGCTCCATGCTGCATTCACTGGGATTAGCCAATTAACGGTTATGAGTAACTAACCCGCAGCAGCCCTCCGGCTGGTCACCGGAGGGCTGCCTGTCTGTCCTATCGGGTTCATCCAACATTGTTCAACCAACTGTCATATGTCTGCCTTAATCCTTTTTCAATACTGTAAGACGGCTTCCATCCAAGCAGCATACCGGCTTTAGTATTTTCAAGACAGCTGTGCCTGATGTCCCCCGTTTTGGCTGGTGTATGCACAGACGTCAAGCCTCTGCCATGCAGGCCGAGCAGATAGGAAGCCAAACCGTTGATCGTAGAAGTACGGCCTGTGCTGACATGGACTGTGCTTTGACTGGCTTTCCGGGCAGCGGCCATATTGGCCTTGACAACATCATATACATAAATAAAATCTCTCGTCTGTTCGCCATCCCCGTGAATTTGCAAGGGCTCCCCTTTCACCAGCCGTTCCATGAACAGAGCTACAACGCCGCCCTCCCCTTTTACCCCTTGGCCTGGCCCATATACATTGCTGTAACGCAGAATAGTGTATTCTACTCCATAAAGATGGTGAAACAAACGGATATAACATTCCGCAGCCAGCTTGGATTGGCCATAGCAGGAAATCGGAACCGTGGGGTCTTCTTCTACGATTCGTTCCTTTTGCAGCTCTCCGTATATCCCTGCCGTTGAAGAAAAGACGATCTTGCATCCCGCCTCCCTGCAAGCCTCCAGAATACGAAGCGTACCCATAATATTAACATCGGCATCCTGCCATGGCTGCCGAATGGAATGCTGAACGTCTGCCTGAGCAGCAAGATGAAAGACAACGTCAGGGCGTTCCTGCTTGACGATCTCACTGGCCTCCATGCTGCGGATATCCATCTGATGAAACACCGCTCTTGCATCCAGTCCCGCAGTACTTCCGCTCGAAAGATTATCCAGCACGTGCACCTCGTATCCGGAATCGGTCAGGGCACGGACAAGATGGGTCCCGATAAATCCGGCTCCTCCGGTTACAACAGCCTTCACTGACCTCACCCTCCTGATCTATTTGAAAATGGCATTTGATAACTCATTAAATGCATGATTTCGACCAAGAGTATGGACCAATACAGGATTATTTCAAAAAAGGCAATCATCCAAGCCGGTATTCCTTTTTCACCATATAATGAGAGCAGCCAGCTAAAAAGGAGGCTTTACCTATGTCTGTATTCCGCTTGTCCACCGGACAGCATATTCATTGTCCAAGCCAAGATATTGACAGCATACAAATAACCATCCAGAACTGTGGCTTACACCAAACTGACGTTTTGGTGGAGGTAGACAGCCCCAACGGCCTACTGCTGCGTGAGCTCCGCACCCTGAAGACTCAGAACGATTTTCCGTCTTTATTCATGATTAAAAACATTGCTACAAATGGAAACCCATTCATCCTGCAAGTTGTGTCGAATACCCGGAATAAGGATACCCTGCTTGTCCTCGTAGAGCTTATGAAAGACAGTACGATTATTGCCAGTCATACGAACAGGGACTTTACGATTTTGGAATAGATGAGAGGGGAAAGACTGAAAGTACACCCCCTATAATAGACATTGGAAAACACCCCCTGGGAACCAATGAATTATAGGGGGTGTTTTTTTTATATCATAATTTTCTGATACGTACAGTTCAATTCATTATTCAGTTCAGATGTGTGTAATCAGAATTTTTGTTTGGCCAAAGCGCCCTCTGATAAACCTTAAGAAGATTTCCGATCATTAGGTCCATTGACCAATACTCTGTCCCCCACGCTTTAGCTGCAGCTCCCATATTGGCACGCACTTCATCATGAGCCAGAAGAAACTCAAGATGGGAGGCTAACATATTTACATCCCCCACGGGTGAGACGAGGCCTGTCACTTCGTGCTGAACCATCTCTGGCAGCCCCCCCGCATTGGACACAACAACGGGCAACCCTGATACCTGGGCCTCCATCACTGAAAAAGGCTGGTTATCCTGAATGCTGGGGTGTACAAAGATATCCGCCTGCTGGAGCAGAGCGGGAATATCCGAACGATGGCCGAGAAACACAACATTCCCGGCGACTCCGGCCTGAATTGCCTGTTTCATCAGATCCTCTTTCTTGTCCCCTTCCCCTACGATCCAGCACACCCAGTCGCTGCGGCGCTGATTCAGGAGCTGCAGCGCGGAGATGAGAAAATGAAGCCCTTTAATATAAACCAGACGGGCAGGACAAATAATCACCTTTTTTCCATCAGGAGCGGTTAGATCGGTGCCTTGGGCACAGATGGACCAGAATTGATCGGTGTCCAGACCGTATGGGAAGGTGCTGATTTGCTGTTCGGGAACCGAAAAATTCTGCATAAGAATGTTCTTCATCCAGGTGGTTGAAGTTATCGTTACATCTGCGGCAGCAGATCCGTAATGCTCCAAAGCCCAGTAGTATTTCCACACCGGCGATTCCCGGTAACCGGGGTCCTGATTCCGTTGCAATAAAAGTATAACTTCGCTTGCTAGTGAGCCGTGAACATTGGCAACCAAGGCTGTATGTTTGCTTTTCACCCTGCTCATGGCAAGCGCTGAGATGACATCCTGTGCATGAATGATATCATAATGGTCCAACCCGAAATAAGCCGCGGACAGCTCCAGGCAGTATCGGTCCAGCTCGACATTGCGAACCCAGGGGTCCATATTCAGCAGGGGATTCGCATTCTCATTAAGCTTTCTTTGCAGCATAGGCAGAATGAACTCCTTGCTCAATTCCCTCTCCTGGTTGACAATATAATATTTAGGGGAATCCGGCCCATTCCCGAACAGATCGACGGTATGTCCAAGCTGCTCCAGTCTGCGCTTGACCTGCAGCATAAACGGCCAGACCCCGCCCAAATGGGGGATCGGCCAGTACGTTGCCAGTAAAATATTCAATAGATCATCTCCCCCTGTCTGAAAGATAACCTCCGAACACCTCACGCCGAATGAACTCACGTGCCCTTCGGATGAGGTGTTTTTGGACAGAATTATCTAATCAGCCTAAGCGCCCTCTGATAAGCCTGAAGATATCTTCCAATCATGTGCTCCAGTGACCAATGCTCTGTCCCCCACGCTTTAGCCGCAGCTCCCATGTTGGCACGAACTTCATCATGAACCAGCAGAAACTCAAGATGGGAGGCTAACGTCTCTACTTCCCCTACAGCTGAAACGAGGCCTGTCACTTCGTGCTGAACCATTTCCGGCAGCCCCCCGGCATTGGATACAACAGCCGGCAATCCGGCAACCTGAGCCTCCATCACTGAAAAAGGCATGTTGTCCTGAATGCTGGGGTGTACAAAGATATCTGCCTGCTGCAGCAAGGCAGGGACATCCTTACGCTGTCCGAGAAACACAACATCTTCAGCGATTCCCGCCGCCAACGCCTGCTGTATCAGTTCCTCTTTCTTGTCCCCTTCCCCTGGAATCCAGCACACCCAGTCGCTCCGGCGCTGCTTCAGCAATTGCAGAGCAGAGATGAGGAAATGCAACCCTTTAATATGCACCAGACGGGCAGGACAAATCATCACCTTTTTTCCGTCAGGAGCGGTTAGATCGGTGCCTTGGGCACAAACAGACCAGAATTTATCGGTGTCCAAACCATTTGAGATGGTGCTGACTTGCTGTTCGGGAACCGCAAAATCTTGCACAAGAATATTTTTCAACCAATGGGTAGGAGTTATTGTTACATCCGCTGCAGCAGCTCCGTTATGCTCCAAGGCCCAATAGTATTTCCACACCGGCGATTCCCGGTATCCGGAGTCTTGCTGCCAAAGCATAAATTCTCTGGCAAGCGAGCCATGGATGGTGGCAACCAGGGCTGTATGTTTGCTTTTCACCCTGTTCATGGCCAGCGTTGAAATGACATCCTGCGTATGAATGAGGTCGTAATGATCCAGGCCAAAATATGCCGCAGACAGCTCCATGCAGTACCGGTCCAGCTCAACATTGCGAACCCAGCTATCCACATGCAGCAGGGGGCTGGCTGCCTCATTAAGCTTTCTTTCCTGCAAAGGCAGAATGAACTCCTTGCTCAGTTCCCTCCCCTGGTTGACAATATGATATTTAGTACCATCCGGCGAGTTCCCAAACAGATCAACATGATGTCCGAGCAACTCCAATTCACGCTTGATCTGCAGCATAAACGGCCAGACTCCGCCCAAATGGGGAATCGGCCAATACATGGCCAGTAAAATATTCAATAGACCTTCACTCCCTATTTGGGTCCTTCCAGCAAAACTGTCAAAATCCTCTGATCAGGCAATATATACTTTTCCGGAAGTCCCATATTGATCCTGTTCCAAATGCTATAATCCACATACAGATCCGGATGTGACTGCTGAACTGCAAATATCCCGTTGTATAAATCACTGATCACTTGAACTCTCATCGTACTCCTCCCTTTTCTTTCGCCTGCTCTGAAACCTGCTCATAAACCTGAAGAATTCTTCCAATCATTTGATCTATTGACCAATGTGCTGCCCCCCACGCTTTAGCCGCTGCTCCCATATTGACTCGAGCTTCATCGTTAGACAGAAGATATTCAAGATGGGAGGCTAACGCATTTACATCTCCCACGGGTGAGACGAGGCCTGTCACTTCGTGCTGAACCATTTCCGGCAGCCCTCCGGCATTGGACACAACAGCCGGCAATCCCAGTATCTGCGCCTCTATCACCGAAAAAGGCATGTTATCCTGAATGCTGGGGTGTACAAAGATATCTGCTTTCTGGAGCAAAGCGGGAATATCCATCCGATGACCGAGAAACATAACATCCTGACCGATTCCGGCCTGAAGCGCCTGCTGCATGAGCTCCCCTTTTTTCTCCCCTTCTCCCACGATCCAGCACACCCAGTCGCTTCGGCGCTGCTTCAGCTGCTGCAGAGCGGAGATGAGAAAATGCAGCCCTTTAATATAAACCAGACGGGCAGGACAAATCATCACCTTCTTTCCGGGAGGAGCGGCCATATCGGTGCCGCTGGCGCAGACGGACCAGAATTTATCGGTGTTCAGACCATATTGGAAGACAGTAATTTGCTGCTCGGGAACCGCAAACTGCTGTACAAGAATGTTCTTCATCCAGTTGGTTGAAGCTATCGTTACATCCGCGGACACGCCTCCGTAATGCTCCAAACCCCAGTAATATTTCCACACCGGCGATTGCCGGCATGCGGATCCCTGATCCCGTTCCAGACCAAGCATGACTTCCCTTGCAATCGAGCCGTGGATGCTGGCAACCAAGGGGGTATGTTTGCCTTTCACCCTGCTCATAGCAATCGTTGAGATGGCATCCTGTGTATGAATGATATCGTAATGGTCCAGCCCAAAATAAGCCGCCGACAGCTCCATGCAATACCGGTCCATTTCTATTCCGCGAACCCAGGCATTCACATGCAGCAAGGGAACCGTCGCCCCATTAAGCTCTCTTTCCAGCACAGGAAGGATGAACTCCTTACCCAGCCCCCTCCCCTGGTTGACCATTTGAAATTTAGGAGGATCCATTCCATTTCCAAGCAGATCGACGGTATGCCCAAGTTTCTCCAATCCGCGCTTGATCTGCAGCATAAACGGCCAGACTCCGCCTAAATGGGGAATCGGCCAGTATGTTGCAAGTAAAATATTCAATAGACTTTCACTCCCTGTAAAGATGATTCCGCAAAGAAAACCTCACCCAAGATGGTCGCATGGCATTCAGGCGAGGTTTTTTAAAAGGTTATTTACCCTCTTCCAGCAAGAGTGACAGAAGCGTCTGATCTGGCAATGTATACTCTTCATGGAGTCCCATGTTGATCTTATTCCAGATGTTATAGTCCACATACAGATCCGGGTGCGGCTGCCGAACAGTAAATATCCCGTTAAAGAAATCACTAATCACTTTAACTTTCATGGTTTTCCTTCCTTTCCCTTCGCCTGTATCCTTCATCTATATACTTTATTTGAAACACTCTCATAAGTCTGAATATATTTTCCGATCATTTGATCCATTGACCAGTGTGCCGTCCCCCATGCTTTAGCCGCCGCTCCCATTTGGGCTCGAACATCATCGCGAGACAGAAGATATTCAAGCTGAGAGGCTAACGCATTTACATCTCCCACGGGTGAGACGAGACCTGTAACTTCGTGCTGGACCATTTCCGGAAGCCCTCCGGCATTGGACACAACAGCAGGCAATCCTGAAACTTGAGCCTCCATCACCGAAAAAGGCATATTATCCTGAACACTGGGATGTACAAAGATATCAGCCTGCTGAAGCAAGGCGGGAACATCTTCCCGGCTCCCAAGAAAAAGGACATCCCCACCGAGTCCCGCCTGCAGCGCCTGCTGCATCAGTTCCTCTTTCTTCTCCCCGTCCCCTGCGATCCAGCACACCCAGTCGCTTCGGCGCTGCTTGAGCTGCTGCAGAGCGGAAATGAGAAAATGCAGCCCTTTAATATACACCAGACGGGCAGGACAAATCATCACCTTCTTTCCGGGAGGAGCAGCCATATCAGTGCCGCTGGCGCAGACAGACCAGAATTGATCGAAATCCAGACCGTATTGGAAAGTGCTGATCTTCTGCTCGGGGACCGCAAACTCCTCCACAAGAATGTTCTTCAGCCAGTTGGTTGAAGTTATTGTTGCATCCGTGGACACACCTCCGAAATGCTCCAAAGCCCAGTAGTATTTCCATACCGGCGATTGCCGGTATCCGGCGTCCAGATTCACAAGCCTGATTTCCCTTGCAACCGAGCCGTGGATGGTGGCAACCAAGGCGGTATGCTTTCTTTTCACCCTGCTCATTGCACGCGTTGAAATGATGTCCTGTGTATGAATGATGTCGTAATGATCCAATCCGAAATATGCCGCAGACAACTCCATGCAATACCGGTCCAACTCTGCATTATAAACCCAAGTATCCATATGCATGAGGGGGGCCGTCGTTTCATTAAGATTTTTACTCAACATAGGAAAGATGCTCTCCTTGCTGACTTCTTTCCCCTGGTTGACCATATGATATTTAGTACTGCCCGGCGCATTCCCGAACAAATCGACGGTATGCCCCAGCTTCTCCAGTTCGCGCTTGATCTGCAGCATAAACGGCCAGACCCCTCCCACATGGGGAATCGGCCAATACGTTGCCAGTAAAATATTCAACAGTTCATCACTCCTTTCTGAAGGATGCCGCTTTCAGGCGAGGTCCTTACATGTTATTTACGCCTTTCCGACAAGAACTGCCAGAATCCTCGGATCGGGCACTGTATACCCTGGAGGGAGTTCCATATTGATCTTGTTCCAGATGTTATAGTCCACATATATATCCGGGTGTGGCTGCCGAACACCAAATATCCTGCTGTATAAAGCACTAGTTACCATAACTCTCATAATTTTCCTCCCTTTCCCTTCGCCTGTCCTTCACTTAGATCTGACGACTCAAACGCAAATGCGTCGCAGCATTTCCTGAAAGCGGGGCTGGTAACGGGCCTGTAACTGATCATACTCCGGTTTGATTTTAGCCGAATGCAGTTGTGTGCCCATTTGGTTATGCACACGATAATTCGTCAAAGCCATATCCAGATACATCGTAAAATGGCCGCCGAGCAGAACACGGTACCACATATCCAGATCGTGCGTGTAAGGAAGGGTCTCATCGAACAGGCCGATTCGACCAAACAGTTCCCTTTTGAACATGACTGTACATCCATTCACCGGGTTGGCCGTGGCAAAGCACTCCAGAAACTGCCTGGTAGAGATAAACGGCTCGCCCGCGCGCAGCTTTGTTACCTTGCCCTGGTCATCGATATAATTAAAATTGGTATGGGAGATGAAGGACTTATACTCCAGCATAAAATAAACCTGATTATTGATTTTATCGGGGTGAAAGACATCATCTGAGCTCAGCCACGTAATATAGTCTCCGGATGCATGACGGATGCCGTGATTTAACGCACTCGCAGTGCCGCCGTTAGACTTGCCAAGATAGTAAATATGTTTGAGGTAAGGCTTCACCCTGTCCTTATGATTCGTCGAACCATCATCCACAAGAATGACTTCAATCGCCCGGTAGCTCTGGTTCAATGCGCTGTCCAGAGCCTGTTCAACGTAATTGCAGTTGTAAAATGGAATAATGATCGATACCTTCGGTCTGGATCTCATGACTCTCCTTCCTCTCCGTTTCGAAAATAATCCAGACAATCAGCCAGCGATTGGTGTAATGGAATAGACGGACTCCAGCCCTTTGCCTCCAGCCATTCCGCCCGTTGCAGCTGTCCTGGGGCTGCCTCCCCATCCTGCCCCCATTCAATTTCCGCCTGCCGGCCGCTCCCGGACAGTGACAGCATGTGATCGACCACGGTGCCAAGCTCCTGTTCGATTCCCGAGCACACCGGATAGACCTTTCCGCTCTCTCCCTGCTCCAACAGCAGCTGGTAGGCCCGCAGCGCATCGCGGACATCCAGGAAATCGCGGACCGCCTTTCGTGAGGAGACACGGAAAGGTCCCGGGGATTCTTTCCGCTCGGAACGGACAATATGACGTGCCAGCAGAGCGCAAAACCCGGTGGATGGCCCCGGCCCGATCAAATTGGAGGACTCTGCCGTCACAACCTCCTGCTTGAACAGAACGGACCAGGACCGGGCTGCAGCCTGCTGCAGCCCTTTACTGAGACCATACGGGTGAACAACACGCTCTGGTGCTTCAAGCGATGCCTTCAGTCTGGAGCCAGCCACCAAAATTCTGCACTGCGGAAGCTGGCGCAACGCATCAAGCAGATACACCGTACCCATCACGTTGGCCTCCATAAAACGAACAGGATGCTCCCATGATTCGGACACCGCATTTTTGCCGCCAAGGTGGAGAACATAATCCGGATTGAGACTGGCGACAAGCTCCCGCAAACGCTGATGATCCAGAAGATCACACTGGTAATAGACCACATTATCCAAGCCTTCGGGCTGCTTCCGGGACTCGCGAACGAGTCCCGCAACGCTCATGCCGATCGAAGCAAAGTGAAGACAAGCGTTTAAGCCAGTAAATCCGGCGGCACCGGTAATCAGAATGACTGGCATTCTCGGGGATTTCTTATCCATAAGAGCAATTCCTCCAGCATATCGCGGTAATCGGGAACAACATACTTCATGTCCGGGCGCGTAGACTGCAGCGTCCGGTCTTGAACTGGCATATCCACCGGAATAATGGACACATCTTCTTTGCCCCAGATTTTCTGCATCAGCTGCAGTAAATCATGCTTACTCACAGGCCGCGGACATGCCAGATGAACGAGGCCGGACAGCTCCTGCTTTACAAGAACATCGATGGCCTTGGCCAGTTCGAGTGTGGTCACTCCATTCCACATCACCTGCCGGTATCCGGTAACTTCACCTTTTTGCCGCATGAACCATTGAAACAGGCCAATGCCGCCATCACGAATTTCAGGGCCGATAATGGATGTCCGTATCGTCAAATGTCCGGCCTCTACAACCTCTCCAAGTGCCTTCGATTGTGAATAGACACTGGTCCCATCAGGCTGATCCCGTTCTGCGTAACCTCCGCGTGTACCGGAGAACACACAATCCGAACTGATATGAACAAGCTTCGCGCCGACGAGATCGGCTGCTTTCCGCAGCCGATGCGGCAAAATGCCGTTGAGCTCGTAGGCTCTCACTTTGTCTTGCTCAGCAAACTGATTCAGGACGCCCACCGCGTTAATAATGACAGATGGTTGTACGGTCTTGATGATGGACTCCACCATGCCGAAATCCGCAGCGTCCAGCAGCAAACCATCTGTATCCTCCGCATCGCGTGTCGTGTAATACACGCGATGCTCCTCCTGTTGTCTGAAATATTGAACCAGCATATGTCCTGCCATTCCATTCCCGCCAAAAACGAGAATCTTCATCTGATGAAGCCTCCCTGCCGCAGAATGGCCCGAATCTCGTCTTCGGACATCAGATTATACTCCGAACTGAAGCTGCTGAACGAGACCGGCGGGCAATGCTGGTAACGCTCCTTAAGACCCGGTATATTCAGCGTAGGCAGGATAATCAGGTACTGATCGTCGTACACGACGGTTGATTTGCTTTCGAAATCGCTCATCAGAATTTCATGAATTTTCTCGCCAGGGCGAGTACCCCTTTCAACAATCTGCACATTTTTCACGCCCGAAGCTTCAATTAGCACATGGGCCAAATCGACGATTCTGCACGTCGGCATGGTGATGATAAAGATTTCGCCCCCTACACTTTCGATGGAAGCCTTGAAGAGAAGGGATATGGCGTCGCTCAGTGTAATAAAGAAGCGGGTCATATTCATATCCGTGATGGAGATGACACCCTTTTGCCGAATCTGGCTTTGGAACAGATGAACGACGCTTCCATTCGTGCCAAGCACATTGCCTCCCCGCACCGTGACAAATTTGGTCGGGCCGTTAAGCAGGTTGGCATAAACAATCAGCTTCTCGCCAATAGCTTTAGTCATTCCATAAAAGTTTGAGGGGTTGGCCGCCTTGTCCGTCGAAATGTAAATGACCTTTTCCACCTTATTGGCCAGTGCTGCCTCGATCACGTTCTGCGTGCCTACAACGTTCGTTTTAAGAGCTTCATAGGGCTGATCCTCACAGATCGGAACATGCTTTAACGCAGCCAGGTGATACACGTAATCCACCCCCTGGCAGGCTGTCATAAGAGCTTCCCTGTCCCGGATATCTCCGATACAGAAGCTGAGCCGGCTGTCCTCGAAATGCCTGCTCATCGTGACCTGGCTGGACTCCCCGCGCGAGAACACGATGATCTCGCGAGGCTCGAACTGCAGCAACTGCGCAATAAGCTCATAACCCCATGAACCCGTGCCGCCAGTAACCAGAATCCGTTTATTTTTGAACATGCCTTTCCCCCCCAAGCAAATATTTGACCACTTTATCGGAAACATCTTCGACCAGGTATCCGGCTGGACACAGCCAGCCTTTGTTCATCTCCGTCATCAGCACCGTCGCACGTTCGATGGCAGATCCATCAAGACCTGACACGACATTGCTGCCGCAATCCACGGTTTCCGGCCGTTCTGTCGTCCGGCGCATCGTGACCGTCGGCACCTGCAGAACACAACATTCTTCCTGCACGGTCCCGCTATCGGTCAGCACACAACGCGCATGACACTCCAGATGAACAAAATCGAAGAAACCGAAAGGCTCATGCAGTTCAATTAACGGGTGCAGGCTGATTTCCGGAAAGGCTGCGATTTTTGTAGCCGTACGGGGGTGAAGACTGCAAATCATCCGCTGCCCGAATCTTTCCGCGATCCTGTGAAGCCCCTCCAGAATCGCTTTGAGATGAGGAGCATGGTCCACATTTTCCGCACGGTGTGCAGTAACCAGAAAATAGCCGTTCTTGGAAAGGCCAAGCTTTGTCAATATATCACTGCTGTTGATCTGGGGGTCGTAGTGCTTCATGACTTCATAAATCGGATTCCCAGTGAGGATAATCCGCTGTACGGGAAAACCTTCGCGGAGCAGGTGCTGCTTGCTTTGCTCCGTGTAAGGCATATTGATGCTTGAAATGGCATCGATGATCTTCCTGTTCTTCTCCTCAGGCACATCCAGATCGAAGCAGCGGTTGCCGGCTTCCATATGCACCACAGGAAAGCCTAGTCGTTCGGCCATCACAGCGCATAACGCGCTGTTCGTATCCCCCAGCAGCAGTACACGGTCCGGTTGCTCCCGCAGCAGGATCTCTTCCATACTTGAGAACATGGCGGACAACTGAGATCCAAGGCTGCCCGCTTTTTCCTGCAGCACATAATCCGGCTTGCGAAGACCCAGCTCACGAAAAAACTGCCCGCTCAAACTTTCGGTGTAGTTCTGCCCGGTGTGCACGAGTACATGCTTTTCAGCCCACCTATCTAATTTTCGTATAATCAGGCTAAGGCGGATAATCTCGGGTCTTGTACCCAGAATCGTCAGTATTTTCATCTGCCCGCCCCCTTTCTGCGCGAGCCGGTGTTCATTCTGCCTTTCCTTGCCAGTCTCTGTTTGCGCCGTCCGGTCGCGGCCCGTTTGGGAAGCCTGCGCTTGCGCCGGTCCGAAAGGCGGCTTCTTTTCTTCCCGCGCCGGGTTATGCTGCGGATTAACCGTGCTTTCCTGCGGAGGCGTGCCGTTCCGCGTTTGTTCGGCGCAGGTTGAGCAGGCCTGGCCGCATCCTGTACGACTGCATTCGGCTGCACCTCTGCCTCCGCCGGCTGGATCGGCGGCCCCGCAGCCGCTTCGTATAACCGCTGTGGACTAAACCACTGCGGCCGTTCATTCATCCACCGCTCGACCATGCCTCTTAACTTGCCTTGATAAGCCTCCAACCCGTATATCCGGTCAGCCTCCAGCCGGTTGCGCCAGCCTATCGCTCTGCATTCCTCCGGGTTGCTGATGAATCGGGACACGGAGGCCACCAGACCGTCGCTGTTCCCGGGCTCAACCAGAAACTCCGCGTTGCCCGTCTGCTGCATCAGCTCGGCCAGTCCGCCCTGAGCAAAGGCAACGACCGGTCTGCCATACATCAGCCCCTCAAGTGCGGTGAGACCGAAGCCTTCCTCCACCATGCTCGGAACCACTACTGCATCCATTACGCCGTACACCTTCGTCAGGGAAGCTTCAAAGCTGGTCAGGATAAACCTTTTGCTATACCCTGATTGCCGGATCATCGAAATACATTGCGAATAATAAATGGAATCCGAAGGTTTGCCGATAATCCAGAACCTGCACTGCGGGTAGCGGCTGCACAGCTTTAAAGCCATTTCAACAAAGTACAGCAGGCCTTTGGCCTCATAAATAAATGAAGAGATATACCCTACACAAAAATGGGAGCCCTTCAGGCCCAACTGAGCCCTCTTTTTTTCTCTAACAAGGCTCAACTGTTCCAATTCCTCTGCACTAATGCTTCGCGAAGGCTCGACCACGCTTGTTTTTCCATCCGGCAATCCCCGCATCAGAGGAGTGAGCACCGTATGCGATATACCAATAACCCAGTCACTGTACCGGTCGAGCACCCGTACTGCCGCAGCAGTGTGTTCATTGGTTCTGATCACTTCCGTGATTTTCCATACAACGGGAACGCCAACCGTTTTAGCGGCCATGGCAGGCAGCACATTCACACATGTATTGGTTAGAACCAAATCCGGCTGCGAACTTCTGATCAGATGCACAATTTTTTCAAAAAAAGGATCATTCCTCAGTTGCTCCACTTCATGTTCCAATCCCTCATAAGGTGTGTACATGTTGTAAAGGAGCGGAAAAGCATGAATCTCGACAGTGATTCCCTTTTTCCGCGATTCCGCCGTTAATTTCCCTTCAACCGGGGCGACCAGCACACAGTCAAAATAAGCGGACATTTCTTGGCAGAATCGCAGGAGCAGCCTTTCGGCGCCCGTTATTGTAAAAGCATTACTGACGTGGCTGAACAGCATCATACGAGGTTTCATTGCCATCGGCCTCCTTTCTCCTGCTTCAATGCAGCGCCTCCGTTATGGAAACAGGATGGAAAGCATCTGATGAAGCCTATGGGCATACGTATGTTCCTTCAATGTCCGTTCAAGACCTCTCAGCGCGATCTCTTGGCGCTCCTTATCATGGGTGAGATAGTATTCGATCTTTTCGATCAACTCCTGCGGTGTACTGTAGGTTTCGATTTCCTCTCCCGGCTTATAGAAACTGGCCATGTTGTCCCGCGCATCCGTGAGCTGAAAGGCTGATGCCGCACAGATCTCAAAGCATCTCGGATTAGGAGAAGCTGCCGGAATTTTCAAAATAGTATTATTGTTAACCGATTCATCCAAATGTGAACGATGCAGATTAATAACAATTTTGGAGCCGTTGTACAGTTGATTGGTATCCTCCGGCCCGTGCCACTTGTTCACATCGATTTTGCTGGCGTACTGATGATAGTTTTCGATCCGGTCCCACCAGAGGCCGTTAATTCCCGTATTGTAGGACATCAGCTGCGGCATGATTGGATTCATGAAATAGACGCGGCTCCAGTATGCTGAACCTGTGAAGTTAACATCCCGACGTACGACGGACGGAACTGTCAAAGGAAAGTAATGGCCCCGGTAAGCTGCGAAGGGTAAATAGTGTACAGAGGAGCAGCCCAACTGGCGGTAAAGATCAATGCAATTGATCTCCAGGGTGAAGATATCATCAAAGTGGGGAGCCATTTGGGATGTTGTGTCGGTATAATAGGGATCATCTGTCAGCCATACAGCAGTCCGGATGCCTTTGTTGCGAATATCATCTACCTGGTGTAATGGAATCTCCATGCCATCCAGCGCCAATACGAGATCTGGTTTAACCTGAGCGGCAATATCGGCAAGCTGCTGGCGCGGATCCGCAATCGTCACCTGCCGCACCATATCCTGCAGGGTTGCAATAATGGCCTGATCTATCGGCGAATACGGATACAGCTTGCCGGAGGACACATACAAAATGTGCAGCGGGCGTACCGGGAACGCTCTTCCCCTGCGGGCGGCAATGGCATTCGCTCTCCCCCTGAAATAACCTTCTTCATAGCCGGCATGCATCCCGCTTTCACGTCCTCTATTGTAGGAGACAGCCGCAGCCAATGAATTTACATTTACCGGTTGCTGCTCTTCCATGCAGTTCACTCCTGTTCGTTGGGATTCCGGATGCTCTAACTCAAGGCAAAGTTCAGCAGCTTCGGTATTCGGCTTGTAAACGTATGGTTTTGTCGTGTCGTATGCACGCCCCGCCAGGCAATATGCTCACGCTGCATGCTGTGTTTCAGGTAGTAGTTTATTTTGGCCTTTAACTCATCTGCATTCTCGAACGTTTCGAGATCATATCCAGGCCGGTAATGATTGCCCAAGTCATCACGTATATCGGTCAACTGTAATGTCCCGCACGCGCTGATCTCGTAGGTTCGCGGATTGATCGACATCGCAGACTGCCGGTAGGTGTTTTTGTTGTCCATACCCATTTCGCTGGGACGGTGAAGATTAATCACAATCTTCGAAGCATTGTAATAATTCACCGTCTCCGTCGGCTCCATCCAGCCGTCCCGGATAAACTTTCCGAGCAGATCGGTTCGCTTCAGACGGTTCCAATGTCCGCCTGCAATCATCACCTTTTTATCCGCCAGAAAAGGCGCAAGCTGATCAAACAGCTCCACCCTGTTCCAGAATCCACTCCCTATGAAACAGACATCATATTGGAAGTCGACGCGGCGGGGACGAAAAATCTGCTCATCCACCCCAAGAGGCATGTAGTGAACATGTTCGGCGCCAAGCGACCGGTAAAACGAGACACAGGACATCTCGTGGGTAAATACAACATCATACTGCAGCGCGATGACGGAAGTTTCTTCTGTAAAGTAGGGATCATCCGCAAACCAGATCCCCGTTCGAATACCAAGTGCCCTTATGTTCTGAACCTGTTCAAAATGATCTGGCGGAAACACATGTAGCCCGTTCATAACCAGCATAAAGTCGGGGCGAAAGGCCGCTGCCGTCTCAAGCATCGTTTCCGGCGTCCCTATCAGACACTCTTTTGTACACCGCTGAAG
Source organism: Paenibacillus enshidis (assembly GCF_042136365.1). Lineage (NCBI taxonomy): Bacteria > Bacillati > Bacillota > Bacilli > Caryophanales > Paenibacillaceae > Paenibacillus > Paenibacillus enshidis. The sequence continues at coordinate 115,565 of NZ_JBHHMI010000007.1, read as the reverse complement.
TGCCTCAGCCACTCCTCCATCTATGGCCTGGAACCCTTGAGGGATGAACAGAACCCGGCAATCTATCATCTGCGGATATACAGGGGTACGCTCCACCATCGCCTGGCAGCCTCCCAGTCTCCTTCCCTCGCTGTAGCCGAGGCGGAATAAACTGTCTCTCCTTTTTATCCTTCGACGTTTCGCCACCAGCATCACCCGTCTTCTTGTAGACTCGACTTCCGTCTCTTAACCTATATATGCCGCAGCGTAAGAGGTATCATGGACGACTGTCTCCGTAAGGACAAAAAATGGCGATTGTCCACTCTTAATCCGCCTATGACATAGAAACAACCCTTTAGATATCAAAAAAAGAAAAACGGCAGCCAGCCACAAGCAGATGCCTGCGGCTGATTGCCGTTTTTAACGTTCGCCTATAAGGGCCTACGCCTGATTGGACAGACTGCTGCCTTCTTCGTAGCCTTTTGCAAAACCTTGATCAAAACCTTCCTGGTAAGCATCCTCATATCCTTTATTGAATGCCGTTGCATCATGGGGCAGCATTGTGCCGGGTGCGACGCCCACTGCCTGCGAGTCAATTACCGGTGCTTGGGCAGGAACCGTGGACGTTTCGACCGGAACTGTAAAATCCCGCGGGTGGACACGCTGCTTTGGACGAAGAAAGCGCCGTCGTCTCAATGGCTTTGGCGTTCGTTTACGCCGGAGCAGTCCTCTTCTCCGTACTTTCGGCCTGCGTATGCTTCTTCTCTTTAAAAGGGATTTTCCGTAGCCCAATCTTTTTTTGCCTGTTTTCTTCCTGAGGCTAAGTTTCAGTTTCATACGATTCCTCCTTCCTTGCATGCCGGTCTGACACAGGGGCATATAAACCTTTCATCCTGCTCATCCACGGCAGGGCGGGGTTTCCCTTCACCTGCCGATTCAACGAGATCCCTGTGACTTTGATCATACGGGTAATCTGTTCCTGGTAGGACGCCAGAAGACAAAGCGTTTCCTCCAGACTTTTGGCTGACATGCCCGAATGGGGAATGACGTCCGATACACTGTTCATCATCCTTGCTACAGCCTGCTGGCTTGCAGCAATCGATTCCAGAAACGAAAGCTTTACCTCCTGCTCGCTTCTCCGGTTCATGTATCGAAATCTTCCCCGCTCATGGCATCTCCCATAAATCCGCCCATGCCGCCCGAACCGGAACCTTCGTCTGCATCCAGCAGTGCCTTCATGTTATTGCAGAGCCCTGCCTGCACGCGGGTTAACCCCTCCAGCATTTCGACCAGCTGCCTGTGAATTTCCAGCGGCTTTTTAAGCTGGTCCTCGTGCTGCTCGAAAGTCTGAACTCCGACATGATTGATGATCCAGTTGCGGGCCTTCTCAGCTTCAACTGTTTTGGCCTCCAGAATCATAGCGATATCCCACTGCATTTTGGCAGCGGATTCCAGCATACGCATCATGGCCTGTTCTCTGCTCATGCTTTGCTCACCGCCCGATTCACATCTACTCCTCGTCCTGTACGTTCATTTCCTTCTTTACCCTCTCCAGAAGCTCCGCCATGGAATCCTGCAGATCGGCGAGACCATTCAGGTAATCGATCACGCTTTTATTCACTGCAGACGAGTTGTCCATCAGCCCTTCCAAACTGCCGAAATCCGGGTCCTCATCCGGTAAATTATGAATAATTTGCGCCATGCGGACGGTGACATGTCTTTCCGTATCCAGCAACCTGGCCAGCTGTTCTTGGGCTTGGGATATATGCTGCATAATTTCATTAACCTTCTGTTCCATAACTTTTCCCCCTTGCTCCGATTTACCCCTGATTCCAAATCGCTTACCAGCATGCACAGAATCTGTGCTGACGTCTATACATACCTATTCAAAATCAGGGCTCCTTGTTCTTAAGAAAAATATATATCGACGTACATTCAATGAACTCCCCTTTTTCCCCTAAAACACGGACTTGGCAGCTCCTGTCGTTTTTTTGATATAACGTCCGGGATCCACCCGCCATTTATCTACAAACCGTTGATAATTACGCTGTATCAGTTCCTTCAACGCTTCCTCTTCCATCAATTTGAAGCTTGCGCTTCCCTTATGATGGACAAAGCAATCGCCGCATGCAAGCAAGCGGAATCCATGCGCCCGAACCCTGAAGCAGTAGTCGTCATCCTCATAATGGCCACCGCTGAAGATCTCATCCAGATACCCTACCCTCTCCAGCAGCTCCCTGCGGAATAAAAGGCAGAGGCCCACAAGCCTTTCCGTTTCGATCCAGCGGGTCGGATCGCTCCGATTGTTGCCTGTGGCAAAGTGCAGAAAAGCTTCCATGCTGTCCGCTCCGGTCTCCACCTGCTGAATGCCGCTAGCATAATTAGTAACAGGTCCCACCATTCCGACATGCTTGCTGCTGTGCAGCGCAGTATGCAAATTGTTCAGCCAGCCCGGCATCACGGTCACGTCATTGTTCATCAGAAGCAGATGATCCCCCGCAGCCAGCTTTAATCCCATATTACAGGCGGCCGCATAGCCGCGATTGTCCGGATTCCAAATGCTGATGATCCGCTCTTTTTCACAATAAGCCCATGTTCCGTCACTCGAACCGTTGTCAACAACAATGATTTCATAAGGGGTGCCTGTAAAATTGCGGATTGCATCCACGCACGGCCGCAGCAAATGCAGGCCATTGTAGGTTGGAATAATAATACTGGTCAACGCGATAACCCATTCCTCCTTCTGGCCAGGTCAACCCGGACCATGGATGGAGACGCCGGAATCCTGCCTCTCCCCGTCATGGAGAGCACATAAGCCACAGCTTCGGCATGATCGCCCACAATCAGCGCTTCCACCGGATTACCGGCTCCCTGGTTCAAGGAATTGCGCCCTCTGTTACGGCTGAGCACATCTACGGTATGAGCAGGAGCAACCTTCATCCCTTTCAGCATCGCGGCGGCCTGTGCCAACGGAGGTACAGCAAGCAACTCTGCTCCGATCTCTTTCAGACAGCGGCGGGAAAGGGCATGAGGAACAGCTGTCATCGAGTCGCGCCCCAAGTCGGGGCGCTTCAACAGCCTGTTCAGGGAGCCCTTGCACCGGGTCACACTGTCCTGTCTTTTGAACGGAGGCAGGAGCGGGGTCAAGTGATTCAACGCCACATCGCAGCCACGTTCTATCGCGGACAGAAACGGGTAAAGCTCCACAGCGGGAATCCGCATGTCTCCGTCCACGAATAAGACACAGTCAGCCGTGCTCAGCCGTGCTCCAATCCCCCGTCCTACATCATATCCAAGCTTTTCAGGAATGTTCACAATCACAATGTTTGGAAATTCAAGCGCCCTGCGGTATGTCCTGTCAGTGCACCCATTCAGCACAACGATAATTTCCTGCAGGGGGAGACGTTTGAGCTCATTAAGCACATCGGCGATTGTATTCTCTTCATTACATGCCGTTACAACGGCTGCTGCCGATATGTTTAAAGTAAAAGAGGTGTTGGCAGACGGATGCCTTCTCCTGCTTTTTTTTAACGAAGGCTGTGCCGATGCTGGCCGCACCCTCCGCTTGCCCTTGGTTCGCCCCCGGCGCTTCGCTCGTCGCTGCAGTCCGGGAACGGATTTATCCTTCTCACGAATCATGACGGCCTCCCCCCGACAGCGCTGCGCCTTCGCCCCAGATCACTGAATCCGGCACGGGGACCGAGATGTTCGGTTAACCAGCGGATCGCTTGCACATGATCTTCCAGCACAAGATCCTCCAGCGGATCTTGCCTGTCGTACCACCTCTTGACGTTCATTTTTCCGACTTGAACAGCGGATGCCGTTTTTACTTTTAATCCTGCGACGACAGCCATAGCCTGAGCGAGCGGTGGCTGTCCCAAAGCGTCCCCAACCATTTGGACGGCTTTGCGGCTCAGCGCATGAGGCACCGTCATTAAGGAGGCTCCCTTTAAATCAGGGCGGCTCAACAGGATGTTCAGCACAAATTTGGCTTCAACGACCCTATGAACCGGATCCCGGTCCACAGGTCCGCTGTAGCTGTTCAGTGCCACATCGGCGCCACGCATGACGGATTCAATAAAGAGCTGCAGTTCAGCGGCCGGAATAACCATATCCGCATCCAGAAAAAGAAGGATCTCCCCCGCAGCAGCCTCGGCCCCGATCCGGCGTCCGACGTCATGGCCAAGCGGCTCCGCATACCGGATTACTTTAGCTCCAGCTGCAGCAGCCAGTGCAGCGGTGTTATCCGCTGACCCATTGTCCACAACAATAACCTCCACTGGATGGCTGGCACGGCAAGCCTCTTGGACAACTCTGCCGATGGTTCGGCCTTCATTCATCGCGGGAATGATAACAGATACCAAGGGACGTAAGATCCGGCGGGGGAGTCCCCTCTCATTCAGCCTTGCCGGAGCGTTCTTTTTTGTTCGCATAAACCTCCGTTGCCTTCTCTTCATCGGTCTGCGCCCTCCTTGCATCAACGCTGTAAGCCTTCAGCATTCTATGAAGCACGGAAGTCCTCCGTAACGGCCTTTGTCCTAATCTATCAAAGTTCCTTGTACAAAAAGCTTGCCATATTTCAGCGAATTTCAGAGAAAAATCTCAAAAACCTCTTCTCGAATCTATGAATCTGTGATAATATCAATTTCAGATTCGAAGGACTTACAAATAATAACTTTTATGTATTCTACCCCCTGTCCTTTTGCACCCCTGTTGCGCATCAACCCTATCGCGAAGGGAGGACTGCCCATCTGACTTGTACAACCCTGTCTTCTTACTTCTGCTTAACAACTCTGCTTATGCAAAATGACTTTTCCTCTGTGACCTCTACTTCAAATCAGCTTGCTTCCTGATCCTGCTAACGATGCTTTTCTTTCCAACGGCTACCAGACACCTGATGCCGGAAAGGCAATTTCCAGCACATCTAAAAATCTGTTTATGGGAGAGTGGATGAAATGCGGATGAAAAAAAAGGGAACGCTCCTGGCAGGAGGCACGCTGCTTTTTGGTGTACTTGCCTCGGGTGCAGGCGCTGAACCGTCGGACAGCAGTCCTGTGGAGTTAACGCCAAAGTTTGTAAAAGAGGTCGCAAAGGCGCCGGCCTCCGCCCCCAATGACCAGAAAGTATTGAACTTTTTGCAGAAGAGCTCCAAAACACTCGGCTTGAGCAGCCAGAGTGTCCAGAAGCAGCTGAGAATTGTCAAACGTGAAAAGGACAGCAACGGCTTGCTGCATTACCGCCTGCAGCAGTATATCGGCGATATCCCGGTCTACGGAGCGGTGCAGACCGTACATTTGGACAAGGAGGAGCAGGTCACCTCTTTTCTCGGTGCCGCAATCGCCGAAAGCTATCAAACCATCCCCGGCGGCACAACCCCGAAAATCAGCGCAGCCGATGCCGTTTATATTGCGGAGCAGGAAGCTGCTTCCCGTATTGCCCAAGAGCTGGACAACGCCCGGGTAACGGATGACGTATACGCGGCAAACAGCCTTGAGGAAGAGCGGATTTCGCTTTCCGACTCTGTGCTGGGTGAACATGCGGCCGAGCCTAAAGCGGAGCTCTATATTTATCCGGAGGGGGATACGGCCCGGCTGGTATATATGACAGAGGTAAACCTGATTGACCCTGTCTTGCTTCGCACTCGCTACTTCGTTGATGCTCAGGATGGCAGCATTGTGTTCCAATATGATATCCTGGGCATGGCTACAGGCAGAGGAACAGGTGTGCTTGGCGATTCCAAAACATTCACGACAACCCAGTCAGGCAGCACCTATCAGCTAAGAGATACGACCAGGGGGAACGGAATCGTAACCTATACCGCGAACAGCAGGTATACCTGGCCCGGCACATTGCTGACAGATGCAGATAATGTCTGGACAGACGCTGCGGCGGTCGATGCCCATGCTTACGCTGCCACGGTTTACGACTACTATCTCGACAAATTCAATCGTGACAGTCTGGACGGCAACGGCTACCAAATCCGATCCACAGTCCACTATGGCAGCCGTTATAATAACGCGGGCTGGAACGGTGTAGGCATGGCTTATGGCGACGGCGACGGAGTGCAATTCCGACAGTTGTCCGGCGATCCAGACGTAGTCGGCCATGAGTTGACCCATGGAGTGACCGAATTCACCTCAGGCCTGGAGTATCTTAACGAGCCCGGAGCGCTTAACGAAGCATTCTCCGATATTATCGGCAATGATGTCCAGCGCGCGAACTGGCTGATTGGCGATGATGTTTACACCCCCGGAATTCCCGGGGATGCGTTAAGATCGTTGGCCAATCCGGTGCTGTATGATCAGCCCGACCATTATGATGACCGCTATAGAGGCACGGCGGATAACGGCGGTGTTCACACGAACAGCGGCATTATTAACAAAGCGTACTATTTGACGGCTGCAGGCGGGACGCACAATGGTGTGACTGTGCCCGGGATCGGACGCGACAAGGCTGTGAAAATCTACTATAACGCCTTTGTCTATTATTTGACGCCAACGTCCAACTTCGCAGCCGCACGTGATGCCCTCGTTCAATCTGCCGTTGATCTGTACGGGGCAGGCTCCGCCGAGGCTACCTCTGTCGGTCTGGCATTCGATGCGGTTGGTGTCCATTAATCTGCAGGGCAAGGCCATCGGCAGTTGACATCATCGCGGGCCAGTTATCTGTTATTTTCAAAATATTGCGTATATTCTCATAAATAGCGGCCTGTACCTGCGGTTCCGGTAAAGGACATACAGGTTTACAGGCCGCATTTGTTCTCTTCGTTCATTTACGAGCTACCTGTCCGATGATTTCCGCCCACCGCTGTGAAGAATGCTCCCACAAAAAGCGGCTGCTCGCTTCCCTCAAACCTGCAAGTCCCATCCTCCTTCTTGTCAGCGGCTCCTGCAGCAGTCGTATTATCGCTTCGGCAAGCTCCTCCTCCATCCGTTCGGGCGAAACCAGCAGACCTGTAATCCCGTCCTGTACAACCTCAGGTATTCCTCCGGTACGGGCCGCAACCACGGGTACTGCCGCCGCCATCGCCTCCAGGTTGACCAGACCGAAGGCTTCGTCCCGCAGCGAGGGGACAACGACAAGATCCGCAAGCTGATACCAGCCCGGCAGTTGATCATGGGGAGTGTAAGGGATAAAGCGCACATGATCTTTTACGCTCTCCGCCTGGGCCTGCAGTTGCCTTGTATACGCTGTGGAGCGGCGTTTGCCGTAAAATGCGCTCCCGACCACGAGCAGCAGCACATCCGGACAGAAGACGGTAATTCGGGGGAGCGCCTCAATCAGCCGGTGCACCCCTTTGCCGGGGACCAGCCTGCCTACATACAGCAGAATTCTCCGATTCTGCCAGCCGGCCTCGTGCAATCTGGCCGCGCGCTCCGCTTCGCCTTCCGCAGTCCACCGCTGCCGAAAACGATCGATCTGAACCCCCGGGTAATTGATCGTTATCTTTTCCGCTGCCTGCGGCGCCCTGCTGATGACTGCCTGTTTGACATATTCACTGTTCACCACGATTTTGTCGACAGGTGCAAGCAGCTTGCTTTCCTTGCCCGGAATCATGTAAGGAGGGCGCATAAAGGTGGTGGAATGAAGCGTCAAAATAACAGGCATGCGGGGAAAGGCTTTCTTGATCCTGTATGCAGCAAAAGGGCGGTTGTGTACATCCGCGAGTTGGGCGGGCCATCTTTTTATGGCCTTGATGACAGAGGGGATATATTTTTTGCCGCGCGGAAACCGGATGCATGGGATGCGCTTCAGTCGGCCCCGGGCGGACAGACCCTCCCCCCGAATCCCGTAAATCCGCGTTCGGTACGGATCGGCCACAGGTGGAATCGTATGCTCAATCACCCGTTCAACAGAACTGCTCCGGAAAGAAGGAATGACAAAGGATCCCGGTGTCACAACAACCAGCCTGGGAGAACGCATGGAGCATTCACTCCCTTTCTCAATCGGTTTATATATCATCATATACAGCATCTTCTGCAGGGGAAGGATTTTAGCCCGAATTATGTAAATATCCACAATTTAAGTCAACTGCCATGTCCCTTGTGGCCAGACGGGTACATATAATGTCATTGTTCAATCATGTGCTTGACAAGGAGGATTGGCCATGCCCCTAAAGTACGCCGGTATACTGCTAAGCTCTGCCGCATACAGCAAAATTCCAACAGGACGGACAGGTCATGAATCGCTGTTAAATTATGAAGAAGCCGGCGGCCACTACGGGCTGATCCCGTGCTACCTGTGCTTGAAGGATATCAACCTTGCCACACGCGAATGCACCGCTTACATCCAGCATAACGGCCGCTTCATCCGGGCTGTGATCCCGCTGCCCTCCGTGATTCACAACCGCGCCATACACGGGGGCCGGGCAAACAGGATGAAGCTGGCGGCTCTTTGGAAAAGTGGCGTGCGCATTTACAACCTGCAGACCCGTTTCAGCAAATGGGATACTCATACGATACTGTCCCAGCACCCGCAACTGAGCCACCACGTACCCGTAACGTTTCAGTTCGGACGAACTGCTCTGCAGAAAATGATGCGCCAGTATGAGGATCTTATCATAAAACCTTGCTTCGGCAGTGTAGGCAAAGGGATTATGCGTCTGCAAAAAAGCGGCGGCCTGTGGAAGCTTCAGTATAAACAGAATAAACAGTCAAGCCCGGGAAGTCATAAATGGGTGACAAAATACCTTGGCGGGCAAGAAGTGCTCTATAAACTGGGCAGAATTACGAGAAACGAGCCGTTCATCATCCAGCAGACCATTCCGCTGGCGGTCTGTGGCGGACGCCCGTTCGATATTCGCATGACGGTGCAGCGCGGCTATGGTGGAGACTGGACCTTGACCGGCATGTTCGCTAAAATTGCACCGCCCTATACATTTGTCTCCAATGTAGGGCAGGGCGGTTCGGCGGCTTCCGTGACTGAAACACTGGCCTCCGTTTTCCCCGGCTTTGATGTCCAGATGCTGATTGACAGGCTTAGGAGTTTTGCCATGCAGCTCGTTGAAGCGCTGGCTGAGAAGCTTCCGCACCTTGCGGATGTCGGGCTGGACGTCGGGATTACAGAGCAAGGTGAGCTTTACTTCATTGAATGCAACGGCCGCGATTTGCGTTACGGTTTTAACAAGGCTGGTATGCTTCATGAATGGAAAATGTCGTACGCCCACCCTATGGGCTACGCCCGCTGGCTGCTGGATCAACGCGCACAGCTCCCCCATGGCCTGCTATATTGATTTACATCACGTAATATGTCAATATAATGCAGAGCGGTCGGACACGATTCGGTTCGTAAGGCCCTGAACAATGACAAGGGGGAGCAAGTAATGGCAAAACGGTGGCTGCGGCTGATGACAGAGCTCTCATCTCGCAAATGGGTCTGCCGGTTGATGGGGGCTTTCGCTCAAAGCGGTGCCAGCCGGCATATCATCCCTACATTTATTCGAACCTATCGTATTGCAGCGGAGGAGGCCGAGCAGGACTGGAGGCAGTATCCTTCGCTGAATGCTTTTTTTACACGCAGGCTGAAGGCGGGCGCGAGACCGGTACATGCAGCCTCGGACATCATGGTCAGCCCGGTTGACGCTTTGATTACATACAACGGCAGGGTCACTGCCGGCATGCTGCTGAATGTTAAGGGGCAGGATTACACGCTGGAAGAGCTGCTTCATTTCTCGCCCCGGCTTGAGAAGTATACACACGGACACGCCTTTGTTCTCTACCTGAGTCCAACGGATTATCACAGGATTCACGCGCCGGTTACCGGAAATCTGGTTGAAAAAGAGCATGTAAAGGGCAAAGTGTATCCGGTAAATAATTTTGGACTTACCCATATGAGAACCGTGTTAAGCCGCAATGAACGCAAAATCGCATATATTTCCCACGAATACGGAGAAATAGCCCTGGTCAAGGTCGGGGCCATGAATGTAAGCAGCATCCGCTACACCAATGAAGACGCCAAATCCTGGACGGCCGGCGACGAGCTGGCTTATTTCGAGTTTGGTTCTACGGTTGTGCTGCTGACGGAGAGCGGCACGTTTACACCCGATCCCGCCCTGCGGCTGGGAGCACGGGTGAAAATGGGCGAGGCGCTCGGCCGTTTTGTATCGGACAAGCCCATCTGAAGAGATTGAGGTTCCGCTCCATTGCAGAGGATGTCGCAAAACATTTCCATTACGAATATCCGCACGAAGACGACAGACGGGTTACAGCTTATTTACAGCGGGTCCGGCAGTTGGAACCCGGAGCATCCTCAATCTATTAACAATAGAAGGACAATTACATCTGATTCGTAAAACCACCGTGTAGGGAACTGCTCCTTTCCGGTGGTTTTTCTGTTACAGCAAGCCTTATTCATCCCGAAATAAATGCAGGCTCCTCCAGGCCGCCGCCAGTCTCCTCGCTCCCTCCTCCAGCCGTTCTTCATCCAGATGGGCAAAACCGAAGCTGACGGACGGGGGAGACGGGACCAGATGATAAGCGGCCATATCCCGCAGGATGACCCCATGCGCCGCTACCGCTTCCAAAAAGCTTGCATATTGGGCGGGATCCTGCTTCCAGCGGGCATAAACGTGCAGTCCAGCATCGCCCGGCTCCAACTCGAACAGCCCGGAAGCATGGCGGCTCATGCTTGCGCGGAAATGATCATGTCTGGCTCCATAGAGCCTGGTCATGCGCCGCAGGTGGCGCGCATAGCCGCCGCGGGCCATGAAGCGGGCAAGGGCGCGTTGCTCCAGCAACCCCGGTGGGAGCGGGTCATAGAGCTGCTTAGCCTCCAACAGCGGGCCGACAAGAGCCGGCGGCACAAGCGCATAGCCCAGCCGGAAGTCTGCCGGCATCGTCTTCGAAAAGGAGCCGATATAGACGACACGTTCTTCCCTGTCCAGGGCCTTCAACGGTTCGACTGGCCTGCCGCCCCAACGGAATTCGCTGTCATAATCGTCCTCGATAATGACAGCATTATGCCGGGACGCCCAGCCGAGCAGCTCGCGGCGTCTGACCAGGCTAAGCACGGCGCCCGTCGGATACTGACGGGCAGGCGTGACGAACAGCAGCCTGGAGTCCCAGCCCCCGGGGATGAGGCCATCCCGGTCCAGCGCCGCCGGCAGCGGATTGCCCCCGCATGCTCTCACCGCGGTCTGAATACCCGGATAACAGCTCTGCTCTAGTACAACGTCCTCCCCCTCCGCGACCAGAAGCTGTGTCAGCAGGGCAATGCCTTGCATGGAGCCGCTGAAGAGCACGATGGTGTCTGCATCCGCCCGAATGCCGCGTGTGAGGCGCAGATGGGCGGCGATGCCTTCGCGCAGCTCGGCGGCCCCCGCGCGGTCCTCCACCCCAGGCTCCGCTGCTTCACGGGCCGCGGCATAAAGCGCACTTTTCCACTCTTCATGCGGAAAGTGCTCCCGCTGCATGCCCTGTGGAATCAGGCTGATCAAATCCTTGTGTTTTGGACCCTTCCGCCTTGGAATCGGCGTGTCCTGGGGGGCATAATCCTGTTGGATGCAGTCTTTAATCCGCATCAGCCGCCGTCCCCAGGGCGAGAGCATGATGCTTGACTCCCGGTCAGCCTGAGGCTGCGGGCTGGCTGCGGGCGCAACGAACGTTCCGCGCCCGACCTCGGCCAGCACATATCCGTCGGCAAGCAGCATATCGTAAGCCTCCGCAACCGAGCCGCGCGACAGCCCGTAATGCTCCGCCAGCCAGCGTGACGAAGGCAGTCTGGCCCCTCCCGGCAGCGTGCCGTTAAGGATGGCGTCACGCAGAGCATGGTACAATGCAGCATATTTATATGGATACTTTTCCAGATAGGAATCGAGTGGCAGCATGAACTCCATTACGAATTACTGAACCCCTTTCAGCAGTCAAATTGGCCTAATATAAATACTCTAAATTGGCTCTTATTTCATGTCAATTTTCAGTTTATGCTGAATAAACAAGTTGCCGGGTCATATCCCGCCAGTTTTATGGGGAGGTTGCACACATGAGAAGAGAAGAATTTACAGTGACAGAAGAAGAGGAAATTCGCAGCTTTTTGCATGGCATGAGCTTCGGCTTTTTGGGCACGCTCGGTCCGGACGGGCGGCCACGTGTTACACCATTAAATTTTGTATACGAAGACGGCTGTTTTTACTTTCATGGCAGCTATGCCGGGGAGAAAATGAAGCATCTGCAGAGCAGCGATACCGTAAGCTTTACGGTCGCCGACGAATATGCGCTGATCCCATCCTATTTTGAAGACCCCGAAATGGCCTGTCCCGCTACGTCCTACTTCAAAAGCGTGACAGCCTCCGGACGGGCAGAAGCCGTACGCGACCTGGAGGAGAAGGCACGGATTTTCACAAGCTTCATGAGCAAGCTGCAGCCGGAGGGCGGATATGCGTCGATCGACCCGCAGGATGATCGCTACAGGGTCGCTCTTAAAGCTGTATCGCTGACCCGTATCGTCCCGGATTCCATCACCGCCAAGTTTAAATTCGGCCAAAATCTGGAGCAAGCCGACAGGGAAAGCCTGATCCGGCAGCTCGAAGAGCGCGGGCAAAACCGCGATCAGGAAACGGCGGACTTGATGCGCCAATACTGTCCTTTTCATCAATGATTCCACAGTTAACCCCGGATTTTCGCCTCCTGTTTCTCATGAGCTTTCCCGTGACTGTAACGCGGTGAAATGCTATAATGATTGGCAGCAGAAAACAGAGCGGACCGTATGATGGCGATCCCTGCGCATTCCTGCAATAACCTTACATGACTGGAAGGATGAAAACCGGGATGAATCCACTGGCTGTGCAATTAAACCAAAGTATTCAAACGAATAACGAGCATGTGTACGATATGCTTTCCCAGCTCGGCAAGGAAATTTATTTTCCGAAGGAAGGGATCTTGAGCCAGTCCGCGGAAGCGGGCAAGCTGGCCAAGAAATACAATGCTACGATCGGGATTGCTACGGAAGCAGGCGGGCCGATGCACCTTAACGTCATCCATGAAAAGCTGGCGGCCTTCAATCCGAAAGACCTGTACCCTTATGCGCCGCCTGCCGGCAAACCGGAGCTGCGCACCGCATGGCGTGAGAAGATGCTGAAGGAAAACCCTTCGCTGCACAATAAATCGTTCGGCAATCCGATTGTGACCAATGCGCTGACTCACGGCTTGAGCATCGTGGCCGATCTGTTCGCCGACGAGGGCGATGCAGTGATCTATCCGGACAAAAACTGGGAGAACTATGAGCTGACCTTCGGCATCCGCCGCCACGCCCGGCTCGTCAACTTCCCGCTGTTCACAGAGCAGATGACCTTCAACAGCCAGGGCCTGCGCGACGCTCTATTGGCACAGAAGGATGCAGGCAAGGCAATCGTCATCCTCAACTTCCCTAACAATCCTACCGGCTACACACCAGGAGCTCGCGAAGGCGAAGAAATCGTTGCCGCCGTCCGCGAGGCCGCCGAAGCCGGCATCCATGTGGTTGTTGTTACGGATGACGCCTATTTTGGCCTGTTCTTCGAGGACTCCCTGCAGGAATCGCTGTTTGGCAAATTGGCATCCATCCATCCGCGCGTGCTGGCTGTCAAAGTGGACGGCGCCACCAAAGAGGAGTATGTGTGGGGCTTCCGCGTCGGCTTCATTACCTATGCTTCGGACAGCAGCGAAGTGCTGTCAGCACTGGAGCAGAAGACGCTCGGCATTATTCGCGCCACCATTTCGAGCGGACCGCATCCGTCGCAAACTTTTGTGCTGGAAGCTCTGAAATCACCGGAATTCGAACAGCAGAAGGCGGAGAAATTCGCCGTCATGAAGGGCCGCGCCAATACGGTCAAAAAGCTGCTTGACAGCGGCAAGTATGATGATGCGTGGGACTATTACCCTTTCAACTCGGGCTACTTTATGTGCCTGAAGCTGAAGACGGTCCATGCCGAGGCGCTGCGTATCCATTTGCTGCAGCAGTACGGCGTCGGCACGATTGCCCTGGGCGAGCATGATTTGCGGGTGGCTTTTTCCTGTATTGAAGAGGATTCTCTGGAGGACTTATACAATCTTATCTATCAAGGGGTGCAGGATTTGCTGAAAGCCTAGATTCATTTAGATCCATTTAAAAAGAGGGGTGCTCCCAAGCTATGATGCCGGGAGCCCCCTCTTTCTGTTGTGCTTACTCTTCATCCGCATTCCTGGCCCATTTCTTCGCCTGCATCCTGCGCTGCAGCAAAATCAGCAACAGGCCTGCCGCCAGAGAAAGCCATACGGAAGACCATCGGCCAGCTCCACCGACCAGCAACGGCAGCCATAGAACGACCGCTGCCGGAAGCATGATCTGCATGTAAAAGTGAAGGAAGGCATTTCCGCGGGCGCTCTCCGGGATCGGATACAGCTGCAGCCACAGGGAATCCCGATGCGAACGCCGCAGGGCGGCAAGCTGTACGCCGATTAGAAATACGAACAGCAGATATACAGCGCTGCCCGCCCAGCCCCCGCTCAGTATCCAGATCAGCAGCAACCCCAGAATCATCAGCCGGATCACGATGCCCGCTGGCTCTGTACGGGCAAAGGTCTTCACCAGCAGGTAGCGGTAAGCCGCCTCCCGGCTCCATGGAATACGGCTGCCGAGCCAGGCCAGCCAGGGCCGCCGCGTCACCCGCTGCGTCCAGGCCGGCACGTCCACGAACCAGGAGAGGGTACGCATGACGCGTCCCGCCTGTGCCTGCTCCACCCGGATCAGATGCTCCCACGGGACTTTATGCTTGGTTGGCAGGCGCAGAACGACGTAATACAACGCCGCCGCCAGCAGGATGAACGGCAGGCTGCGCAGGGGTGGCTGCCATAGCCAGGCACCGATGGTCAGGACGGCAAGCACCCAGCGCAGCAGCCGGTAAACACCGGCCGTGCTCCGCGAAGCCATATGCAGCTCCTGCCAGCCCCCATAGCTGAACAGCAGCTTCAACAGCACCAGCAGGAGTACGAACGGCAAGAGCGGACGCGCCGCCTCATCACTGCGGATATACAACGGCCACAGCAGCATGAACAGAAGCAGCATGCCGATGATTTTATACACCACTCCGCTGATTCTTGTGCCACTGAAATATACGTGCAGCCGATATTCCTGCGGACGCAAAAACACGATATCCGCGTCATTCAGGTACGTGCGGAAGCTGCTCCAGGCTGCGGGCACCGCGAGCAGCAGCATAATCCACCGGATGGGCAGGTCCGGCGGAAGGTGAAGGATCAAGGAAGTATACCAGGCTGCAAAGGTGATCAAGAAGGCCATGAACAAAACCGCCAGACCGCTTTGCATAACGTAGCCGAGATACGGAAGCACCTGCCCCCAGAATACGGCCCGCCTTTGCCTGCGCAGTGCTTTCAAATCCATGCTTAATCCCTGTCCTGAACGAGAGAATAAAATACTTCTTCGAGGGGAATGCCCGGTTTCCCCGCCTGTGCCCTGACCTCATCAAGCGTGCCCTGTGCGATGACGGCTCCCCGGTGAAGCACAATGAAACGGTCGCAATAATTTTCGATAGTGGATAAAATGTGTGAGCTCAGCAGAATCGAAGAGCCGGAGCGTTTGATCTCCAGCATAAAATCAAGCAGCGAGCGAATACCGAGCGGATCAAGGCCCAGAAACGGCTCGTCAATAATATACAGTGGCGGCCCTGCCAAAAAAGCGCACATAATCATTACCTTCTGCCTCATGCCTTTGGACAGGTGCATCGATAGACTGCCGCTTTTCTCCTGCATACGGAACAGGTCCAGCAAATGCTCTGTTCTGGACTGAAAATCCGCCTCGCTTATTCCGTAAGCCCTGGCCGTGAATTCAAGATGCTCCATCACGGTCAGCTCGGAGTATAGCTCAGGCGACTCGGGAACAAACGCGATCGCTCCCTGGTATTGTTCAGGGTTTTCCTCTCTCGTATGCCCGTTTACGCGGATTTCACCGCGCTGCGGAGTCATCAGCCCCAGAATATGCTTCATCGTTGTGCTCTTGCCAGCTCCATTCAGGCCGATAAGACCGATCATTTCGCCAGGCTGCACCTCCAGCGAAATATCGTGCAGCACTGGTCGCTTCGCACTGTATCCGCCCGTCAGTCCGCCAATTTGCAGAACAGGATTCTTCTGCATTGCTTCCCCTTCTTTCCGTCCGGCGATCCGCCTCTGCGGCGGTTCCACCGGATATCCATTGTTTACCGATATTGCTCAGACCGCTATTACTCAGGCTTCTGGCCCTTTTCCTTCAGCCATTTTGGAGCCCCTTTGTTCTTCCGGTCACGCTCCCGGTCGCTTTTGCTTTTGAGCCCGTTCTGAGTCTGCCCGCCTTTACGCGCGGGAGGACGAGCCTGCTTCCTGCCGCTGTCCGCAGCGGCAGGGCGGGATTCTTCCTTCATTCCCCTGCCCCCAGCAGGAGCACCAGGACGGGATGCTTCCGCCTTTGGCTTGGCCGGTGCCGTTCTACGCACGCCCGTCTGTCCCGGCTCGATCACCATTCCATTTTGCAGCATACGCTCGCGGATATCCTCCCCGATATCACGGGAGAATTTGTTCATAATGAAGCGCTCCCGGTCGGTGATAATGGAGATGACCGTGCCCTTACGGCCCATTCTTCCTGTGCGGCCAGCGCGATGCACGTAATGCTCCGAATCCGGGGCAGGATCGAATTGAATGACCATATCCAGCCCTTCGATATCCAGTCCACGCGCGGCCACATCCGTCGCCACCAGCAGTTTGAGCTTGTCCGCGCGGAATTGGGACAGAACCGTGGCACGGGTTACTTTATCCGCGTCGCCATACAGAGCGGCTGTCTTCAGCCCGACATGATTCAACTTGGCTTCCAGCTCCCCGATGGTGTCGGTCATATTAACAAACACGATTGCCTTGCGCGGATTATAGGTTCGTACAATACGGCGCAGCATATCCGCCTTATCCCGCTCCTCGCAGACAAAATAGTAATGTTCAAGGCCAGCCGCCGTTACTCGCTCCGGCTCAATGCCGACCGCGGCCGCATTCTTCATCTCGCGGCTAGCCATCGCGCGAATATCCTCGTTGATGGTAGCCGACAGGAATACTAGCTGCCGGTCGCGCAGCGCGCTGTTGATGATCTGATTCACTTCCCCGGCATCGCCAAGCTGAAAAATCTGATCCACTTCATCCACTACAATGGTCGAGATGTTGTGCATCTTCAGCTTTTTCAGGGCAATCAGTTCCCGTACGCGGCCCGGCGTTCCCACCACCAGCCGCGGGTGCTCGCGCAGCTTTTCAATCTGCCGCTTCACAGCCGCTCCGCCGATCAGGCCGAGTACCCCCATGTCGCTGTCCATATAACACTGTGCTTCACGAACGATCTGCATGGCCAGCTCCTGACTGGGGGCAAGCACCAGTTTCTGCGTGGCTTTCAGCTCTGGCTCTATGCTTTGCAAAATCGGCAGCAGATAAGCCAGCGTTTTGCCCGTGCCGGTCTGGGAGCGAGCGATGACATCCTTTCCTTCCAGGATCAGCGGAATAGTCTCCTGCTGGACGGGAGACGGCTCCTCAATACCGTGCTCCGCCAGTTTGGCGGCAAGAACGCCGGATACACCCAGTGCTGCAAAATTAAATTTCATGAACAAGTCCAACCCCTATACGTAAATTCAAACGGATCTGTCTATATGTTACTTTCCGATATCCATTATATGCGAATACACGCCATTCACCAAATGCAGCCAAACACAAAAAGCCGAGAACAGAGATACTTATTTCTGTTCTCGACCTTTAGCCCTACTCACTACTTACGGTTCATCATCTTGTACGTCAGCCTGTCGGCCAGCCGTGGGAACAAATGGTACAGCCTGATTCCGGCCGCAGCCAAATATGGAAGATTGACCTCTTCCTTGTGCTTCTCCATGGCAAGGATGATATGCTTCGCCACTCTTTCCGGTTTCATCATGAACCAGCGGATGCTGCCGACATACCCTCCGGATGGATCCGCCATCTCAAAGAACGGCGTGTCAATCGGTCCCGGATTGATCGCCGAAACGACGACGCCTGTCCCGCGCAGCTCCTGCCGGAGGGCATTGCTGAGACCGAGCAGCGCATGCTTGGTGGCCGTATAGGACGCAGACTTCGCTGTCCCGATTTTGCCCGCTATGGAAGCTACGTTCACAATCTGTCCGGACCTGCGCTCCAGCATGGCAGGCAAAACCGCCTTGATACAGCGCACAGCCCCCATGTAATTGACGTCCATCATGTTCTCAAACTCGGAGGTGTTCATCTCTGTCATCCGTTCAAACTTTCCATAACCCGCGTTATTCAGCAGAATATCGATTCGGCCATATCGGCTTAGCACAAGCTTGACGACGCGGGTGATCTGCTCGTTTTCCGTTACATCCAGTGCAAACCATTCATGATTGCCCTTCAAGCTTGCAGACAGTTGCTGCAGCCTGTCCTCAGAGCGGGCAGTCAGGATCGGAATCGCTCCTCTTTCGGCCAGCATGCCGGCGCATAGAGCTCCCAGGCCACTCGAAGCGCCTGTAATAAAAACAACTTTGCCTTCCAGGCTGCTCATGGCTATCCCCTTTTCAAAAGAAAAGTCTTCTTTCCATTTTAAGAGATCATGACTTGAATATCCAGTTCACCAACCCCGTCGATCATTAATGGAATGCTCAAAGCCTTGGCGGTTCCCAATGTGGTCATATGGGCGGACTTCAAAACCTGCGGCGGTGTAATGTCCACTGTGACGCCCTGGTTGGATAAAATGGTGCTTGCATTGCCGCTGATCATGTTGCCCAATTCGGATATGGCGCTCTGCCCCATCTCATCCATTTCTGTCAATACAAAGCCGCCCATCATCAGGGAGACAATACGCAGCGCGACCTGTTCATGCAAACCAAACATCACGTTGCCGCTCATCTGTCCGGTCATGCCGATCATGATCCAGATATGGTCGTCAATCAGCTCTACATTTTTGACAGCCAGATTTCCCGTTGAGGGAGATACTTGAATCAGTTGTTCAATAACATTCCGCGCAGATTCCAGAAACGGATTGATTACTTCAGCCTTCACGATATCCTTGGCCCCTTTTCAATGGGTTTTTAGTCACACTTCCAAAGTCCTAAAATAGTTAGGAATATTATACTTTAGTTTTGAAAATAAAAACATATATTTGAGTTTGATCAGATAAAAGAAAGCTTCAGCTCCACTGAAAACTCACACTTTCTTGAATCTAAAAATAAGCCGTATAACCTTCTTCATGCTTTATCGTCAAATCTCTGCCGTTTTGTTATAGCAGGCACTGTTTTTTTGTGATAAACGTCCTATTCACAGCACATATTTCTTTATCCATCCGCTAAAAATAGGTCTTTAGTCTATGGATGAATTGTCATAATCCAGCCAGGTTCAATCAAGAGGATTGCATTGCTCTGATGCCAGGAATCCCCTATAATTTAAGGAATATAGAGAAAACGAATGCGGCATAGACTGCTTTATCCCGTGAAAGAGTGTGTTCAAAAAGTCAGGTTTTCAGCACCGAGAAGGTTGGATGAAGCCGGGACTGAGGAGCGGAGCGTACTGGGGTACGTGAGCACCGGAAGGCCCGGCTGAATTCAAGATTCGATGTCGAGTCCGCTTCCTGACTTCCTTCGTGATCAAAAGATGACTTTTTGAACTACTCTTAAGGATTGACCGAAACAGAGAGGAGGGAGTGTCCATATGAACATCAGTCAACTGGAGACTTTAATTACGATATCCAAAACGATGAGCTTCCGGAAAGCGGGAGAACTGCTGAACTTGACACAGCCTGCCGTGTCCGCGCAAATTAAAAGCCTTGAAGATGAATTCAAAACCATACTGGTGGACCGCAATCAGCCTGTGACGCTGACCGACCGCGGCAAGGTGTTCCTTGAGCATGCCGAACGGATTCTCGATGTGGTGGAAGAACTCCGTCAGAAGCTATCCGATTTGAACGAGACGCCGCAGGGACACATCGTGCTCGGGACGACTACTTCCATTGCCATTCAGATTTTGCCGCGTGTGCTTTCCTACTTTCAGGACCAGTTTCCGCTGATCAAAACGTCGATACAATCCATGGCTTCCTCTGCGATCTACCAGCAGGTCGAGAATGGGATGATCGACGTTGGAATCGGGTATCTGATCGAACGCAATCCAAATCTGAGCACCTCAGTGCTTTATTATGATACCTTCGAGCTGGTTGTCTCGCCCAGTCATCCCCTTGCTTCCCATGCCTCTTCGGCCACAATGGAATCGCTGCGGGAAATCCCGTTGATCCTGCTTTCCCCTGACACCGTGGGACGCCGATTCGTGGATGATGTATTCAAGAAACACGGGATTGAACCGCATGTTGTGATGGAATTGTCCAGCAGTGAAGAGGTCAAGAGGATGGTGGAAATCAATCTCGGAGCTGCGATTATTTCCAAACAATCCGTCAGCTCCGAAATCCGGGCGGGAACGCTGAAAATCATTCCGATTAGCGAGCTGGAGGTCAGCCACCCCGTCGGTGTCATTTATAAAATGAGCCGCTACCTGAACTCGGCCATGCGGCAGTTTATCAGCGACCTGAAGGGTATGCCGGAAACCCATTTTATCAGTTCCGAATGAAACAGGAGGCACATAGCTTATGAAATTCGATCTGCATACCCATCACTTTCGCTGCGGCCATGCTGACGGCAATATCCGTGATTATATCGAGGCCGGGATCCAGGCAGGTCTGCAGGTCATCGGCATTTCCGATCACTCCCCTTTCCTTTGCAGTGAGGAAGATCAGGCTTTCCCGCAAATCTATATGGCCAAATCCCAGCTTGCGGAGTACGTGCAGGAAGTGCTGGAGCTAAAAAAAGAGTACGAGGGACGGATTGATGTTCTGCTCGGGCTGGAGACGGATTATTTTCCCGAATATGTGGAGCTGTACCGCTCCACCCTGGCCAAGTACCCCTTTGATTACCTGATCGGTTCCGTACATAATATCGAAGGGGTCAGCATCTTCAACAAAAACCGCTGGAAAAATCTCACCAAGGCACAGAAAGTCGCCGTAAAAGAAGGTTATTATGAGCTGATCGCCCAATCGGCGCGCAGCGGCATGTTTCAAATTCTCGGCCATATTGACGCCATGAAAGGGAACTATCCTCTTTTCTCGGAAATTGCGGCAGTTGAAGCCGTGGATGGGACACTGAAGATAATCGCCGAATGCGGGGTGGCCATCGAGATCAACACCTCGGGTAAAAGCAAGCTCGTCGGCGGCTGGTACCCGTCCGATGCCATTCTTGAGCGGGCACTCCATTACGGAGTGGAGGTCACCTTTGGCTCAGATGCGCATATTCCGTCCCGTGTCGGCGATGAATGGGAGCTGGTTCGCACCCGTCTGCGGGAAATCGGCTATACAGAGTGGGTCTATTATAAAGAGAAGAAGAAAAAAACAGTACCTTTGTAAGAAAAACGTCTATCGATCTGCATTCAAAGGAGCCAGACCGCGTTTAACAAACAAAAAAAGGAGACCCGTTCGCCGGGTCCCAACAGCATATATATTATTCAAAAGGGGGTCATGTTTGTATTGTACCCCTTTTCTGTTAGGATTTTTTTACATCCATGTTTCATTTATGTAACAAAATCTAGTTTTTCTTATGAAGAACATCCGTAGCAAAATAGACTTCAGATGTCAACTCATACACGAGCACACCATGCCCGTCGTCCTGCAGACCCGGCATTCCGATTCTGCGGATGCAGCGAAAACCGTTCTTAAGCAACACCTTGGCGGATGCGTCATTACGTTCATGACAGCGCCCCTCAATCCGCTGCAGCCCAAGGCTCTCCATCCCGAAAGAAAGCAGGCCTGCAGCAGCCTCTGCCGCGAAGCCCCGTCCCCAGCATGCCGGATCAAGCAGGTAACCGATCTGAGCCTCCCCCTTCTTCTCATGCCAATGCTGAAACGAAACAAGCCCTGCCATCCGCCCCATGTCGTGCGGAATGAT
The DNA here is from genome assembly GCF_042136365.1 of Paenibacillus enshidis. NCBI lineage: Bacteria > Bacillati > Bacillota > Bacilli > Caryophanales > Paenibacillaceae > Paenibacillus > Paenibacillus enshidis. Next base: position 93,655 of record NZ_JBHHMI010000007.1, on the reverse strand, counting down.
CGCATAGTGAATGGAATCCAGCGTTGCAGAGCCGGATTGAATTTGCCGGAATAGCCGGCCTGCCCGTTCAACAGGCGGTCTGCGATTCCGGTTCATATACCTTATGACGTCCGGCAGCGACAGGAGCGCCCGCAGCGGCTGATAGTCCTCCACGCCCAGCGGCCGCAGCTTTACACGTTCCGTGTGAAGCTTGGGCAGCCCGCCGAGCAGGTTTTGCCTTGTCAGCATGTTCCTCCTCCTTCGCAGTGCTCCAGGCTTAATCCTGAAGCCCTCTGTAGATAGCTGTCCTCAATTCGCGGACATAATAATCGAGTGAAGGGACTCCGGCTTTCTCCGCTTGGGCAACAGCCCTCTCGATGTCGTAAGGGACCCGTACGAACTGAATGGAGAACGGTGCGTTCTCCTTGCTTCCGGGCACGCCTTCCAATATGCAATACGACGCCTGCGTCAAATCCAGGGGATTGCCTACGCTTCCTGTATTAAAGAGCGTCTTCCCGTGGAGATGCTGCAGAAAAGCATTGTGCACATCACCATATCCGACGACGTCCGGTTCAAACCTTTCATCCCCTGTTTCGCCAGGAAGCGGATCGAACATGGCCAGCCGTTTCTCCGCCGGGTCCCAGGGCTGTACCCGATGGTATACGCTTTGCGGCGACGCATGCAGTAGCCTGATCCGTCTTCCGCTCATCACCAAGTCATGATGGAAGGGAAGTCCTGCAAGATAAGCGACACGCTCGAAGCCGAGACGCTGTGCATGCCAGGTGAAATTGTCATCTTCATGTTTGGTTCCGACCAACTCGTCCCAATTGCCGCGGACGACGACCTCGCACCGGCTGCGCACCTGATCCGTCACTTCCACCGGGTTCGGCCCTTTACCCACCAGATCTCCGAGACAAATGATGCGGCTTATCCCCCTGGCATCAATATCCTTCACGACGGCATTCCAGGCCTCCAAATTCCCGTGTATATCCGAAACCACCGCTATCCGTTCCATCCTCATCATTCCCTTTCTCAGCCTATGCCCGGCTTCCGCCGAGCAGGGCGGCGCTTATGATCAGAGTGCCGTTCTCAAGGTTATAAGCGAAACTTCAGGCCGGCATAACACGCGGATCGGCAGATGTGTCATCCCGACCCCTCTGCTGACATAAAGCGGCATGGCATCCGCTCCGACCCTGTACAACCCATGGACGTACTTGCGGCCGCCGGGCGGTGGCAGCACAGCCCCAAACAGCGGGATTCTGACCTGCCCTCCATGGGTGTGGCCCGAGAGCTGTATATCAAATCCGTAACTGACCGCCGTATCGGCATAATCCGGCTCATGCATGAGCAACAGCTTGAACATACCGTCAGGCAGCCCCTGCAGTGCCGCCTCAGGGTCAGGAGTGCTGAGGAAAATATCCTCCAGCCCCACAACCGCGATGCTTTGTCCGTCTTTATGAATGACATGATGCTCATTTTTCAGCAGGGTGAAGCCTGTCTTTTTATATAAAGCCTCCACCCCTTCCGGAATTCCGCGATAATCATGATTGCCGAGAATGACGAATTTGCCTAAGGGTGCATGCAGGGAATTCAAAATCGGCACCGAACTGGCCATGGACTCGGCATAATCGTCAACGATGTCTCCCGTGAAACAGATCATATCCGGTTTCATTCCGCTGATCACGGATGCAATATGCTGCATATCATTTTCATCCTTAAAGAAGCCCAGATGCATGTCGCTGAAATGGAACACCCGCATATCATTAAAGCTGGCCGGGAGCCTGGGCAATTGGAGCGTAAACTGCGTAATCTCCAAATTGCCCGGCTCCCACACCGCTGCATAACCTCCGGCCACAGCGGCTGTTCCCACTGCTGCGGCAGCAGCCTTCTTCAGAAAGCTGCGCCGGGATATCCGCATCTGCTGCACCGGCTCCGTGCCTGAAGCAGCCCTGTCGTTGTCACGCAGCGACAGAGCCGTATCTTCCTTATCATCCGCAACCGGACGATGAATATGCTGACTTTTACCCATCGTTCGTCCGTCACTCCAATCCCGTCAATCCTCTTCTCTCTCTGTTTTATTCTTGTTGTATATTTTAGCATAATTGTACTTGAACAGGCCAAACAGAGTCTGTGATGCATTCCCATCTGAAATAAAACAACCGCTCCCCGGTTGAATACCGAGAAACGGTTGTCGCTTAAAAGTGCCTTTTTAGTTTTTATACGGTTAACCAACGCTTGAACATACGCTTTGTCGTTTCCTTGTTCATTTCCGCGATCGAGGTCGTCAGCGGTATGCCCTTCGGGCAGGAGCGCACGCAGTTCTGCGAGTTGCCGCAGCCCTCAATTCCATCGTCCTCCATCAGTGCGTCCAGACGCTCATCCTTGTTCATCTCGCCGGTAGGGTGGCTGTTGAACAGGCGCACCTGGGAAATAGCGGCAGGCCCGATAAAATTCGTTTTCTCATTGACGTTCGGACAAGCCTCGACACAGACACCGCAGGTCATACATTTGGACAGCTCATACGCCCACTGGCGCTTCGTCTCGGCCATGCGCGGTCCTGGGCCGAGATCATAGGTTCCGTCGATGGGAATCCATGCTTTCACCTTCTTGAGCGCTCTGAACATACGGCTACGGTCAATAACCAGATCCCGCACGACAGGGAAGGTGCTCATCGGAGCGACGGTAATCGGTTGCTCCAGCTTGTCGACCAGAGCGGCACAGGCCTGGCGGGGCTTGCCGTTAATAACCATCGAGCAGGCGCCGCACACCTCCTCAAGGCAGTTCGACTCCCAGCAGACCGGAGCCGTGTTGGATCCCCCGCTGTTGACCGGATTGCGCTGAATTTCCTGCAGCGCGCTGATGACGTTCATGCCCGGACGATACGGCAATTCAAATTCTTCCTTGTACGGTGCCGATTCCGGTGTGTCCTGGCGGGTAATGATAAATTTCACCATTTTGGTCACTGTGGACATCGCTTCTTCATCCTTTCTCTCCGGCCCCGCCTTCCCTCACGGAGCGGGCAGAGCCGGGCAGCTTGGCTGCTGTATTCAAAACAGGTATTTACAAGCTCAGCACTTATTTATTCTTGGAGTAATCGCGGATCCGTGGCGCGATCAGCGACACATCAACAGGATCATAGGAAATTTTCGGTCCGTCAGGCGTCCAGGTTGCAATGGTCGTTCTGAGGAAACCCGCGTCATTACGGTCCGGATAATCCGGTTTGTAATGTGCGCCGCGGCTTTCGTTGCGCAGCAGCGCGCCCTTGGTCATCGCTTCGGCCAGCTCCAGCATGTTCCAGAGCTGACGCGTGAAGGCCGCGCCCGAGTTGTTCCAGCGCGAAGCATCGTTAATATTGATTTTGGTGTAGCGTTCCTTCAATTCCTTGATTTTGTTGATCGTCGCTTCCAGCTTGTCATTGTAGCGCACAACCGTCATATTGTTGGTCATCCACTCGCCAAGCTCTTTATGGATAACATAAGCGTTTTCGTTGCCATCGTTGCGCAGAATTTTTTCGTATTTCTCCGTCTGTCTTGTTTTGTAACCTTCAAATACGGAGGAAGAAACGTCCTGGGCCGATTTCTTCAGACCTTTGATGTACTCTACCGCTTTGGGACCCGCAACCATGCCGCCAAAGATGGCAGACAGAAGAGAGTTCGCCCCCAGACGGTTTGCGCCGTGATATTGGTACTCACATTCGCCTGCGGCGAACAGTCCCGGGATGTTGGTCATCTGGTTGTAGTCAACCCACATGCCGCCCATGGAGTAGTGAACCGCCGGGAATATTCTCATCGGAAGCTTGCGCGGGTCGTCCCCTACGAATTTTTCATAGATTTCGATAATACCGCCGAGCTTGACGTCCAGTTCCTTCGGGTCCTTGTGGGACAGATCCAGATACACCATGTTCTCGCCGTTGATGCCCAGCCCCTCGTCCACGCAGACACTGAAGATCTCGCGGGTAGCGATATCGCGGGGCACAAGGTTGCCGTAGGCAGGATACTTCTCCTCAAGGAAGTACCATGGCTTGCCGTCCTTGTAGGTCCAGATCCGTCCGCCCTCGCCGCGCGCGGATTCGGACATCAGCCGCAGCTTGTCATCACCCGGAATGGCCGTCGGATGAATCTGAATGAACTCGCCGTTCGCATAGCGCACGCCCTGCTGGTATACCGCCCCGGCGGCTGTACCCGTGTTGATGACAGAGTTCGTTGTTTTGCCGAAAATAATGCCGGGTCCGCCAGACGCAAGAATAACCGCATCCGCCGCAAACGTCTGCACTTCCATCGTCTTCAGATCCTGGGCCACGATACCGCGGCAAATTCCTTCGTCATCAACAACAGCCTGCAGAAACTCGGCGTTCTCATACTTTGTAACCAGACCAGCCGATTCCCAGCGGCGGACTTGCTCGTCCAGGGCGTACAGCAGCTGCTGTCCAGTCGTCGCGCCCGCAAACGCCGTACGGTGATGCTGTGTACCCCCGAAGCGGCGGAAATCCAGCAGACCCTCGGGCGTGCGGTTGAACATTACGCCCATACGGTCCATCAAATGAATGATACCGGGTGCGGCTTCGCACATTGCTTTTACCGGCGGCTGATTGGCGAGGAAGTCTCCGCCGTATACCGTATCGTCAAAATGGATCCAAGGGGAGTCGCCCTCCCCTTTCGTATTTACCGCTCCGTTAATGCCGCCCTGTGCGCAAACGGAGTGCGAACGTTTTACCGGAACCAATGAAAACAGATCTACGTGAACCCCTGCCTCAGCCGCTTTGATGGTCGCCATCAGGCCGGCCAGGCCGCCGCCCACGATAATGATATTGGTTGCTGCCATGAATGCTCACTCCTTCTTGAATAATGCATGGGTATAAGACTCGGGGCGCTTTGGTCCCCCGGAAACGGAACTTAAACTTTCAAGGCCCCAATCCACTGCGCAAGTGCCGTTGCCTCCTGGAATTCAGCCCCGCGGAATGCAAAGAGCGTTGCAATAAACATAATCGACATGATGGCAAAAATGCTCATGCAGATATAGGAGGACACACGCTGCGCACGCGGTCCGACCGTAATGCCCCAGCTTACGAAAAAGGACCAGAGACCGTTGGCAAAATGGTAGGATACAGCTACGACACTGATCAGGTAAAGAACAAAGAACAGTGGATTGGTCACAATGTTGTGCATCAATCCGCCAAGCTCTTTATGCGTTACATTGCCGAGCGCAACCTGAAAGCGTGTATCGTACACGTGCCAGATGATAAATACAAAAGCGATGATTCCCGTAATGCGCTGCAGGAGATATCTCCAGTTCCGCTCGTATCCGTAATTATTGACGTTCGGCTTGGCCTGATACGCAATATACAAACCATAAATGCCGTGAAACAGCAGCGGCAGATAAATGAGGAAGATCTCCAGCACTAATACGAGCGGCAGGCCGTTCAGGAATGCCACGCTCCGGTTAAAGCCTTCCTTGCCGCCTTCCACAGCCGAAAAGTTGGTGATCAAATGCTCAACAAAAAACAGACCGAGCGGAATGACACCGAGCAGCGAGTGAATCTTGCGGGAATAATACCCTTTCATACGTTGTGTACCCCTTTCCAATAACAGCGTTTTCATATGATATATTCATAATGACAGCTCCCGACGGGAGGACGCGACAAAGTGTTCCATACATTTACACATCCAAATTTGAACAACTTGTGTCGCTTACATGTTACTCCTTTTTATCTTATAATGGAATTGCAATATATTTATTAAATGTTATACCTTTTATGCATATGCCACATGAAAGCCCGTTAGCACCCTTCTGATCCGGTCATACCGCCGAAAATTCAGCAGAAAGGAACCCTATTTCATGTTTGAAGAAATGAACGCCTATGCCGTCGTAGTTGAGCAATCCAGCCTGAATAAAGCTTCAAAGCTGTTAAATTTGTCACAGCCTGCCTTGTCCCGTAAAATCGCCAAGCTCGAAGAGGAGTTGGGGGTCAAGCTGTTCAACCGCCGCGGAAAGCGCCTGGAGCTGACTTCTCCCGGCCGGTTCGTATATACCTTTGCCCTGGAGCAGCGGCAGCGGCAAATCCGCTTCCTGCAAAAGCTGTCCCAGTATAAAAACGAAGGCGGGACCGAGCTGACACTCGGGGCGAGCCTTACAACGATTCAAACAACCCTGCCCACGCTGGTGGAGGCCTTCATGAACAAACATCCGCACACCGAGCTCAAGCTGCTGACAGGCAAGACACATGAGATCGTCGGTTTTGTGCGGGACAAGAAGGCTGATGCTGGCATTGTTGGCTCTGCCATTGAAGAACCGGGCCTGAGCTGTATCCCCCTGTTTGATGACCATCTGGAACTGGTCGTTCCGGCCGGCCATCCGTTGACTGCACAAAGCGGCATGATCGGGATGGCCGATCTGCAGAGCCTGCCGATGATCACCTTCTCCAAAGGCACCTGGTACAGGCGGCTGACCGACGAATTGTTCCAACTGAGCGGAATCATGCCCGATATCCGCATGGAAATCGACTCCTTTGAGGCGATCGTCCGGCTGCTGCCGACCTGCAAGGCCGCCGCGCTGCTGCCGAAGTCTTATCTGCGTTCCGAGCTGCTGCTGGATAACGGCCTGGTGGCGCTCTATATTCCGGAGCTGAAGGAGACCCGGCGTACGACCTGCCTCATCTATTCCGAAACCGCCGAGCATGGTCCGGCGGCCAGACAATGGATCGGGGAAACCCGCGCCTCCTTTGCCGGCTACCGGATGGTGTGAGGTAAAGAGGGGGTTCCGAGACGCTCCGAAAACGAAGCATTCCTCCGATCGCTGTTGACCCTTCGGGCCAAAGGCGATCGCTGCGCTTCTCCGGAATTGCTTCGTTTTCTCCGCTGGTATCGTGCATACCCCTCTTACAAGAAAAGTAAGAAGAAAGGCCAAGGTCAGGGAAGACTCCCTTTGTCCTTGACCTTGTTTCCTATTTCTAATTCTTCATTAGCAGTCTGAGCAAAGTCGATGCTTTTAGGGAGCTTGTTATGGGTACTGTCAAATTTTGATCCTAGTCCTACCGGCGCTTTGGCAGCTTTTCGTTTCCCCGCTTAAAATTTCCTGTGACCTTGGCCATAATCAACTGTTCTTCTTGGCTGACGTTGGCATTGGCGATTCGCTGCAGGAATTTTTCGCTATCTTTTCCTTGCAAGATCATCACTTGTCTGCCTTGCCAGTATAGAATCACTTTTTGGTCCTTCGTGCTGCGGTAGGAAAATACCTCTTCCTCCAACCGGCCTCGTTTATCGATATTATTATCCAAGCTATTCCCACTTATTTTTTAATTAACACTTACAAAATGAGCAGAATGATTACTGATTAACCACTTCTTCCTCGAACCGGCCGATGTTATCATTTGTACCGATGATGACCATGATGTCATCACGGTGCACCTTATCCATGGCCGTCGGCGCAATCAGCACCCCGTTGCTGGTGTGAATGGCCACGATGCTGCAGCCGAAACGGGTCCGTGTATTCAGCTCAGACAGCGTTTTGCCGTTCAGGCATGCCGGCACATTCAGTTCCGCAATGGTGTAGTCCTTGGAAAGCTGCAGATAATCAAGCAAATTGGGGGTAACCAGCTGGTGAGCGACCCGTATGCCCATATCCCGCTCCGGATATACGATACGGTCCACCCCCAGCTTTTCCAGCGCCCTTCCGTGCAGCTTGGAGATCGCTTTGGCCACCACGGTCTTGATGCCCAGTTCCTTCAATAGAATAGTAGCGAGAATGCTCATTTGGATGTCGTCCCCGATGGCCACGATGCCGCAATCCATATTGCGGACCCCGATGGAACGGAGCAGTTGCTCATCGGTTGCATCACCGGCCACCGCATGGGTCAGATGCTCGCTCATTTCCTCAACGACATCTTCATCCCTATCGATGCCAAGCACCTCGTATCCCATTTCCATAAGCTGCAATCCCAGGCTGGAGCCAAAGCGTCCCAAACCGATAATCACGAACTGCTGAATCTTCATTGTTGATCTGTAACTCCCTTATCCAATAATCATTTTGCCTTCAGGGTGACGGTAAAGCTCTTTGTTCTGTTTTTTGCCCAAAGCATATGCGAGCGTGATCGGTCCGAGCCTGCCCGCAAACATCGTGAAGCTAATCAATATTTTGCCGATCACCGACAAATCGGGCGTCAGCCCCATGGAAAGCCCGACTGTTCCGAATGCAGAGGTCGTTTCGAACAGAATCATCAGAAAATGACGATCCTCTGTAGTCGTCAAGATCATCGTAACAGCTATCACGAGAAAAAGGGCGAGCAGTGTAATCGTGAGTGCTTTCAAAATACGATCCTGAGCCAGACGGTAACGGTAAATCACGATATCTTCCCTTCCGCGAATCATGGACACAACGGCTCCAGCCATGATCGTAAAGGTCGTCGTTTTGATGCCGCCCCCCGTTGAGCCTGGAGACGCGCCGATAAACATCAATATAATAATGAAAAACTGCGTGGCCTGACGGAGTCCCGCAATATCCAGCGTATTGGCGCCCGCCGTACGGGGCGTAACCGACTGGAACAACGATCCCAGGATTTTGCCTGACCAGGGAAGGCTGGCAAGCGTCTTCGGATTGGTGAATTCAAAGACGAAAATAACGAGCGCTCCTGCAATAATAAGAATAGCCGTCATCGTAAGCACGACTTTGGTATGCAGGGACAGCTTTCTTTTCTTGCGGTATTCCACCAGATCCGACATGACCACAAAACCGATACCGCCGGTAACGATCAAAAACATGGCTGTAAAGTTGACAACCGGATCGTTGACGTATAACGTCAGGCTGCGGAAATCGCCGAACAGGTCAAAACCCGCATTGTTGAACATCGAAATGGCATGCCACACCCCGAAATAAATAGCTCTGCCTACAGGCATGTCAAAGGACCAACGGACCGCGAACACTACGGCACACACTGCTTCTATGGTTAGCGAGTACAACAGCACCTTGCGGATCAGGGCGACAATACCCTCCATGGAGGTTTGATTCATCGCTTCTTGAAGAATCAGCCGCTCCTTCAGCGAAATTCTGCGTTTGAACACAAGAGCCAGCAAGGTAGCCATTGTCATGAAGCCAAGGCCTCCGATCTGAATTAACAGCGCGATGACGACCTGACCGAATACCGTGAAATGCGTGCCTGTATCCACAACGACCAGACCGGTCACACAAGTAGCCGACGTCGCTGTGAACAAAGCGTCAATAAAAGGCAGCGGCACCCCCGACGTATTGGAGATTGGCAGCATAAGCAGTCCTGCACCGAGCAAAATAATAAGGGCAAAACCGCTCACGAGAATGCGCGGAGGGGAAAGGCGCAGCCATTTCAATTTGGGAATTATCATTATACACCTCTAGAAAAAGTCATTAAAAAAAGACACCGGAAAACCAAGTGCCTGACCAGGTTCCTGCCTGCAGCCTACGAGGTTAGCTGACGGATTCGGGCCGCAGAAATCGCCCTATTCAGACCCGGCCCATGACCAGATGCGAAATTCACCCCAATTAAATGGTTCCCCCGTATTCATAACGAAATTCGGCTTGTATGCAATTGCAAACAAATTATAAACCTTCTCCTTGTACATCACAAAAGATGCTTTTCATGAAAAAGGCTCAAATAACGCCAATTCAGAGCAAAAGAAGCGTTCCAGCTCTCATGAATCCTACATTATTGTATTCTTTCATCTTTTTCATCGCATTTACACACGTTTATGAAGCGATGGCGGTCCTTTCATCCCCTTCCTGCAAAGGAAGGGAACTTCTCACGGAAAGATGTTAAAATGGTCCATATGAAGGAGGTATTAGATGAATCCCATAGGAAAACCGGTTAAATTAACCGCTGATTTCAAGAAGCTGAGCATCCTGGGCATCATCGGCCTCGCCGTGTTTCTGCTGCTGCAGGTGCTGCTGCCGGTTCTCGCATCCTTAAGCCAGAATCAGCCAGGGGAGGCAATCAGCAAACAGAAGGCTGTAGAGCGCGCAGAAGGCTTTGCCAAGTCCGTTTTGGGTTTTAAAGAGTCGGCAGGGGGAATGCCCGCTCCCGCCTATGAAGCACATTCCGAACTGTACGGGTATCTTTCCAAAGAGCAGCTTATCCCCGAATACAATCGGAAGTGGGGCGGGAAGTATCCTTACGAATTTTACCGGGTCAGCCTTCCCGACCCGGCGCAGGACCGCACCGTCATGGTTGATGTCGGTCTGCAGACGGGGAAGCCTGCCGGTTTTATTATTCAAAACGGGGACGGATTTTATAACAACACCGAGGCTCTTCCTGACGGTGAAACCCGGAGCGGACTGCTGCGGGCATACGAAGAAGGTATGCCGCTTGCAGATAAAAAGGCTTTGGCTGCCCCTTTGCTGAAGCAAATGGGGTATAACACGGAAAATCTAACCGCTGAGACCAGGGAAGGTGAACCCGGACTTACCTATTCGGACGAAGGAAGCAAGATCGGGGATGCTATGCTTCAGGTCAGACTGACGTTTGAAAACGGGGGTGTCCGCTCTCTGGAGTCCTCCTTTGCCGTTCCTTCTTCCCATACGGAATATGTCGATCAACAGACGAAGCTTGCCAACCTTTTGTACTATATCGGCTACATGCTGTTTTCCTTTGTGCTCGGTGTGCTTGCCGTGGTGTACAGCAGCTTGACCCGACGTCATACCTCGTTTACCCGCGGTATTATTCTGAGCTTCGTTTATTTTGCCATTTCGGTGCTGACTCTGCTCAACATGATGCCTTATTTGCAAGCCCAATCCGCCAATAGCGACATCCTGATCTTCGGCATCGGTCTGCAAATCATCTTTAATCTGATGATGGGAGTTATCATTTACTTCTCCTTTGTAGGAGGCAACGGGCTTTGGAAAACAGCAGGACTCAACCCGTGGCCGCGTGCAAAGGAGCCCGGATATGGAGTGTATGTGCTGCGCAGCATGGGCGCCGGATATGTGTGGGCTTTCATCCTGCTTGGGGTTCAGTCCGTCATCTTTGTCATTCTCAACCTGCTGATCGGCAGCTGGTCCACCATCGATGAAACGCAGTCGCCGTATAATATGACCTACGCCTGGCTGCTGCCGATCATGGCCTGGATGGCGGGAATCGGGGAAGAAGCGCTTTACAGGCTGTTCGGCATCCCGATGCTGAGAAAGATCGTGCGCAGCACGCTGGCCGCCAGCGCCCTCAGCTCACTGATCTGGGCGTTCGGACATACCCTGTACCCGATTTATCCTGTCATCACCCGTCCGATTGAACTGCTGTTCCTCGGGCTGCTGTTCAGCTTTATTTTCCTTAAATACGGCTTCATTACCGCCATGTTCAGTCATGTCATATTTGACAGCATTCTGATGGGCATCAGCCTGATGTCGATGGGAGATGTCGTCAACATCGCCGTAGGAGCCATCGGGATGGTGCTGCCGGCTGTAGTCGGCTATGTAGTGTATCTCTTCAACCCTACTAAAAAAGAGAAGCCGTTTATTACGACTCCTCATCCTGAAGGGCAGCTATAATTTGTGTGGCGAGCTTGTCGCCGATCGAGAGAGGCCGGAAATCTTCAACACTGGCCTCTTTTATTTTTTTAATGGAGCCGAAATGCTTAAGCAGCAGTTTGCGCCGTTTTTCCCCAATGCCCGGAATTGAATCCAGTCTGGAGGTCACCATGGACTTGCCGCGCTGCTCCCTGTGAAACGTAATGGCGAAGCGGTGAACCTCTTCCTGGATGCGCTGCAGCAGGTAAAACTCCTCACTGTTGCGCGGAAGCGCCACCGTCTCCGGCGGATCGCCGACGAGCAGCTGGGACGTCTTATGCTTGGCATCCTTGACGAGACCGCATACCGGGATGAACAGCCCCAGCTCGTTCTGCAGCACATCCACCGCAGCCGAAATCTGGCCGCGCCCGCCGTCCACCACAATGAGATCGGGCATCTCCAGATTTTCCTTCAGCACCCGTTCATAACGGCGGCGGATGACCTCGCGCATCGTTTCATAATCATCCGGTCCCTGTACAGAGCGGATTTTGTACTTGCGGTATTCCTTCTTGGCCGGTTTGCCATCGATAAACACGATCATCGCGGATACCGGGTTGGCCCCTTGAATGTTGGAGTTATCAAACGCCTCCACGCGGTGCAGGCTCTCCAGGCCGATGGCGCGACCCAGATTATCCGCCGCCTTGGACGTTCTTTCCTCATCCCTGGCGATCAGGCGGAACTTCTCATCCAGCGCGACCCGGGCGTTCTCCGTCGCCATGCTGACCATCTGACGCTTCAACCCTCGCCGCGGAAGCAGCACCTTGATCTCAAGCCATTGCTGCAGCGCGGCTGCCGCCGTATGGGGTTCCTCCAGGCCGCCACCTGCCGATAACTGCGGGTCTTCCTCGCCCTGCTGCCCTTTTTCCATCAGAGAGTTCTCACCGGCGGTGTAGACAGCAGCAGACTCCGCCGCCCGGTCCGCCTGCTGCAGATCCGCTCCTGTCACATTCTGCTCTTCCCCGGAGGCAGAGCCCTCCACAGATGGCGCGTCAGGCAGCAGAATTTCCTGCGGCAGCGCCGGATTATCACTGTAGTATTGGGTCACGTAAGAAATAAAGTCATTGTACGGCTCACCATAGAACGGGAAGGTCGACATGTGACGTTCGATCATTTTACCTTTGCGGACGTACAAAATCTGCACACACATCCAGCCTTTGTCTACGGCAAAGCCGAACACGTCGCGATCCTTCGTATCGGCCGTTGTAATCTTCTGCTTCTCCATCAAGGCCTCAATGCTGATAATCTGATCCCGTAGCTCCTTCGCACGCTCGAAGTAGAGCTCCTCCGCCGCTTCCTGCATTTTGCGCTGCAGTTCCTTCTTGATCTCCTCATGCCCTCCGCTGAGAAATGAGCTGATTTCCTCTCTGATCTGCTGGTACGTCTCCTGGCTCACTTCGTACTCACACGGACCAAGGCATTGGTTCATGTGATAATACAGGCATACCTCCTTGGGCATGGCCCCGCATTTGCGCAGGGGATACATCCGGTCCAGCAGCTTCTTCGTCTGATGGGCCGCATAAGCATTGGGATAAGGCCCGAAATATTTTGCTTTATCTTTAAGCACCCGCCGCGTAACCTCCAGGCGCGGATGCGGTTCATTCGTAATTTTGAGGTAAGGAAATGTTTTGTCATCCTTCAGCAGCACGTTGTAGCGCGGCTGGTATTTCTTGATCAGATTGCATTCAAGAATAAGGGCTTCCATGTTACTGGCAGTGACAATGTATTCAAAATCGCGGATTTCGGAGACAAGGCGCTGCGTTTTTCCGTTATGGCTGCCGCGAAAGTAAGACCGCACCCGGTTCTTCAAAACTTTGGCCTTACCCACATAGATGATGGTGCCTTCCCGATTCTTCATCAGGTAACAGCCCGATGAGTCCGGAAGCAGCGCCAGTTTGTTATTGATGTTCTCCAACGCCTTCTCCTGCTCCCGCAGGGCATCCGTATAGGATTCCATTCTCCCGGTCTCTCCTCCCATGATGGTCTTATTCTACTATAGAATACGAAAAAACGCCCCCGGTTAACACCGGAGGCATGAATCAGACCCTAAAGCAGCAGAGGTCGATGCCGACCCCGGATACGGGTGCTGTTACTGATGCTTGCTGATTATGCTTTTCAGCGCTTCTTTGGAATTCAGACCTACCACTTTGTCAACAGGCTGGCCGTCTTTGAAGAAGATCAGGGTTGGAATGCTCATCACGCCGAAACGGGAAGCAGACTCCGGATTTTCGTCCACGTTCACTTTAGCGATTTTTACGTCGTCGCCAACTTCTGCGGACAGCTCTTCCAGAATCGGAGCAATCATTTTGCAAGGTCCGCACCATGGAGCCCAGAAATCAACAAGAACCGTTCCTTGACCTTCAACTTCTGTATTGAAAGATTGATCAGACACATTCACAATAGCCATTACAAATTCCTCCTTATGGGAAAGTCGTATAAATATATTATAACCTGTTGTGTCTGTTAAGACACATTCAACATTATAGCACACAATTGTTTCGATAGAAATAGAAATATCAATCGATGTACTCCAAAGAATACAGATCTTATCCAAGATCGCTATGAACCGCGCTGGTTCTTGCCCTTCACAGAGACGACATCCACAAATGGACGAATCCGGTCCATCAGACGCTGCCCTTTGTAAAGCTCCTCCCCATCCCGGCTTGTAAAGCTCAGGTGCCGCTCCAGATCCTGCAGTGAATAGTTGGAGGTGTAAAAAGTGGGCTTGCGGTTCATACGGTAATTCAGAATGGAACCCAGCACATGGTCCCTGACCCAAGGGCTCAAATTTTCGGCCCCGATATCATCAAAGACGAGCAGATCGCAATTTTTCAGCAGTTCCGTCGTTTCCTTCAGCTTCTGCCCCTCCTGGATCATCGATTTCAAATCCTCGACAAAATCCGGCATATAGACGATGACTCCATTGTATCCGGCCGCAGCCAGTTCATTCAGCATATAACCCATCAGGTATGTCTTCCCGGTGCCGAACGATCCCTCAAGGTACAGCCCCTGTGTTTGAAGCCCATTTTCCTTTGTATCGGTAATATAACGGAATATTCGATTCACAGCATGGACCCGCTGCAAATCCTTGCGGGCAATCTCCACTGCGTCATATCCTTCCCGCAGCGCCCGTTCGTCAACATAAAAACTGCGAATCCGCTGTCTAACCTGCTGTTCGTGTTCATGCGCAAACTGAAGACCGCACGGAGTGCGCGAATCCACAATCTGCGGTTGTCCGTTGATCTGTTCAACCGCAAGCTTGCAGTAGTGGCCTTGAAAATCATTCGGACAGCGCTCGAGCCCCGGGCACTGGCTGCAGTTGCGGCGATCCCGCGCATATTGGTAAAGTCGGCTCATATTGAGCCGCAGCTGTTCCTCCTTCAGCTCCGGATGCTCGGCGCGAAATTCCATGACCAGCGGGTCGTTCATCACCTGCTCGGCAATGCTGCGGGAGCGTTGACGGAAGGAGGGACTCTGCAGCTGCTGCAGCAAGTCTCCCATCGATTCCATGACTTGATCTTCCTTTCCAATCTCTAAGCATTAACTGTTTTTCCGTCCGGCCTGCAGCTGCTCCGCCATGCGGAGAGCTTCCTTTAACTCTTCTTCCGATACTGCGTCCCCTGAGGATTGATTCTGGATGACCGGGATCGCCGGTTTGCCCGATGTGCCCTTATGCGTACGCGCACGTGGAGCACCGGCGGCCTGCTTGCCTTTTACCTTGGCCTGATCACGTATATATTCAACAGCCTTCTCGTAGGTATTGACCTGCTTCAGCAGCATATTGGAGGCGATTGCTTCCACAAAATTGCGGTTGATCCGCTGCTCATTGCCCGTCGTAAGCAGGGTGACCAGATAGTGAATCAACACATTAATGACCTCGCCGGGCAGCTTGTAGTTTAAATCCAGCTTCTCGAAAATGTCCAGGAGATTGCCTGGCACCGTGCCGGGGAAAAAGGTTTGCAGCAGCCGGTTATACGGTTCATTGCGCAGCATCATATTATATTGATGAATATCACATTTATCGGCAAACTGCATAGGCACTTCCACATAAAATTCCATCTCGACAGGCTGCTCTTCCGTCAGCTCATCCGGCACAGCATTAAGCTCCTGCCGGAGGGCGATCACCTTGGCCGCCTTGATCTGCTGCGCCTCCTGCCTTTTCAAGTCCTGTCTGAACTGCAGACTGGCCTTGTACTGCAGCTCGTCCAGCAGCAGCTCGCCCTGCACGCTGAATATTCCGTCCTCGTCAAGCAGGCGGCTGATATCCTGGGTAGTCAGCGCATATTTGCGGGCAACGTACTTCACGGCTCCGAACTGCTCATGATCAAAGCGCAGCCGCTCTACATGCTTGCGGTTGGCCGATTCCCGCGGAAAACGGAGAATGATGTCCGCATAGTTGATACTCTCCTCTTCTTCCAGCAGAACCGCCCCCTTTGGCCGTGATACGGATACTTCGGCCAGCGCCTGCTCCAGCTCATAATCGATGACATGGGTATTGAGCTCGAACAGCTCGTAAAAGGGTACGGAAATATTTTCTTTATTGCGGGTGGTATTCGTCCATTCAGCCGTCTCCTCGCTCCACAGAGAGGATCGCAGGGACAGCACTGCGAATTTGCCGATTTTGTCGCGCAGCAGCAGCGTAAGATGCTGGGTGCGAAAAAATTCCGGCGGCGAAAGCGGCGGCTGCATCTCATATTCATACATATAATCATCCGCTTCAGGTACGTATAGGCGTGAAGTCTGCAGGAGACCGACCGCCTCCAGTTTGGAGGTCTGCTCAATCAGGAGTTTGCGCCCTTTTTCGCTCGGCTCCAGACCGAGTGTCAGGAACAGGCTGCGCTGCTGTTCAGGCTGCGAATAGCCGATCCGGCCCGCAGGAATCTGCTGGAACAGCAGCCGGTACAGACTGATGGCAAATGCGCCTACAAGAGGCTGATATACCTGGCCTAACATGACCTCATCCATGGTGCTGAGGCCAAATTCCCGGTAGACGCAGTAACGGTGGTTTTCGGTGAAATGCAGCAGGTTCTTCAAACGCATCGTTCATTCTTCCTTTCCTCACTCACATCACGTTCTCCAAGATGTTTTTCTATTCTATCATACTTGGACCTCTTATCGATGCGGAAATAAAGGTAAAATTGCGGGATTATGGCGGCCGCAGCCACCCGTATTCGTCAAATTTCACAAATTCGTCCTTTTTGCGGTTCCTCACCGGTTGTTCACCATTCCTTCATTTGCCCCGCCGCTTTCGAATGGGATAGAATGGGAGGGGTGAAACATGCCAAGAACAGGAGTGAACGTGAATGAATCAACCCGCATCAACCACAAATGAAGCGGCAGCCACACTGGAAGGCTGGTATGCGCTCCATGATTTCCGGTCCATTAACTGGACAGCCTGGAAGGCGGCGGATGATGAAGAACGCGCCGGCGCGTTGGACGAGCTGAATGATTTTATGAAGGAATGGTCCGATGTGGAAGCAGCGACTGCCGGAAGCTCAACAGCGTATGCAATCATTGGCCAGAAAGCCGATTTCGTCATGATGCACTTGCGCGAGACGCTTGAGGATTTGAACAAGCTTGAAACGGAGTTCAACAAAACTACCTTTGCCAAATATACAACAAAAGCCTACTCCTATGTAAGTGTGGTAGAGTTGAGCAATTATCTGGGAGGCAAGGACGAGGACCCGATGCAAAATCCGCAGATTGTCGCACGCTTGAAGCCGGTTCTGCCGAAGAACCGCTATATCTGTTTTTATCCGATGAACAAGAAGCGTGACCTGAGCGATAACTGGTACATGCTGTCCATGGATGAGCGGAAGGGCATGATGCGCAGCCACGGCTTGATCGGACGCAGTTATGCTGGCAAGGTCAAGCAGATTATTACAGGCTCCGTCGGCTTTGATGATTGGGAGTGGGGCGTTACCCTCTTCTCTGACGATGCGCTGCAATTCAAGAAGCTTGTCTATGAAATGCGCTTCGACGAAGTCAGCGCCCGCTTCGGCGAATTCGGCTCATTCTACGTCGGCAGCCTGCTGGATACGGCTTCGTTCGGAGAAATGATGAAACTGTAAAGCCAATGCATGGAAAAAGCCGTTCACATTTAACCGTGAACGGCTTTTTAGCTTGCAGGAGGCGTTCATTTAAAAAAATCTTCCCTTTTTCAGCACCAGCGGAATGCCACCGATAATGAACAGGTACCGGATGTCAACGATTTTCTTGAGTTGTGCCGCCACCCAGCCCTTGATCTTTCTTCCGCCCACGACGGCAACCGCCTCTCCACGGCCTAAGGAGGCCACTGTTCCTTTATTGCTGAACTTGAATTTTTGCGGCTCCTTGCCGTGGATGGCGGCAGCGATATTTCTCGCGCAGACTGCCCCCTGCTGCATCGCAATCTGCGCCGTCGGCGGATAAGGACGCCCTTCCGGGTTCATAAACACGGAATTGTCGCCGATCACGTATACATGATCATGGCCAGGGGCACGCAAATACTCGTCAGCCTTCACCCGTCCGCGCATCACCTCCAGGCCTGCTTCCTCGATCACATGATTGCCGCGGATGCCACCGGTCCAGACGACCATGCCTGCAGGAATTTTTTCACCCTCACCGATAATAACGCCGTCAGCGAGACATTCTTTAATTGGAACGCCGATTCTGAAAGTTACGCCTTTACCCTTCAGGACGTCCATTGCATATTCGACAAGCTCGGGATCAAAGCCCGGCAATGCCGTCGGGGCGGCTTCCACATTGATGATTTTAATGTCCTGCGGATGAATATCGTACTCCCTGCACAGGATTGGCAGCCGGTCTGCCAGCTCAGCTACAAATTCAATGCCTGTAAAGCCCGCTCCACCGACAACAAAGGTCAGTCTGGCCGGATTGCCGTCATTTTTGTACATGGCCAGTTGATAAGAGATGTGATCCCGGATTAGCCGCACGGAATTGATGCTGCGGATCGTCAGCGCATTCTCCAACATGCCCGGGATGCCAAAAGTTTCGGGCTCGCCGCCGAGCCCCAGCACAAGATAATCAAAATCAAGAGAGCCTTGATCCAGAATCACCTTTTTTTCATCCAGCTTGATGGCCTGTACGGTGGACTTCACAAAATCCACCCTGGACCCATCAATAAGTCCGGAAATCGAAACTCTGGCGTGTTCAATCGAGTCTGTGCCCGCAGCGGGCATATGCAGGTGGGTCGTGATGTAATGGTAGTCATGACGGTTAACGAGCGTCACCTCGGCCTCTTTGTGCCTGAGCGCCTTCTGCAGGTTTTGCGCGGTCAAAATGCCGCCGTAGCCTGCACCGAGAATTACAATTTTAGGAATGCTGCCCATATGGATACCCCTTCCGGTTTGTTCTTTCTTTGTCTGTGAGGCTCTTAACTTTGCAACAACCTGCCCTGCGTTTATAATATATAGAAATTGAATCAGACGTGCGGAGGATGTATGCTGATATACGAATGATTCAATGTACATTGTGGAGGTGTAGAACGAATGACAGAGCCATCAACAGGTGCTAATATGAGCGATCTGGTTATTATCGGGGGTGGGCCTGCAGGTTTATTCGCCGCTTTCTACGGCGGTATGCGTCAGGCATCCGTCACCTTAATAGAAAGTATGCCCCAACTTGGAGGCCAGCTTGCAGCATTGTATCCTGAAAAATACATATACGATGTAGCAGGCTTCCCGAAAGTGACCGCACAGGAGCTGGTCAACAATCTCGTGCAGCAAATGAATCACTTTAACCCGACGATTCGCCTGGAGGAAAAGGTATTGTCTGTCGTGAAAAAAGAGGAGCGTCACTTTGTCGTGACGACCGATGCTGCGGAATATCACGCAAAAGCCGTGATTATTACAGCAGGTGTCGGCGCTTTCGAGCCCCGCAGACTTGAGCTTCCGGAAGCGGCCCGCTTCGAGAAAAGCAATCTTCATTATTTTGTCAGTGATCTGAACCGCTTTGCCGGCAAAAAAGTGCTCATCAGCGGCGGCGGTGATTCGGCGGTGGACTGGGCGCTCATGCTGGAGCCGATTGCGGAGCAAGTAACGCTCATTCACCGGCGTGATAAATTCCGTGCCCATGAGCACAGTGTTGAAAATCTGATGGCATCCAAGGTTCAGGTGATTACACCGACCGAGATTACGGAGCTGCATGGGGAAGAGCGGATTACCCAGGTTACGCTGTCTCACATAAAAACAAAGGAAACACAAACGATTGAAGTGGATGATGTGATCGTCAACTTCGGCTTCGTGTCCTCTCTGGGACCTATTGCCGAATGGGGGATTGAAATCGAAAACAATTCCATTGTGGTCGATACCCGTCAGCAAACCAATATTCCAGGGCTGTTCGCGGCAGGGGATATTACAACCTATCCTGGCAAGCTGAAGCTGATTGCCGTCGGCTTTGGCGAAGCGCCTACGGCAGTAAATAACGCCAAGGTGTATATTGATCCCGATGCCAAGCTGTCACCGGGACACAGCAGCAATATGAAGCTGTGAACTCCCCCCACCTATGCTTTGCATAGAGGCGGACTTTGGACGTAGTTAAAAGAGGTTGTTCAAAAAGTGAGGCTATCCTAGCATATGACATGAAAGGGCGCTTTACCCCCATTTTCATCATTGGGAGTAAAGCGCCCTTTATTTAAGTGTTCATCTGGCTGGCAGCATAAACGGACTATCCTCAACCTGAGCAACAGAATATTGAAGATTCCTTAATGAAGAGAATAATCCGTAATGGTCAGATTTCTTCTATAGATCTCTGCCAATAGCAAGGAGATAAAATCGTCCTCTAGATCAAGCTCGATTGCCAAGTGATAGGATTCCAGCAGCATCTCGTCCGTCAGCATACCCATCTCCGACACACCTTTCCTTTTTTTTCCTCGCTCCTATTCTATCAAAATAGACAGACAGGAACAAGCGTTCTTGTTATCCACAAGCGGCTGTGGAAATCCTGTGCACAGTTTGTTGGTAAGTAATCCAATGCTGTGATAAATCACCGTGGACAATGTGGATAGAAGTTATGCACAGCCTTGAAGTGAACAAATGTGGATAAAAAAATATATTAGGATTGGCTTGCAGGAACTCTATTACCCTGTCAAATGCTGCTATAAACGCTCCTTATACAGCTATTACTGTGGACGTGTATTGACTTCAAGGATCCATATCCTTCCACTGCGGTCAATGCCATAGTCAAACCCCAGCTGCCCTATTCCTGGAAAATATGCCTCCAGTACTGAAATACACAGCAGAGTGAGCTCTCGCATTTCCCTGCGTTTGGCCTTGGCTGAAAATCCTCTTAAAGAACGCTTCAATCCGACTGCTCCCGGAAGAAGTGTGCCTCCCTTGCACAAATTGGTGACGACCAGACCGGGGCGGGCGAGCCTTCCCACCATCGCGCGGAATTCCCAGTGCCCTCCGTTTTTTACCGTCTTGACTCTGTAATCGATCGGTCTGCCACCAATCGTGGCCAGTTCGATCCCCTGCTGTATCAGATAAGGTCTTTTAAGCTTAATGGTGGACAAAACCCTCGCAAGCTCCTCAAAATGTGAACAACGGTATGTCTGGGATAGGCGTGTACAATAATAGCCCGACGTGTGCCTTCCCACTTTGATGACTCCGTGTCCCCCTCCTCCCTTCACCGGCTTAATGAATACAAATTTGTACCGCTCCAGCATACGTCTTAATTCTTCGGAAGAATATTTAACCGTCTGGGGAATATGGGCCGCAACATGCCCGTTTTTCAGCAGCGCTTCCGTCTTCCGTAATTTGCTTGCAAGCTGTCTGGACATAGCAAATCTCCTTTCCGGATCCCCTGCAATATACTTACTCAAAGAGACTCCTTCTTTCTTGTATGTTTGTCCAAGGCCGGGGCCTGTTTTGTCCACAGCGCAGTGAAATGGTAGTATCTGCGTTGCAGTATTGGTACAATAATGTTTATTAGCTTGACATCACAGAGCTACGGCTTTGACGTCAGCCGGCGACTTGCCAGATCACTATTAAGGGAGTGTACATCATGCACAGCAGCATAGGCATCATGGATATCGGCTCCAACTCCATTCGGCTTGTTATCTATGAAATAACGGATACGGGAGCATTCCGTATCGTGCGAGAATACAAGGAATCGGCCCGGCTCAGCGCAAAGGTCGGACCCGACGGAAGAATAGAACGGGAGGCTGTGCTGGGTATAACCCCCCTTTTACGACAATTTGTATCCATATGCGAACAGAATAAAGTGTCCCGGCTTCGAGCCGGGGCAACGGCTGCCATACGTAATGCCGTAAATTCTGAAGAGGTTGTGGCCTGGATCGCGGAAGAAACCGGATTGCAGGTGGAGGTGCTGTCGGGAGAGGAAGAGGGCAACGCCGGATTTCTCGGTGTAGTCAACACGATGAACGTACGTGATGGCATGATCATTGATATTGGCGGGGGGAGCACGGAGGTCACCCTGTTCAGGGAGCGGAAACGGCTCGGAACATTCTCTTTTCCATTCGGAGCCGTAAATATGAACCTCCACTTTGGTCAGGAGAACAACGACGGAATTTGGGACACGCCCCAGATCGCCAAGCTGGAAAAATACGTTCAATCCGCCCTTGCGGAGCATCCATGGATCACTTCAAATCCGGGCCTGCCCTTTATCGGACTTGGGGGAACGATGAGAACATTGGCCAAAATCAGCCAGCGGACACGGGATTACTCCCTGCAGGTAGCCCACCATTATGAGATGGCAGCGGATGAGGTTGACCGGATGTTCGCCCATCTGCCCCGTCTCAGCAACGGACAGCGCAAAAAAATTGCCGGCCTGTCCAAGGACAGAGCCGACATTATTATACCGGGTCTGATTATTCTCCAGACCATCTTCCGTGCAGCCAAGGGAGCATCCTTTCTGATCAGCGGGGCAGGCCTGCGGGACGGGCTGTTCCACGAGCTTGTGCGTCCGGATAATCCCGTGCTGCCAGATCCGCTTGAAAGCTCGCTGCGCAATGTGCTGGAATTCGGCGTTCCCGCCGCCCCGGCTCACCTTGATCGGGTATTGAACTATACACTGCGGCTGTACGGGCTTCTGACCGGTGAGGTCTCCTTGCAGGATGAACGGGTGATCCGCACCGCAGCTATGCTGTATAAAGCCGGCACCGTCCTGAGCTATTATCATTACACCCAGCACAGCGTATACTGGATCATGCGTGCCGGACTAGGGGGCTTGTCACACCGGGAAATCGTTCTGGCCGCCATCGCCGCCGACTACCATCCGAAAAACCGGACCGAGCGCCTGCTTCATGCCCATAAAGACATCCTGCAGCCTATGGATATGCAAAAAGTCCACCGCATCGGTTCCCTGCTCCAGTTGGGCATCGCGCTGGACCGCAGTGAAACCGGTTTGGTGGACAACCTGGTTCCTTCCTTCGACAACGGCTCTCTCCATTTGCGTCTGCACAGCCGGGAGGAACCTATTCTGGAGTTGAAGGCCATGGAAAACACGGCCAAGGATGTGCAAAAAGCCTGGGATATTATTTTATCGTGGTCGGTAATTCTTTCTTCCAACGCGTGACCTTCATCGCCTCAAATTGACTGCGGACGGACGGGCTGTCGTTTGTCACAAAACGATAGCTTCCGTTCGGCATCAGTTGTCTGGACTTTACATTATCGCTAAGGGAAAGCTGGAGAATGTCAACCACCATCTGCTTGAGTTCTTCGTCAAACACAGGGCACATCAGCTCAATCCTGCGTGTCAAATTGCGTGTCATCCAATCCGCACTGGACAGGAATACTTCCGGATGGCCTGCATTCTCAAAATAAAAGATTCTTGAATGCTCCAGAAACCGGTCAACGATGCTGATGACCCGTATGTTTTCACTGAGTCCCGGCACTCCCGGACGCAGGCAGCATACTCCGCGCACGATCAGGTCGATCTTGACCCCCGCCTGGGAAGCTTCATACAGCTCATCAATCATCTCCTGGTTGGACAAGGAGTTCACCTTGGCTATAATTTTGGCCGGCCTGCCGGCTTTGGCATGTTCGGATTCCCGCCGGATCAATTCAAACAGCTTGGGCTTGAGCCCTGTCGGGGCGGCAGTGAGGGCCTGCAGCTGCTTGACAGCGGAAAAGCCGGTAATTTCGTTGAACAACCCTGAGGCGTCCTCGCCAATGAGCGGATTGGACGTGAAGAGCCCGACATCCGTGTATACTCTGGCCGTGCTTTCATTATAGTTGCCTGTTCCTACATGCACATAACGTCTGAGAGAATTCTGCTCATGCCTTACGACAAGGATGATTTTCGCATGGGTTTTGAGGCCGACCAGCCCGTAAACGACATGACACCCCGCCTTTTCCAGCTTGCGCGCCCAGGCGATATTACGTTCCTCATCAAATCTTGCCTTCAGCTCAACGACAACCGTAACCTGCTTGCCAGATTCGGCCGCGTGTGCCAGGGCGGAGATCAATCGGGATTCTCCGTTTACCCGGTACAACGTCATTTTGATGGCCATCACCTCAGGATCCTCGGATGCCTCCAGCACAAAATCCGTGACCGCATCAAAGGATTCATACGGGTGATATACCAGCACATCGCGGCTGCGCAGCACCTCGAACATATCCTCGCGCAGCGGCAGCTCCGGTGGATACAAGGGCTTGATCTGCGGAAAACGCAGATGCGAGTAGCCTTCAAGACTGTCGGTAAAAGAGGAAAGAAATCCGAGATCCAGCGGCCCGTCTGCTTCGAACACGTGATCGAACAGCTCGAATTCCGTCTGCAGCTCCAGCAGCGCATAAGGATGGATGCCCTTCTCGACCTCCAGCCTTACAGGGGCCCCCCTTCTCCGTCGGCGCAGCTCCTTCTCGATCTCTTCCAGAAGATCCTCTGCTTCTTCTTCATTAATGCTCAGATCGGCATTGCGCGTCACCCGGAAGCCATGGACAGATTCCGGGATGTATCCGCTGAACAAAGTATGAACATGATGCTTGATTAAATCCTCGATCAGGATAAAATGCTTGTTTTTACTGTTCGCGCGGCGTGGAACGGCAACCACACGCGGAATATTCGACGGAACCTGCACGATGGCGAAATATGGCTTTTCATCCGAACGGTCTCCCTTCCGCCGCAGCACAACCGCAAGATAAATATACCTGTGATGCACAAGCGGAAACGGCCGGCTCTGATCGACCGCCATCGGCGTCAGCACCGGAAAAATAATGTCATGGTAGTAAGTATCCAACGCCTTGCGCTGGGTGGCGTTCAAATCTTCGTAATCCAGAAACACAAGCCCTTTCCTGCCCATCTGGCGCGATACTTCGCGGAAGGTTTTGTACTGCTCGGACACCATCTCCGAAATTCTTTTGATTAACCGCTTGTACAGACCTGACGGGGCATAACCCGTAAAATCCTTTTGCATGAAGCCGGCTTTGATTTTCTCCCTGGTTTCCGCTACGCGCACGGACATAAATTCGTCCAGATTGCTGGAGACGATCGCAAGAAATTTGGCCCGCTCCAGCAACGGGGTGTCCGCAGCCTGCGCTTCCTGCAGCACCCTGCGGTTAAACTCGATCCAGCTAAGATCACGGTTGAAATAACGGGCTGCCCGTGCTTTGTCGCTCTCGACGTGACTTTCTTCTTTAATCATGATGACCTCCATCATTTACCGCATAATTGGAATTGTCTATTAGCTGCAATGTTGTCTTGCTATCCATTCACCATCAGTATATCAACAAAATGTAAAATATGCGTAAACAAACAACTTTTATTCTTTACAAAACAGGCTATAGACGTTAAAGTCATTACTTGAACAATTTTTTGTGTGGCGTCACTGGCCCAGCAAAGCCAAAATCCGGGAGGACGATCTATGGACTCGAAGAAAAAACCCCGCATTCTGCAAAAAAATATCGATTTTTTTATAGCCGCCCTGTCCCAAACCCCCGTTACGGTATGGCAGGAGGATCCGACAGGCGTGTACTGTGAGATCGGAACCGGGATTGTCGAAATGTTCTCGGATGCGGCCGTACGCGTCCGCAATACTGATGGCAGTAAAAGTCATTATGACCGGGACATCACGCTGTTTCAGGGTGTTCATTAATTTTAAGGAACTGATTTTTCAAGCGCCTGCGGGCGCTTTTTTTGCTTTCTTCCAAGCTTCGGATATTTTGAACGCTGCTTTCAAAAGGTGTATGATGAATAACGAATCGAATGATGGAAGCAGGGATGCACTTTTGAACGAAAGCATATTGATTATGACCGCCGTAGAAGCCGAGCGGGAAGCCGTGCTGCGCGGCCTGAACGGCAGCGTGCGCTTTGATGTGCACCTGGCCGGGGTGGGCCCGGCTTCGGCCGCCGCCCTTACGGCAGGACAGCTTGCGGCAGGCGGCTACCGGGCTGTCATCAGCGCCGGCATCGGCGGAGGTTTTGCCGGCGTCGCACCCGTGGAATCAGTCGTGCTCGCGACCTCCATCATCGCCGCCGATCTTGGCGCCGAGACGGCGGAGGGCTTCAGCAGCGTGGACGAGCTTGGCTTCGGCTCCAGCCGTCTGCCGGTGGACGCCGCGACCGCCGGTCGCTGGGCGCAGCTCCTTGCAGCCGGTGGCCTGCAAGTCTGTGCCGGCCCGGTGCTGACCGTGTCCACAGCGACGGGCACAGCCGCCACCGCAGCGGCGCTGGCAAAGCGGGTACCGGGCGCTGCCGCCGAAGCGATGGAAGGCTACGGGGTCGCTATGGCCGCCCGCTCCGCCGGACTGCCCGCTTTTGAGGTTCGCGCCATTTCCAATGCCGTTGGCCCCCGCAACCGCGCCGAATGGCGGATCAAGGAGGCGCTGCAGTCGCTTGAGGCTGCATTCAAGATTTTAACGGAGGTTTTATAAGATGAAGATTGCATTTTCGCCATGCCCCAACGACACCTTTGTATTTCACGCATTGGTACACGGATTGGTGGAGGGCACACCCGAGTTTGAGGTCAAGTATGCCGATATCGATATTACGAACAATCTGGCCGTAACGCCCGAGGGTCTGGATGTTATGAAAATTTCTTATGCCGCCCTGCCCTGGGTGCTGGATGACTACGCCCTTCTGCCTTGCGGCGGCGCACTGGGACGCGGCTGCGGCCCGCTCGTGCTGACGCTTGACGGCTCCACCGACCCGGCGGCTTTGTCCGGCAAGCGTGTCGCAGTGCCGAGTGAACGTTCAACCGCCTACCTGCTGTTCCGCCTCTGGGCGGCCAGGCATGTGCCAGGTGGTGTGGGCGAGATCGTCGTCATGCCATTTGACCAGATTATGCCAGCGGTACGGGACGGCCGGATGGACGCGGGCCTGGTCATTCACGAAGCGCGCTTTACCTACCCGGGATACGGGCTCAGCCTGCAGGTGGACCTGGGCAGCTGGTGGGAAGAGGATACGGGGCTTCCCATTCCGCTGGGGGCCATCATTGCCCGCCGAAGTCTCGATTTGAAAGCAATCGCCAGTTGGATCCGCGCCTCTGTAGAATATGCGTGGCAGCATCCCGAGGCTGCGCGGGATTACGTGCTGTCGCACGCCCAGGAGATGTCCCCGGATGTGGCGCAGTCTCATATCAACCTGTACGTTAATGATTTCACGGCCGATCTTGGGGAGAGCGGTTATGCCGCGATTGAGGCCCTGCTTGGCCACGCCGCCGCCGAGGGCCTTGTGCCTGCATTCGATCCCGGCAAGCTGCGTCCATATCATGTAAACCTATAAGATCATTAGTTTCATGACAAAAAGACAGTCCGTCAGGCTTAAAGTTCAAGCCGCGAACTGTCTTTTTGTCTTTCATGAATAAAATTCCGAAATACAGAAAAAATAATATTCCGCTAAAAATTATAGATCATCAACAGCTTCCCTGTGCCGCTGAAAGGAAAGCTGCGCCTTCTGCCGCTGGGCTCCCGAAAAGAAAGCAAACGCGTACGGCAACCCTGCCCTCACCGCCAACCGGGCAAATGACGTTCGAGTTTGTTCATTCGGTCTCTATAACTTCCGTTTTAAATACATTATCCAGCTTCGTGCCCAGCCTTTTCACCAAAGGGACCTTGATATCTCTGCCCAGCTCTTTAAGAAACGTATCCACATCACAGTTCACTCGTTCCAGACGCAGCTCTATAGAACCATCCCCAATAATGCTCGGATTGGCTTCTTCGGGCACCACAACTTCAATGTCATACTTCTTAGTCAGCGTGTTGCTGTAGCGTGAGAAAATCTCAAGTAACTCGTCATTGCTGAACTTTTCAACCGCTGTTTTCCCTTTGTTCGTAAATTTCAGTTTCACTCTCACTTGTCCTGTCCCCTTTTCGTTCAACCATAAAATTTAGTCTAATCGCGGAAGCTGCTCTGGCTGCGGATGGAACCTTAAAGAGAAGACCTGAAATCATTCGATGAACCTTACAACGATTATATCAATATTTTCATTATTTTTCACCATAAACTGTTCGCCTATTCGTTCTCCTTTTTTAAGAAATAAAAAACGACTGGCTTTTATGCCGTAAAAAAACCTCCATAACGCAGATAGAGGTACTATCCCGCTACGGAGGTTATTATTTGCTGCTGTTATATAGCGAGAGCCAAGAGGTGCATTAAACCGTCGCTTTAGCACTGCTCCGGACTCGGTGCGCCTGCGTCGTCGCGTGTGCGGAAGGACGAGCCGCAGCCGCACGTGGCGATGGCGTTCGGATTATGGATGGTGAAGCCGCCGGACATACCCGATTCCTCGAAGTCGATTTCCAGACCGTCAAGGTAACGAAGATTTTCCTTCTCCACTACCACCTTTAAATCCTGAACATTCATATATATATCCTGATCGCTTTCCTGATCATCAAAGCCCATTGCGTATGAGAAGCCTGTGCAGCCGCCTGGCGTTACACCAAGGCGCAGGAACATATTCGGCGTTTCCTGCTGTGCAAGCATTTCCTTCAGGCGCTCGGCAGCGGGATCCGTAATTGTAATCATTGTTTTTCCTCCTTTTCCTTGCTTTCTACTTTTTCAGTATACTCCAGTTTCGGCAGGGCCTCAAGCCATGACAGCGCCTGCCCGTCAAGGACAAAAGCACTTTTTTTATAGCTCATCCGGTTGAACACCCGCCGGGTCAGGTTTATAATAGGTGGGTACGTAAAAACAAACTGTCGGAATTTTGTCATAGACAGGCCCGATATTTTTAGTTTTGTAACATTTTTCACAGCATTAACTTGCTCCGCGAAGCCGGAAGCGTACCGACGGAACGGGACATCCTGTGTGTATCAGCAGGCAGTATGCTGATCGCTCAGCAACTTGGAGGAGGAATAGGCATGTCCACATTAGTATCACCCTTTACAGAGCGAAGAATGGCGGAGATCGTTGAAAAGGTGCGCTATGGCGAGCGTCTGACGCTTGAAGACGGCGTATACCTGTATGAAACGGACGACCTTCTGACTTTGGGCCAGCTTGCTAACGAGGCCAATTTACGCAAGAACGGCAAAAAAGTGTACTTTATTGAAAATATGAGCCTGTACTTCACTAATGTATGTGAAGCCCGCTGTGCATTCTGCAATTTCCGCAAGGATCAGGGTGATGAAGGCGCCTATACATTGTCAGGTCAGGAAATGATCGACTATGTTGAACAGCACATCCATCCCGGAGTGCGTGAATTTCATATTGTAGGCGGGCATAATCAACATGTACCCTTTCAATATTATGTGGATTCGCTGAAGGCGCTCCATGACAAATATCCGCATGTTACCCTAAAAGCTTATACGGCTGCCGAGATTGATTTCTTCACCCGCATCAGCGGACTCAGCATAGAGGAAGTGCTGCAGGAGCTGCGGAAGGCCGGACTGCAAACATTGACCGGCGGCGGCGCTGAAATTTTATCAGACCAATACCGTCAGAAAATGAAAGTCACTAAAGCCAACGTGGAACGTTATCTGGAGGTCCATCGGACCGCACACAAGCTTGGCATGAAAACCCACACCACCATGCTGTACGGATCGGTTGAATCCTACGAAGACCGCGTTAGTCATATGCTGCAAATTCGCGAGCTGCAGGATGAAACGAACGGCTTTATGGTGTTTATTCCCCTGTCCATGCAGCCGAAAAGCAAAAATGCCGGCATCATGCGGCGCAATTCAGCCTACGAGGATCTTAAGACCATCGCGATCAGCCGCCTGATGCTCGACAACATCCAGCATGTGAAGGCTTACTTCATCAACATCGGTCCGCAGCTGACACAGGTGGCGCTGTCCTTTGGCGCATCCGACGTTCATGGCACGATCGTCCGTGAGCAGATCAGCCATGCTGCCGGAGCACTCACTCCTGCCGGTCTGACCCGCAAAGAACTTATCTGGCTCGTTAAGGGAGCCGGCCGCATTCCGGTGGAGCGGGACACCTTCTATAACGAAATTCAAGTATACGAGTAATCTGCTGCATGCAATGGGCACAATCGTTACCCAGAAAGGGCGAGACCTTATCATGAAGAAATTCGTCATTCTTGGAGGCGGCTACGGCGGCCTCACTATTGCCAAAGAACTGCTGGATAAATCCCTTCCACAGGATACCGAGCTTGTGCTTGTGGACCGGATGCCTTTTCAGGGGCTTAAAACGGAATATTATGCACTGGCTGCTGGAACGGTATCGGACTTTGAACTGAGAGTCGCCTTTCCGGAACTCGACCAGCTTACCCGCAGATACGGGGAAATAACCTCCATCGATTTGGATGCCAAAATCGTCCACTTCCAGGACGGTGATCCGCTGCAATATGATCAACTGGTGATTGGCCTCGGGTGTACAGACCGTTATCATAATACCCCCGGCGCTGAAGAGTATGCCTGCACAATCCAATCGTTTAACAGCACACGACAGACTTATATGCGCTTGAATGAAATCAAGCCCTGCGGAAGCGTCCATATTGTCGGCGGTGGCCTGAGCGGGGTGGAAATTGCAGCCGAATTGCGGGAGAGCCGGCCGGACCTGAACATCTCCATCATGGACCGGGGTGATCGGGTACTCTCCTCCTTTCCGCAGCGCCTGTCCACCTATGTGCATGCATGGTTTAAAGAGCATGATGTGAATGCTATGTCTCATGTCGCGGTAACCAGGGTTGAACCTAACGCCATCTATAACCACGATGATCTCATTCATACCGATGCCGTCGTATGGACGGCCGGGATTCAGCCGGTGAAGATCGTTCAGGATCTCAAAGTAGCCAAAGATCCGCAGGGCAGGATCGTTCTGAACGAGCTGTACCAGATCCCGGATCATCCAGAGGTATATGTCGTAGGGGATTGCGCAAGTCTTCCTTATTCGCCAAGTGCGCAGGCAGCGGAAGTCCAGGGTGAGCAGATTGCCCATATCGTCCGGGCCCTCTGGAAAGGGGAAACGCCCCATGTGCATCCTATCAAGCTGCGCGGCACCCTGGGATCATTAGGCAAGAAGGCCGGATTCGGCTACGGCTTCCTGGGCGGCACGGCACTGCGCGGGCGTATTCCCCGTCTGCTCAAAAGCGGCGTCCTCTGGAAATCGAAGCGCCATTTCGGCTGAATCTTGTGGTACCGTATAACATGCCAAAACCTGCCCTCTGTAGGCAGGTTTGTTTTTTTACTGATATCACGCCGTAGGGCGCTACAACAAGCGGCAAAAAATCAATTCAAGCTTGAGGATTCTAAAGCCTCTTATTTTGATCATTTTTTTCTTCTTTAATATACTCAATGATATCCTGTACCTCACAGTCCAAAGCCTCACAAATTCTGTTCAATGTATCGAACTTTACGCCATCTGTTTCTTCGTTGTACAGCTTGGCAATCCCATTTCTATGTAACCCGGTTAAACGGGATAGATCAGCAATGTTAATTCTTTTTTCGCCCATAAGACGAGATAAATGGACTTTAATCATACGTTCCCCTCCTTATAAAAATGCACACCAAAGTGTTGACAACGCATACTCCGATATGTATATTTAAGTAGATAAAACAAATACTATAGTGTTCATTTTGTACATCTTAATGTTTGAAGCTTTTATAAGAAAAACGTCTATCAACGTACATTCAAAGAAGACAGACCATGTTTAGCGTTTAGCGGTAGTTTTTCTTGCGATCTCAGGAAGCTGACTCCGCGATGATTATACATTCTGACATCTTAAAAAGAGGTGAGAACATGCTGGAATCGCTCGAATCTTTGGCCGAGCCATTAATTCGAACGCGCATAGAGTTATTATACAATAATTTGTCCCATTCGCGGCCAGACTATAGTCAACTAACCCAAGAATGTGACAGTTACTTCCGATCTATTCGCAAGGCTTCCGGGACGCACTTCAGTTAATGAATGAATTACAAAAGTACAATTGGATCACAGAACAGTGAAGGGGATGGTTTTCAGGGACATTTTCGCGGACTTATACACAAAAGCAGCGGAGAGGACGAAGCAATTCCGAAAAAGCGGAGCGTTCGCCTTTGGCCCGAAGGGTCAACAGCGATTGTAGGAATGCTTCGTTCTCGGAGCGTCTCACAAACGCACGAAAAGAGTGCCCCCGGTCAATGGACCTTTTGGGACACCCCCTTTTAATCCGACAGTGTAGTGATGCTTCTCCTGACCATCAGTCAATATCAAGACTTTCCCATGCCTCGGCTTCCTTAATTTTGGCGATAATCGCCTCATACAATGCTTCGGGCGAATCCGCCGCCACAATTTCACCGTTGACCATCGCGTACGGCTGGGCATAACACTGTCCGCAATTGTTGAGACAGCCGTACTCGACAACATCGTATTCGGGATTCTCCTCAAGTCTGGGCATGACATCCTCGGTGCTGGTATTGCTGCTGCAAAATTCTATGATCGGTCTCATGATTTTATTTCACCTGCTTTTGGCGGGAGCATTTTATTTTGCTCTCGTTTGTAATATAATAAACCTTATAGGAAAGGAGTTGAACTCTAATGAGCGATAACACAATCACCATGTATGATGAAGTGTTGGAAGTTTTGGATAAATTGCGTCCGTTCCTGCAGCGTGACGGTGGTGACGTTGAGCTGGTTGACGTGGAAGACGGCATTGTGAAGTTGAAGCTGATGGGTGCCTGCGGCAGTTGCCCAAGCTCTACAATTACACTGAAAGCCGGTATCGAACGTGCTTTGCTCGAAGAAGTTGACGGTGTGCAGGAAGTAATACAGGTATTCTAATATGCTTCAAGCATATTGACGGTAAGGGCCTTGACTTCGCAAGAAGCCAAGGCTCTTTTTTGCGGACTCCCTATCCATCTACAGTATCGAAGGACGGATCGGGTCCAGGCCTCCTGAAATGTCCATAATATTGCCTGTAATAAAGTCGGACGAATCCTCGCATAAATAAGCAATCACGCGCGCGATATCCTCACCGCTGCCCGGTCTGCCTCTGGGTGTCTCATGATCCTCCATGCCGCGAACCTCGGCAATCGTCTTCTCCTTATTGTCGCCCCGAATGTCTCCGGGACAGATCATATTGACCGTGATTCCCGACGGAGCTTCTTCAACAGCCAGAGTCTTGGTAAAAGAGACCAAACCCACCTTCGCCGCTGCATATACCGCCCGGTGTGGCCATGCTCTTCCCTCCGCAGCATGTCCAAATCCAAAATGGATAATTCTTCCCCACCGCTGTCTGCGCATAAGCGGAAGTACCAGATGATCCAGCAGCATCGTGCCGACCAGATTCCCGTTCAGCATCGCATGAATTTCAGCAGGCGTGTAGTCCGCAAACAGCTTGCGTTCGCGTATAAAAGGCCCTGCATTATTCACCATAATATCAACACCGCCGAGTTTAAGCTCCACCTGGGTCACAAGCTTTTCAATATCCTGCTGCCGGGAAATGTCCGCCTGAACGGCTGTACACCGAACTCCCTTGTTCTGAATGATTTGTTCCAGCTCCAGAGCTTCCGTACGGCTGTGTACATAGTTTATCGCAATATCGAACCCTTGATCCGCCAAATGTAAAGCTGTCATTCTCCCCAGCCCTTTGGCGCTTCCTGTAATCAGGGCAACCTTTGGTTTCAACGTACTTCCTCCTCTGCAAAGAGAACGCCACAGAATCAGTATAAAAGATTTGGGTCCATGCCTCAACTTGTCCGGGGAACAGCAAGTAAAACCGCCCCTGCCTGAAGGCAGAAGCGGTGTGCGGATACGGTCTGTTCAATTAAAATGCCGGGACGATAGCTCCCTGGTATTTATCTTCAATAAATTTCTTGGCTTCCTCGGATTGCAGGGCTTTGGCCAACATCTGAATGCCTTCGGAATCCTTGTTATCCGGACGGGCCACCAGCAGATTCGCGTATGGAGATTCTTTGTCTTCGATGAACAGGGCGTCCTTCGTCGGATTCAGGTTGGCTTCCAGCGCATAGTTGGTGTTAATGACCGCCAGGTCCAAGTCAGGCAGCTGGCGCGGCAGCATGGCCGCATCTGCGTCGCGGATGTCCAGGTTCTTCGGATTGCCAGTGATATCTGCAATGGTAGAGTTAATGTCCGTGTTGTCCTTCAAAGTAATCAGACCTTGCTTGGCCAACAGCATCAAGGCGCGGCCAGCGTTTGTCGCATCGTTAGGGATGCCTACAATGGCGCCGTCCGGAACTTCATCCACGGATTTGTATTTTTGCGAATACGCACCCATAGGCTCAACGTGTACTGGCACTACTGATACCAAATCCATGCCGCGTGCTTTGTTCTCGCTGTCCAGATACGGCTGGTGCTGGAAAAAGTTCGCATCCAGTTGCTTGTCGAACAGCTGCACGTTCGGCTGCACATAATCGTTAAAAGTAACGACCTGCAGGCGCACACCCTCTTTTTCCAGCGCAGGCTTGATCGCTTCAAGGATTTCAGCATGCGGCACAGCGGATGCACCGACCTTCAGCTCGATGCTGCGCGATGTTCCCGGATTATTGTCCGCAGTTGCCCCCTGACCGTTTTGAGCGTTCCCGCAGGCTCCCAAAATCAGCAGTAATGCAAGGCTTAAGAAAGCAAATGACCATTTTTTCATAACGTGTAATCCCTCCAAAATTTAATTTTTTTAAAAAATTGGGTATGAATAAGGATCTATATTTAATGTTTCCTTATTTCCGTGTATAATGCCGCACCAGACGATCACCCGCCATTTGCAGCACCTGAACCAGTACAACCATGAGCACAACGGCGACAATCATGACGGCCGTGTCATAACGGTAATAACCGTAGTTGATCGCCAGCGCACCCAAGCCGCCGCCGCCGATCATCCCGGACATGGCCGTATAAGACACGAGCGTGACAATCGTAATCGTTAATGCGGCGAGCAGTCCCGGCCTTGCCTCACGGAGCAGCACGCGGAAGATGATCTGCCCGGTGGAGGCTCCCATCGCGTGAGCCGCTTCAATAACACCCCGGTCCACCTCGCGCAGGGACGTTTCGACAAGCCTTGCGAAAAACGGCGCCGCCCCGATGACAAGCGGGGGAATCGTGCCGATCACTCCAATGGAGGTGCCAACGATCGCCCTCGTTACAGGGATCAATGCGACGATCAGAATGATAAACGGCACGGATCTCAGTATATTAACGATAAATGACAGCACGGTGTAGACCACCCTCATCAGGACAAGTGACGAACGGCTGGACAGGAACAGCACGACCCCGAGCGGCAGACCCAGAATCAGTGTGAACAAACCGGATATCAGCAGCATTTGGATCGTATCCATTGTCGAGCTGCCGATCTCATTCCAGTTAATCTGTGAAAAATCAAGCTCATTCATCCGCCGATCACCTCCACATCAAGCCCCTGTGCCGACAATTCCTGCGTCGTCTCCCGGATCGCCTTCTCGTCTCCCTCAAAGCGGACGGTAAGCAATCCGTAGGGCACATTTTTCAGCGTGGAGATCGTGCCCTGCAGGATGGCAAAATCCACACCGGTTCGCCGGACCGTGCGTGATAAAATCGATTCATAGGTTTTATCACCCAGGAATGAAATTCTCACAGTCTGCGAAGAGGACGGATGGGAGGCGGCAATCGCTGCCTGCAGTTCTTCTCCCTGGTCTGTCTCCCTCATAATAAATTCCCTTGTCACCGGATGCTGCGGCTTGATGAAGACTTCAGCCACCGGACCCTGCTCCACGATTCCGCCCTGATGGATAACAGCGACACGGTCGCAGATCCGCTGGATCACATGCATTTCATGCGTAATCAGCACGATGGTCAGATTGAAGCGCTGATTAATATCCAGCAGCAGCTTCAGAATGGAAGCCGTCGTCTGCGGATCGAGCGCCGACGTAGCTTCGTCACACAACAGCACGTCTGGATCACTGGCGAGCGCGCGGGCAATGCCGACCCGCTGCTTCTGTCCGCCGGATAGTTGTGCCGGGTACTTAGTGGCATGCTGCTCCAGCCCGACAAGCGCGAGCAGATCCTTCACCTTCTTATCAATTTCCGCTTTCGGTCTGCCGTCAAGATGAAGCGGAAATGCGATATTGTCATATACAGTCGCGGAAGACAGCAGGTTAAAATGCTGAAAAATCATCCCGATTTTGCGGCGTCTGGATTGCAGCTGCTTCCGGTTAAGTCCTGTCATATTTACACCATCGATCCACACCTCACCCGAGCTTGGCCGCTCCAGCAAATTGATGCAGCGAATCAGTGTGCTTTTTCCTGCTCCGGAATGGCCAATAATGCCGAAGATTTCACCTTTGCCGATCGATAAGTTCAGGTTGGACAGTGCCGGTGTCATCCGGCTGCCTTTGCCATAAAACTTCGTTAGCTCTCTGATTTCAATCAAGTTGGTCCGTCCCCCTTCTCTTCCTTGTACCCCTTCCCACCAGAACTGTCTCTTTTTTTGTCCAGTTAAAGGAAAATAGCCCTTTTCGCAAATGAAAAGGGCTTCTGCAATCCAGCAAAATCCGGTTCTCATCTGCCAATACTACTTAAACACAGTGGTATTGTTGGAATTAGCACCATGACGCTGCCCCCTAAGCGTTTAATAACGCCGGGGTGCAGCCGGTTGCCGGGCTTCATCGGGCCAGTCCCTCCGCCTCTCTCGATAAGAGATTATATGGTTGTTTCAATTATTTCGAGTTTGGAATATCCATTCTATAACCTTCATAAAGCTGACATTAAACTAGATTTCAGTATAGATACTTTACATGGCTTTGTCAAAGGTAATTTTGCGAAAACGTTTAGAAAAATTTCTGACAGTTACATAGGAAGGATGCAAACGACGATTTTACTTGCCTGACGAATGCCTTTCCCACTGCTGATTCGTATATTCGAACGCTTCCGCTACCGACCGGCAGACCATGTCCAAGCCCTGCCGCAGATCGTCAAGATGCTCATCCAGATCCTCAAGCTTGATTTTGCCATACAGCGCCCGCTGCTTCTGCCACAGATCATCCTGCATTTCCACGTTCATGTAGTGCACTTCCGTATTTCTGCGTTTACGCAGCCGGTCAAGCGGCTCTCTGAATCCGTCCTTAAGCTCAAACAGGCGATCAGCCAGTCTGTCGTGGATTTTCAAATACCGGAACTGCCGCAGCACGGTGAAATAGGAGTAATGAGCTTTTACCCTGGATGTGTTCATATCGTAAAAGTCATTCAGCAAATTGCCGAGCTTGTCCAGCATAGAGAACACCCGGATAAACCCATTTTTGTAAAAGTACACATACCGTTCATAATCCGCACGCTCCTGCCCGGTCATTTCCTCGGAAAACTTCGCATGCACCTTCTTACGGAAAAATGCCGCAGCGAACGTACTCTCTTCCAGCTCGGTCAGGGAGGACATCAGCCCGTGTGTCAATATTTCGGCCTTGCGGAAATCGGACGTCGGATCCCCGCTTTGCTCCATCTGGCGCTGCAGCAAGCCCAGCGTCCGCTTCATGCTGTTCATCGCCTGCAGCAGCATTTCGTTATCCTGCCTTGATGGTTCTCCCAAAAGCTCACGCAGCATATACTCAACCTCCCCATGTCTGTTCCGGCCCTTCGAAGCTTATACTTTCTGAAATCTTCACAAACCGTAGCTTTTCCAGCGTTCATCCACCAAGTGCACAATGTCCTCACGCGGCAGCACCTCATCCGGGTAACCAGGCTTCATACGCGCATCCACTACGATCGGCAGCTTGTAATTCAAATGATGCAGCTTGACTTCATGATCGGCAAACATATCCGTTGCCGGATTGAAGCGGGTGAATACTGTCCACAGGAAAGAGGCCTGTGATCTTACTACCTCTTCGGCGTTATCCACTATAAATACGAGCGGCCACTTCTGCTCCATGGCAGATATGCGCTGCAGCACATGCGCAGGCAGCTCAGGCTCCTGCTCGTAGGAGGCTCCCGAGATAACAAGGCAACCGCCGCAATAGGGCTCGATACGGGTGATGCCAGGCAGGTCCCCGCCCTCATACATCCGTGGCAATTCACGCACCGGCTCGCCGACACCCATCAGCACGGCCTTGCTGCCATGGTTAAGCTTACGCCCCGTATAATCGAGCGTATCATGCGAAGTATGATTGAGGATGAACAAATCCTGTGCCGGATTGAAGCGCTCCAGAATCGTCTCCAGCAGCACCGTAAAATTTGACAGGTCGAGCGGCTTGTCCGTCAGCATGAGGAACTTGGTCAGCGAAAGCTGGCCTTGCCCCAGGATCGTAAAGGCAGATACGAGCGCCTCGCGCGAGTAGCTTTCACGCACAACCGCAGCAGCCAGCGCATGAACCCCGGTCTCCGCATACGCCCATAAAGAGCGCACAGCCGGCATAACCAGCGGATAAGCCGGTGACAGCAGGCGCTGCAGGAATTCGCCCAGATAATAGTCCTCCTGGCGCGGCTTGCCTACAATCGTAGCCGGATAGATGGCGTCCTTGCGGTGATGCACATGCTTGACATGAAATACCGGGAAATCATGCTTTAATGAGTAATAGCCGAAATGGTCCCCAAACGGCCCCTCCGGACGCCGCTCATGCGGAGGCACATAACCGCTGATCGCAAATTCAGCCTCTGCAGGAATACGATGTCCGCCCAAAGGATCTTCCGTCATCGGCAGCTTGTCACCCATAATCAGTGATGCAAGCATCAGCTCAGGCAGATTCTCGGGAGCGGGGGCGATCGCCGAAGCGATCAGCGCAGGGGGGCCACCCAGGAAGATCGTAACTGGCAGCGGCTCGTTGCGCTGCTCTGCTTCGTGATAGTGGAAGCCGCCTCCTTTATGGATCTGCCAGTGTATTCCCGTTGTGGAGTCATCATAGACTTGAATCCGGTACATGCCCAGGTTATGGTCTTTGGGCTGGCCTGGCTTCTCGGTGTACACGAGCGGCAGTGTAATGAACGGACCTCCGTCCTCATGCCAGCTTGTGACACGCGGCAGTTGCGCGAGAGGCGCCTCCGTTCTCTGCACGCCCAGCACGGGGGCTTCTGCGGCGGAGACCGTTTTTACTCCTACCTTAATCATGTCCCTGATCAGCCCACGTTCATTCCACAACGCTTTTGGAGTAGGCGGAAGCAGTGTCTTCGTTGCATTGACGATGGTCTTCATCAGCTGTTCCGGGCGCGGGCCAAAGGCCATATCCACCCGCCGGTCCGTGCCGAACAGATTGCTGACGACCGGAAACGGCGTTCCTTTCACGTTGGTGAACAGCAGAGCCTTGCCCTCCTGCTCAATCACGCGGCGGTGAATCTCCGCCAGCTCAAGATAAGGATCAACGGGTGCTTCAATAATATGCAGGTCATTTTCTTTGCGCAGCGCTTCAATAAACTGCCGCAGATTCTGATAGATCACGGGTATGTAGTCCTCCTATATTGAAAGCCGCCGCAGATGCTGGGGCAGGCCGGTAATATCAAGCCTTAACCAAAACAAAGTCCTCGAGCAGCTCGCGGACTTTGCTTGTTCTGATCTTATTATAGGGGTTTACCTGCTTTTGGGCAAAACCGGATATTGCAATCCCCTTAAGTACGCTGAAGGGAAGCGTTCTGTACGGCCATTTTCTCCGGTGACAGCTGCCATACCCGGAAGCTCATGTAGCACAACACGGCGAACAGGGCTGCAATAATAACCATGTGCGACAATACGACAAACATGTACAGCTCCGGTCTTCCCGCCGTATAAAGCAGCGCAATTCCCACAACAATCTGCAGGGCAATGAGGATAACGGAAGTTACGCCAAGAGCGCGGATATCGCCATGATCCGGATGCTTGCGATACGCGAAATGACCGACCGCCAGAATAATAACGAACAGGATGCCAGCTGCAATCTGGTGCAGCGATAACGGCGCAATCCCCAAAAAGGAGTTAATGCGGTTCTCGGTGGAATGGCTCAGGAACGCCCCTGTATACACCGCAATGTACGTATAGACGGTTGACGCCCAGATGAAATTGCGAAAGCCGCGCGAGACCGGCTTTTTGTCATGGCGCAACACGCGGCGGGTATCACGATCCTCCTGCCAGGCGCCCAGCGTCATCATTGACGCGCTCGCAAAAGCAATGAGCGAAAAGCCGAAATGCAGCGCCATCACTGCGGCGGACTGGGAGAACACGACAGCCAGCGCTCCCATCATTCCCTGAATAATGACAAAGGCCAGCGTCATGAATGAGAAAAATTGCAAATCACGCCGCTTTTTGAAATAAATCAGAAATCCGACAAAGGTGGCAATGGACAGCAGCCCCGCCAATCCGCTGACCGAGCGGTGTGAAAATTCGATGACAGACGCAATCGTATGAGCCGGAACGAACTTGCCGTTGCAGGTCGGCCATTCTCTGCCGCAGCCCAGGCCCGAATCGGTTCGTGTCACCACTCCGCCGCCAAAGGTCGCCAGGAACATGACAATACAGGTCGCAAGCGCCAGCCATTTTAGAACTCGTGTACTTTTCACTATATCTCACCTGTTTTCATATTTTAGTTGCAAGCATTCCTTTAATAAAAATTATAACTGATACAAACATCATTGACATAAAGCCTTTGTGACAAAATGTTAACGTCTCCGTAGCAGCAAAAAAACGCCTCCCTTGAAAACAAAGGAGACGTTCCGCTTGGATCAGCTTATGCTTTTAATGCGGTATGGACCTCAACTGCCCGGTCAAGAAACTGTTCGATTTCCGCGCGGGATTTGCGCAATTTGTTCACAAGCCGCACCACTTCCTTGCCGTTGCTGAAGGCGATGAAGCTTGGAATGCCAAGCACGTTATGGGCTTCGCTGACGCCCTCTGCTTCCTCAACATCAACCTGGATCAGCTTCAGAGCATCCGCATACTTCTGTTCCACGTCCGGCATAAATGGATCTATAAATTTGCAGTCACCGCACCAGTCAGCCTTAAATACGGCCACCGTTAGCCCGGGAGCCTGCACGGCCTGATCGAATTCCGCCTTGTTTCTGATTTGCTGCATATTGCATACCATCCCTTCGAATCATTTTATGAATCACCGAAGCTCGTCTATATTCTAACCTGAAAAAAGGTTTTTGCACAGACTTCCGATTCCGGTTGGAACTCCGTCTCCCAAGCCATACTGGATATTAAAGAACGTATGAAAGGAGGAAAGGCATCATGCGGAACGGCTGGCTGCGCTCAGGAATGCGTCTGCTTGGAACGGTGCCCCGTACGGCCGGGGATGCGCTGAAAGGCAAATATGCGGCATGGAAAGCCTCCAACAGGCTCCGCCATCCGCTGCGGGAGCAACCGTGGAGCACCAGTTCCGCTGCAGCGGCGCTGGAGGAAGCGGGGCGCATGCTTGCCATGAGCGGACGAACTATGCGCGAACCGGCTGCGGAACCACTGCTTTGCAGGGAAGATCAGGATCTGTTGGAACAGATTCACAACGAGACCGCAAAGCATAACCGCAGCAATCTTACGCGCACAGCCGCCTATCTCGAATGCTACAACAGCCACCCGGAGCTGCACTGGGCGTTGCTGGCCCACCTGGTGTCCCGCAATGGCGGATATAACATGACCGATTTAAAGGGCGGACTGATGGCAGACCTTGTGACCGGCAAGGAGAGAGAGTGGACGTACCGCTTGCTTGAGAGATGCAATGCTCTCATTTTCCAGGATGCGTATCCGCAACTGCGGCTGTACGCGCACAGCCGCCGGCTTGGGCGCAGTTGCTTTCACCTGCTGCCTTTTTTCCACGTCTCTGTTTTTATGAGTCCGTTCTGGGAACGGTTTTGGACTCTGCGGGACAGCCCCCTTCTGACCGTCGCGCTCATCATTAATGAGCAGCATTATATCGAGGGGCGGGTGATGTGCAACCCGTACTTCAGGAAACACGTTACCCGCAGCACATCGTTTCGCACGCATCAATGGCTGCAGCTTAACCATATCGTGTTTCCGCTTGGACAGGACAGCGGGCTGGCCGGGCTCGTGATCGAGCAATTCGCCGATTTGGACGAGCGCATCGCTTTGGGGAAATCCCTCTACGCCATGCTGTTCGGTTATGAACAGGTGCTGACGCAATCCCTTTCCTTCGCCCGCAAGGTTCCGCACAGAGGCTCGCGCAGCGATTACTGGCCCGGCCTCTTTACAGCCGACAGCGAAAAAGCGCTGCACTCTCCTCACGAGAGCACAACGCTTCATAGCCGGGAATGGCTTCCTTCCGGAAGTAAATTGTACAGTCCGACACTGGAACAGGTCTGGTCTGACACGCCTTATGATCCGATCCCCAGGTATGACTGGTTCGCGGGATTTTTGAACCCGTCTTATCTGAGCAGTCCGCGGCGGCCATATCTGTTCGAGATGACACATGAGCACAGATTCGGCATTCAGAAAATCGCCGCCGGCCATGATGCGGAAGCTCTTCTTTTTCAATGAAGAATGCCAGTTTTTATCCCCGCTGGCCGGATGAACCCGGCTGGAGGCGCATCAGTGGGCGCAGCACCTTTTGCATCATTCGTGGATAACTGCCCAGCTCGTCCCGGCGCAGCACGCGCAGCAGCACAAGCAGTACGAGATAACAGATGACAACCGTTAACCCGGAGATGATGCAGGCCACGAAGAAAACGATTCTGGAAGGCGACGCTCCCGCTGCAGCCAGAACCAGCGTATTCGCGCCGTAACCAGCCGCTCCTGCCGCAAGCACGGTCAGGATAAAGCCCACCCATCTGCCGCCCAGGATCGAAAACGAAACCACCTTTTTCAATACACGCAGATTCAGATATGTAATGGTCAGAAAACAGAGAGCGGTGGCCGCAATAATGCCATAGATGCCGTAGCTGCCAAACCATGTCGCCAACAGCCAGCTGGCTGCCAGTTTAACGATCAGCCCGGCAGCGACACTGATCATGGAAATATTCGGCTTGCCAATGCCGATCATAATGGAGTTGGTTGTCATCATCGTAATCTGAAATATGGTGCCGAAGGTCAAAGCTGCGATAATGCCGCTTCCGTTCAGCGAGCTGAACAGCAGCCCGTTCACTGAATAGGCGGCCGCGCAAAGCGCGATGACAATCGGCATGCCTGTCAGGATCGAAATGCGCAGTGCGGATGTAATCTGATTGCGCAGATGATCCCTGTCCTGGCGCGCGAAGGCTGCTGAAATGACTGGCAGCAGTGACTGGCTGAGCGCAATAGCGAGAATCGGCGGAATGCCTGCGATGCTCTGCGCCCGGTTGCCCAATATCCCCAGCGTCTCCGTTGCCGCCGCTTCGCCGAGCTTGTCAAGCAGCAGTATCTTGACGATCGATGTGTCGATAAAGTTAACCGCTGGAACGGCAAGGGAAGAGAGCACGATCGGGATGGAGAGCGTAAAGATGCTCTTATAAATTTGCAGCAGCGGCAGCTGTTCCGAAAGCGCCGCGCTGATTCTGCCCTCAGCATCAGCGCGGCGCATTTTGAATGTATAATAAAGCATGACCGCAAACGCCCCAATGCTGCCGAACACGCCGCCAAAGGAGGCCCCGGCCGCCACCTGCGCATCCGAATACCCGGCCTGCAGCAGGAAATAAGCCAGCAGAATGGCAATGCCGACGCGGG
Organism: Paenibacillus enshidis; assembly: GCF_042136365.1. NCBI lineage: Bacteria > Bacillati > Bacillota > Bacilli > Caryophanales > Paenibacillaceae > Paenibacillus > Paenibacillus enshidis. The sequence goes on along the minus strand of NZ_JBHHMI010000007.1, from coordinate 50,289 downwards.
CAAACTGCTCCACGATCTGTGACACGCCCCCTGCGGTCATGTTGCCTCTGCCCTGAAAATACCCGCGCATCATCGCGATGGCCGGAAACAGCAGCAAAGCCGGCGCCAGCGCCTGGATCGACAGCGCCGCTTCCGGCGTCTTGGCGATATGCTGTGCATAAAACGGAGCGCCGAAATACAACACTGCTGTAATGACAATGCCGGCACCTGCTGCAAATATGAGAGCCGCCTGGTAGACGCGGCGCGCCTCCTGCGGCTTGTTCAGCGCATAACGCTCGGATACCATTTTACTGAGCGTGCTGGGAATGCCGGCGGTTGCGACCGTAAGCAGCATCAGGTATACGCTGTTCGCTATCGAAAACGACGCATCCCCGATGTCCCCGAGCAAATGCTCCAGCGGAACCCGCTGCACGAGCCCCAGCACCCGTGCCACCAATGCTGCCGCCGCCAATATCAATGTGCCTTTAATAAAGCTTTCCTTCTTGGACAATGTATGTTCCCTTCCAACCGTCATTTAGAGTATATAAAACAGGAAAACGATAATCATCACGAGCTGTAAGATGAATTTCATCACCGTGCTGGTGAACAAGCCGACGAGCGAGCCGAACCCGACCTTGACCGCTTTATCCAGCGGCTGCCGATGGATGAGCTCCCCAAGCACGGCACCGATAAACGGCCCGAGAATAAGCCCGAAAGCCGGGATGACAAAGGGACCGATGATCACGCCGACCGTACTCAGTACGGTGGACAGCTTCGAGCCCCCGAACTTGTTCACTCCCCAGGCGTTTACAATATAATCTGCCACAAAGAGGACGACAACGATCAAAGTTTGGATAATCCAGAACCAGACGGTAAAGGATGAAAAGCTGAAAAACCAGCCATATACAAAAAACGCAAAATAGATCGCCAGCGCGCCCGGAAGAACCGGGTATACCGCGCCTATCATCCCGATGACAAACAACGCGATAACTAGCACCCAACCGAGTATATCCATAGCTGCCCCCGTTTCCTAGCGGCCTGCACCACGACCAGCGAATCAGACGAGAATATGGTCACGAATGACTTCTACTATACCGTCTTCATTATTGCTGGCCACGACCAGATCCGCGGCTTCTTTAACCGTTTGCTGGGCATTGCCCATCGCTACTCCGAGGCCAACCGCCTGGATGACGGCCAGATCGTTCAGACTGTCTCCGACCGCGACGACCTCCTCCATCGTAATGCCGAGCAGACCGCATACTTCCTTAACACCGCTCTCCTTCGAGATGCCTTGCGGATTGATTTCCAGATTGGTGGGGGAGGAGTTGGTAATCTCAAGCCCGCCCAGATTTTGCAGCTTGATGAGAATTTCATGCCTGAGCTCATCATTTTCCGTGTTATACCCGAATTTAAGCCATTCGAATCCTTCCAGCGAAGCGGGCCATCTCTCTGTATTGAACAATCCCTCGGTGGTATAGGCCCAAAACCAGCTGTCCGCCTCATCCGCAATTTCCTTCATCTGGCGGATCATCTCCTTATCCAGCAGGTGGCGGCGCCACAGCTCGCGGGGAGATTTCCACACCTCACTGCCGTTTACCGTGACCATCGGCGTTTTCAGCCCCAGCTCCTGCCCGTAGGGCAGGGCGCTGGATGCCGCTCTTCCCGTCGACAGGCAGACATGAATGCCCTCCTGTGACGCTTTATGAATCCATTTGGTCGTTTCCAGTGAAATTTCATGGTCATCATTAAGAAGTGTGCCATCCATATCGAGCGCAAGCAGCTTGTATTTCCCCATGGTCCCTCTCCTCCTGTATGTCCAGTTATGTATCTTTATCTCTCCAGGTTAGGCTTTGCAGCCCAACGACATTTTACCACAAAAGAAAAGAAGCTCAAAAGAAAAAGCTTCCCGCCTTTGCACACGAAAGGGAGGAAGCTCTCTAATGATCATGCCGGATCAAGGCTGCTGCTGTTCATTTTGCCCGCCCTTGTCTGTCTTCTTGGGCACGCCGTCGAGACCGTATACCTCATCGTACACCTCGAATATTTTACGCGCGACAGGTGCGGCGCTTGTCGCGCCAAAGCCCCCTTCAGGAATGACAACCGCTACCGCCAGCTTGGGATTATGGCGGGGAGCAAAGGCAATAAACACACCGTTGTCCACCATCCCTTTTCCCGGCACCCACTGCTCGGAGGTTCCTGTCTTGCGGGCAAAATCATATGGAAAACCGTTGAAAGCCGCCGTTCTGGTATTCATGCCGCGAATGACCTCATCCCAGTAAGCATCAGGGAAATCCACCTCATTCAAAACCTTGGGCTTGATGGTTCGCACCACATTGCCATGGGCATCCTTGATTTCACTTACGAGATGCGGCTGCATCCGCTTCCCCTTGTTGGCAACAGTGGCGGCATATTGTGCCAACTGAAGTGTAGTATATTTTCCTTGCTGGCCGAATGAGCCCTGCACCATGCGTGTCAGCACGCTCTCAGTCTCATTTGTGTATTCAAGCCTCCCGAGGTATTCGCCCGGAAGATCCACGCCTGTGGATACGCCCAACCCGAACTGCTTCATATATTGATCCCAGACCGTAATGGCTTCGGAACCATACTTGCTGTGCAGCTTTTTGCCGACCATATCAACCATGAACGTATTGGAAGACACCTCAATAGCCCTTGCCGGCCGCATCGGGCCGTAGGCATGCCCGCCCGAGTTGCCCACACGGGAAGAGTTGTTCCGGCCGTAATAAGCGGAGCCGTTGTCATAGTAAGTGTCCCCCGTAGTAAACAGCCCTTCCTCCAGTCCAATCAGCACAGATAATGGCTTGATGGTGGAACCGAGCAGCAGCACCGATTCCGGATGCGAGCCTGGTCGATCCGATTTCACGGGCCAAATGGTGCCGTTCATGTACATAGGCCCTATTTTGTCAAACACGCTTGGAGAAACCCCGCCGGTCTGCCATACATTCGTGTCATAATCCGGCATGCTCGCCATCGCCACCACGTTCCCAGTCTCTACTTCCATGGCGACCGCATATCCTGTCACCGCATCCCTGTGAACCTTGCCGGATACGGCATAGGTCTGCAAATATTTCAGCTGATCCAGAATGGCCTGTTCCGTCTTCAGCTGTATCTCTTTATGAATAGTGGAGTAAATATTGTGGCCCTTTTCAGGCGGTGTAACCGATTCAACCCCATCCGGCAGATTGCGGGGGTTAATGGTCACGGTTTTGTAGCCGTTTTTGCCGCGCAGCTCATCCTGATACTGCAGCTCCAGCCCGTCGTAACCCACCGTTTCCTCTTCCTGGTACACCCTGCCCGGATTGTTCTGGGAATCCGTTTTTTCATGAATGGCCCCATATTTATCCTCCAGGCTTGTGCGTGCGTTCTTGTACTTTCGGATATAACCTACAGCTTGAACTGCCACCGTATCCGGATCATAATGACGCACTCCCTCCTCCACGATGTCGATGCCGGGGTAGCGGTCTTTGTTCTGAAGAAAGTAGGCGATCTCGCCACTGCTTAACCCCATTTTGATCCTGCGCGGTGTAAATCCGCGGTGTGTTACATAATTTCGGTCCATTCTGTTCATGATTTCTTCCGCCGTCAACTTCTCGGCATCGTTGTCCCCGTTGTCTGCAAATACTTTCTCAAGCTCCCGGCTAAGCGCCTCCAGTTCCGGAAGAATCCGGTCCTCCTCGGCGCGCTTGGCCTCCATGGTTTTGCTGTAATCCTTCTGAAGAGTCAGATACAGCGATTGCACAGGGGTGGAATAAGCCAGCCGGTTTTGACCTGTCGCATCATAGATTGTTCCCCTGACCGGGGACAGCGGTACATTGCGTGCAGTCGTACCGGTCTCCTCTTCCCTGAGCTCTTCTCCTTCAACGAACTGCAGGACAGCCAATCTGACAATTAAAATCGTAAAAAGCAGGAATGAACTGAAGAAAAAAATGTTCATTCTGGTAATAAAGGCTTTTCTCCGCTCTGCTTCGGTGTCGGCGTTTTGATGTTGTTTCTGCAAAAGGGGATGTTTCATCATGAGAAAATCAGCTCCCGATAGCGCACAATTATCCTAATTTTACCTCAAAGTGCCGTCAGGAAATTAACAACCAGATGACAAAATTGTAAGCTTGAAACCAGACATAACACAAAAGAACCTCCACACCCGCCCGCAAAGCGGTGGTGGAGGTTCGAAGAGAGCTTAGCGATCTTTTAGGGGTCTTAATCCGCAGTCACCGCGAGCTCAAGCTCCAGTTCCTCTGCAGCTGCGGAATTCGTGCCAACCATGACGTTAAGCCGGCACGGCTCCAGCGAAAATTCCATGTTCCGGTTCCAGATCGACAGCTTCTCCTCATCCAGCAGGAAGGTGACCGTTTTCGTTTCCCCCGGCGCAAGCCATACTTTCTCAAACGCCTTCAGCTCAAGCCTGCGGCGTGTGATGCCTGATCCGCTGGCTTGAATATATAACTGGGCCGTCTCGGCTCCGGCCGTTTCCCCGGTGTTCTCAACCTCAACGCTGATCTCGAAAGCTTGCCCCTGCCGCAGCTCCGAAACAGCCATAGAGGCAGACTGCGCACGCAGACCGGTGTAGCTGAAAGCTGTATAGCTCAAGCCATATCCGAACGGATATAAAGGCAGGGAGCTTAAGTCGGCGTAATGTCTGATCCGGCTCGGTTTTTTCTGATTGTAATAGACAGGCAGCTGACCCACAGCACGCGGCAGCGAAACGGACAGCTTGCCGCTCGGATTTACCTTGCCGAACAAAATCTCCCCGATCGCCTGTCCGCCCTCTGTCCCCGGATACCAGGCGCACAGCAGCGCGCCGCAATGTTCATCAATCGCCGTCAGCTCGTGGGGCCTTCCCTGGATCACGATGACGACAACGGGTGTACCGGTTGCCTGGATTTCCTGCACCAGGCGCTCCTGAATTCCACCCAGCTTCAAATCCGCTACATCAACACCTTCGCCGCAGTCCATTTCTGATGCGGCTCCTTCAGAGATGATCGCTTCGCCGTTATTGTCAAAATCCCCGCCAAACTGACGGGCACTGCTGCCGCCAACAACAACCACAGCGACATCCGCGTTTCGCGCCGCCTCCACAGCCTCTTCCAGCCCCTCCGTGGATTCGTCGCGGATACCGCAGCCGCGCGCATACATGATCTCCGTATCGGCGGGAGCCGCCATCCGGATTCCCTGCAGCACGGTCGTGCCTGTCCCTTTACGCTGCACGCTTGTATAATCGCCAAGCTGATTATACAGATTGTCCGCATTCGGACCGATGACCGCGATGCGGCGGGCACTGTTGTTCAAGGGCAGCAGCCCGCCATCATTGCGCAGCAGCACGACCGACTCGCGCGCCACCTGCAGATTGATTGCCTGCGCGGCATCGCTTTTTACGACAGCGGCAGCACGTGCAGTGTCCGCATAAGGCTGATCAAACAGCCCCAGTCTGAACTTGAGCAACAGCACGCGGGCTACCGCCCGGTCTATGTACTCCTCCTGAATCAGCCCTTGCTCCACCGCCTGCTGCAACGTGGTAAAAGCTTGATCCCACAGGCTTAAATCCACACCGGAGGACAGCGCCAGTGCAGCGGCGGCTTCATAGGAATCTGCCAGCGCAAGCAGACGGTCAATCGCCGTTCCGTCAGCCATGACGATGCCGTCAAATCCCCATTCATCGCGCAAAATGCCGGTAAGCAGCCTGGTGTTGGCATGGCAGGGGATACCGTCGATTTCATTATAAGCCGCCATGCAGCCAGCAGCTCCCGCACGGACGCCTGCCAGCATGCCTGGCAGGTGAATCTCGCGCAGCTCGCGCTCGCCAATCGCCGTCGGACCGGAGTTCAGTCCTCCTTGCGCTTCACCCTGTGCGCACAAATGTTTAAGCACGACAGCAACCTTGTCCGGCGCTTTCAGGTCAGCGGCATTGGCCCCCTGCATGCCCCGGACAACAGCCTCAGTCATTCCTGCCGCCAGATAAGGGTCCTCCCCATAGCACTCTTCGGAACGGCCCCATCTCGGTTCATGCAGGATATCAAGCGCCGACACCAGACCGATATGCGCCCCCCTGGCGCGGATTTCCGCCGCAACCTGGGCATAAGCGCTTTCAAGAAGCGACGGGTTCCAGGTAGAGCCTGCGCCGAGATTCACGGGCAACAAAGTTCCGTCCAGCGCCTGATGTCCATGAGGGCATTCTTCAGACAGCAAAACGGGAATACCAAGCCTTGAATGCTCGATCACATATCGCTGCACTTCATTGGCCACCTGCGCATTGTCGACCGTTGGTATGCCGTTCGCATAGTTGACTCCCGACCAGGGATCGCTGCGGAACAGCCCGTAAAGTGCGCCCATCCCGCCGCCGAAAGCCACTTCCCGCTTAAATTCGTCTGTCAGTTCATATCCCGTTTCATTGCGCCGGTAAGCATCCCAGCCATACATGCGCTGGTTCAGCTGTCCAACCTTTTCCTGCAGCGTCATCCTGGGCAGGAGATCTGCCGTTCTTTCCTCCGCTGAAAGCGAGCTATCCTTATACTTTTCCATGCCTTGATCCCCTCCGTCAATGTTTAACGTTCAGTGCCCGAAACTCCTTTGGTGTCATTCCCGTATGCGATTTAAATACGGACACAAAATACTTGTATTCCTTATAGCCCACCTTGTCGGCAATTTCAAACACTTTGTCATGGGTCGTGGCGAGCAGACGCTTCGCATGGTCAATGCGCAGCTCATTCATGTACTCGGTAAAGCTTTTACTGGTGCTCTGCTTAAAAATATAACTAAAATAGCTTGGTGTAATTTTAAGCCAGGCCGCGACCTCGAACGCCTTAAGTTCGTTGCAGTACTGCTCCTCCATATATTTCTTGGCTTTTTCAACAATCCAATAGGACTTGTCCAACCCGTTTTTGCTCATAAGCTGCAGCAGATGCAGCATTTCCTCATTCATCAGCGCCTCTAAGCCGTCATAGGAATTATACACATACGGATCGGCAGTTTCCCCGCTTCCATGATCAAGCTCTGTCAGTCCGCTTTGGCGCAGCCGCTGGCGCAGCAGGATGGAAACCTCCTCACAGGCTTTAACCACCTCATTAAGGAGGAAGCCCCTCTCTTTGAAAAATAGAAACATATCCCCCACAATTCGCTTCACATCTGCAGCGTTCTGCTTGAATAGGGCTGCCACCAATAGCTGCACCCTGTCGGCGCTGTTATACTCCAGCATGGTTCTTTCGCTCTCGGCACGCTCCCGCGATTCAGGCAACAGGACCGCCGCCTGATCCAGCACGTGATACTCCAAAATCCGGCGGGCCTCCGTGCAGTGCTCAGCCGTGTCGTCCAGCCTCTCATATGGGCGAGAAACGGCGCAGTATAGCCGGATACCGCCTGTCATAGGCCGCACCGCCTCCGCAAGCGCCCTTTCCCATGCTTCGCACTCCAGTACCTTGTCCGCAACCGCCAGCGTAAACAGCAGATTCATATGATCGAATATGGAAATGCTACGCAAAGAATGCCTTTCAAGACGGCGGCGTACGGATTGCAGCCACTGCTGCTGGACATCCGCATATTCCAGGTCAGACAGTCCTGTGCGCCAGACGGAGAACTGATCGATTTGCATCGCAATGATGCGGTATTGTTCGCCCTGCAGATGAGACGGCAGTTCTTTATCATAATAAGGTACGTTTCGCACCATATTGGATAACCACAGTGTATCATTCGACAAACGCTGCGTATCCTCCTGGCCGGATTGCACATCTTTTTCATTCCTTATTTCATCCACGACCTTGCGGACAACGGTAACCAGTTCATCAATATCAACCGGCTTGAGCAAATAATCGGTCACGTTCAACCGTACAGCCTGGCGGGCATAAGCAAAATCTTCGTAACCGCTGATCATGATGACACGCACATGCGGATAGCGGCTCTTTAACTGAGCGGTCAGTTCCAGACCGTCCATTCCCTCCATACGGATATCGGTCAGGAGCAAATCGATTTTATGTTTCTCTGTCAATTGCAGAGCCTCTTCTCCGTCATACGCTTCACCAGCGACTTCTATACCCAATTGCCCCCAGTCTATCGTATAGCGCAGGCCCTGACAGATTACCGGTTCATCATCAACGATCAGCATCCGGATCGTCTGTTTCGATGCCTCGCGGCTGTTCTTCATGCTCCACCCCTCCTCCGTTCCCGGTAAATGGAATCTTCAGCCTGATCCAGGCCCCTTCCCCATCCGTTTGCATCAGTTCCAGGCCATAACCCTCTCCAAAATGAATGGACAACCGTTCGTGAATATTGTGGATCGCTCCCGTCCTGCCGCCAGAACCTGAACTCCCATGACGCAGCGAGAAGTTCAACGCCTCCAGCTGTGCGGAAGGAAATCCTTTTCCATTGTCCCGCACATCCATCCAAATTTCGCCATCATCCACATAACAGCGGACAGATATGGAATTCACTCTTTTTTTGCGGTCCAGCCCATGCTTCAGAAAATTTTCCACCAAAGGCTGAATCGTGGCCTTCAGCGTAACCGTACCGGCAATCGTCGCTTCGGTATACAGCGTATAGACCAGTTTTTTTCCCAGACGGCGCTGCTGCAAATACAGGTAAGAACGCACAAACTCAAGCTCCTGGAGGATCGTGGTCACATAACTCCCGCTGTTCAGGCTGGAGCGAAAAAATTTGGACAACATTTCAATCAGCTGGCTCGACTGCTCCGCTTTCTCCAGCCGTGCCGTCCAGCGGATCATATCGAGCGTATTGTAAAGAAAATGAGGGTCCATCTGGTTCTGCAGCAGCTTGAGCTCCGCCTCCCGTTCGCGCAGCTCCAGCTTGTATTTGTGCTCAATCAGCTCCTTGATCGTGACGACCATGTCGTTAAACTGGCTGTTTAACTCTGCAATTTCATCATTCGACTCAATGGGCACCCTTGCGCTGAAATCGCCCAGCTTAACCCGGTTCGTCTCCTTCTTCAGCCGCAAAATCGGGCGGATGATCGTATAATGGAAACCAAACAGGGCCGTGAGACCCAGCAGCAGAATGGAGCACAGAATAAGGTTCATCGTCCATTTGACGCCACGCAGCTCGTTATCAAGCACGGATTGGGGAACCATGGCCACAACGGTCCAGTCCGTATTTTTCATTTCATGGTAAAAGGTTAAATAGCTGCTTTGCTGTAACTTATAGCTGAAAAAACCGTCTTCCTCCGCTTTAAGCCTGCTCAGCAGTTCAGCTTCCGGCCTGAATCCGTCCGGAAGCAGGCTGCCGGTCTGCAAAATGTTCTCGCCCTGCGGACCGACCACAAACACGCTGCCGTTTTCCTTGACAATGCCGCTTTCCAGCAGCCCGGCTACACTTGATTCATTCAGCCTGATCACCAAATGACCCAGCGGAACGCTGATATCCGTGTAAGAATTGAGCACACGGAACAGGGAAATCAGCCGGATATTGCCGCTCCAATCGCTGTATATAGGGTAACCTTCACTCCACACAATACCTCCTTTGAGGAGATCCGCTTGTTTCAGCCAGAGTTGTTCGTTGCCCCGCACCGGCTCCCCCATTTGGATAGAGTTGCCGTTACGGCCGGAAATCGTTATGGATTTAATATAATTTTTAGACATCAGTTGAAATGTAAGGAAATCCTCAATGTTTTGCTTGCGGTTATCCAACTGGTCCCCGCTCAGTGGAGAGTGGATACGCAAAAAATCCCGCATATCCGGGTTCAATATTAAATAATCCGCGATATCCTCCACCATTTTGATTTGCTCCTCAAGCTGATTGGTTACCGTATCCAGACTTACTCTGGTAGCCTGCACGAACTGATCGTGCAGCACCAGCGTAAACCGGTACTGCACAATCACGCCCACGCCAAGGGTCGGAAGAATGATGAAGAGCAGAAAGATCACGAGCGCTTTTTTGGTCAAACCAAAGCTTCTGCGTTTTGCCGCCATAACTTTTCTCCCCCCGAGCGCCCGGCTGGACGGGTGATCAACCCTTGACAGAACCGGCGGTCATCCCGTTAACGAGCTGTTTTTGCAGCAGCAGGTAGAAGATAAGAATCGGAATGAGCGCAATGGTCAATGCGGCCATTTGCAGTGTAAGACTGGCGGTTTCGATGCCGACAAAATTGGCGAGGCCAAGCGGCAGCGTCTTCAGTTCGGACGAGTTGATCAATACCAGCGCGAACAAGTATTCATTCCAATTATATATGAAATTGAGGATGACGACAGTCGCCATCGCGGGCCTTGTAATCGGGAGAATGATCGACCAGAAGATGCGGAACACACCGGCCCCGTCCATGACACCGGATTCCTCCAGGTCTTTGGGAAAACCTTTCATAAAGCCTTCCAATATAAAGATCGTCAAAGACAAATGGAATGCCGTATACGGTAAAATAAGCGACATCATAGAGTCAAGCAGGTGCAGCTTCTGCATAATGATAAATATCGGAATCAGTGTCGCATGAATCGGCACGATCATGCCCAGCAGGAACAGACCGTACGTGATCCCCCGCAGCTTGAATTGAAAGCGGGACAAAAAATAAGCAGCGAGCGCTCCCAACAGCACCGTTAACACCAGGGATGCGAGCGTTATAATCACACTGTTCAGGAAATAGACATTCATGTTGGCGACTTCCCACGCCTTGGCGTAGTTGGAGAACTGCAGCACCGTTGGCAGCGAAAACGGATTTTGCGCATATTCCTGTTCCGTTTTGAAGGAATCGACCACCATCCAGAAGAGTGGAAAAATATTAATGATGGCAAACGCACTGAGCAGCACGTATGTCAAAAATGATAGCAGACCCGACTTTTTTTGCATCAGATGTTCCCCCTTTCTTTAAGCGTCTTTCTCTCTGCTGATACGGTTCACAATACTAATGACAATCAGGCTGAAAACCAGAATCAGAATGGATACGGCGCTGCCGTAACCGAAACGCATGTTCATAAACGCGTTGTTATACATATAAACGGTCATCACTTCCGTAGCATGCGCCGGTCCGCCACCGGTCATAATCTGAATCAGGTCGAAGACGCGGAACGAATTGCTGATGCTGAACACAATAGCGACAAAAATCGTGCTGCGGATCATCGGTATCGTAATAAGGAACGTTCGTTTGAGTCCAGTCGCCCCATCCAGCTCGGCCGCTTCATTGACCTCGGCGGATATGTTTTGCAGGGCCGCCAGGAAAATGACCATGTACAAGCCACAATTCTGCCAGATATACGCGATGCTTATCGCGATCATCGACCAGGACGTATCGCCGAGCCAGTTCCGCTGCCAGCTTTCCAGGCCCACCGCTCCGAGCAGACTGTTCAGCATCCCGTATTCTGTGTTATAAATCATCCCCCAGATCAGCGATACCATAACGGAGGAAATGACGACAGGCAGAAAACCGACGGTGCGGAAAAACCCCGCTCCCTTCAACTTCCCGTTCAGCAGCAGCGCGAGCAGCAAACCAAGCGGAATTTGCCCCACAACACCTGTCAGCATTATGAACAAATTATTTTTAACAGATGTCCAAAAGATGTCGTCCTTAAAGATTTCAATAAAATTGTCGAGACCCACAAAGGTCATCGGACTGATGCCATCCCAGTCCATCAAGGCATAATAAAACGACATTCCAATCGGGACGAGGGCTATGCCGATATAAATGACAAGTGCGGGCAACAGCCCGATAAAAATGGCAAATTTCGTTCCTTTTAACGTATGCACTGTAACACCCTCCTTTTTCGTAGCTTCTTTCATCCTCCGCCGCTCTAAGAAAGAAAACCCGTTAACGAATTCTCACGTTGCCAGGAGAATTCGGGTTATACGGGTTTCCTTCCTGGCTACGGACCAGTAACACCATTGGATTTACAGCATATGACTTGCTATTCCAGCTTTCTGTCCAGGGCTTCCTGCACTTCCTTGGCCAGCTCCTCCGGAGTGGTACGGCCAACCGTCAAGGCCTGCAGACCGTTTTGCATCACGTCCACCACTTGTGTCGGGATCACGCTGTCGAATACCGGAGACGTACCGTTGCCTGTCAGTTCGATCATTTCCTTCAAATATTTGCTGGCATCGGTGGGAATGTCCACCTTGGCTGGCACGACAACTCCTTTGCTGATCAGTTCCTTGTACAGATCCTCATTTACAAAATATTTCATAAACTCAAACACTGCCTGCTTCTTCTGCTCGTCCAGGCCGCTTTTCACAGCAATTCCATACTGTACGACACCTGCGGATTTGGCCGCATCACCGCTTCCACCCGGCATGCTTGGGAAGAGCGCAATGCCAAATTTGTCACCTTCCTTATTTTCAATGCGGATTCTGCCATCCACCGTGGAGGAGGATACGTGCATGGCGGCTTTCCCTTGAATAAAGTAATCCTGCGCCTGTACGGAATCCATATTGTTGGCATCTGTATTGAAGGCCTCAAGCTTCGTCAATTCTTCAATGACACCAAGGGCTTTCACATACTGCGGGTCAGTAAACTTCGCTTCACCGCTCAGTACTTTATTCAGGAAATCACTGCCCACAAAACGCTCTGTGAGCGCGGACAGGTAGGATGACTGCAACGGCCATTTTTCCTTATTGCCCAGAGAAAGCGGCGTAATGCCGGCTGCTTTCAATTTTTTGACTGCGTCAATGAATTCATCGTACGTCGCTGGAAAATGATCATAACCCACGCTTGCAAACATTTCCTTGTTGTAGTAAATAATATCAACAAAGGTTTGCTTGGTCGGAACCGCATACTGCTTGCCATCAAGGGCAAAACCGGCCAAAGCATCCGCAGGCAAAATGTCTTTCCAGGCGTCCATTTGCGAGTCAATCGGCTCCAGCAGACCACCGCTGGCGATTGGCTGCAAATCGGCTCCCGGCCACACAACATTGATATCCGCCAAGTTGTTGGCGGCGGCCAGCGTCCGCAGCTTGGTTTTATATTGCGCCGCCGGAACACCGTCCTGCTCGATGACGATATTCGGATGCTCTTTCTCAAAAGCGGCAATGCGCTGCTTGTACACTTCATTGTCCACATTCGGCGAAGTCCACGGATGCATCATCGTCAGCGTGATTTTTTTCGTATCCTGCGCCGCACCATTGTCCGTACTGTTCCCGCATGCAACGGTTGTAAGCGCCAGCAGCGTAACCGAACTGATCAGCACTGTCGTTTTCATTTTGTTCAACCATTTCATATGGCAGCCCCCGTTTCTGAATTTGATTGAAATCTGACACACTATGATCTATTTACTATCATCAAAAGCTGACAATCAAATTATAAATGTTATATTTTTTTGAACCTATACCACAAAACATCAATTATATCCTAAATTCTTTATGTTAGTCGCAGATTTTAAATAGGGAATCCAAATATTGCGTTATGAAAATTAACATTTACCATTCAATGGTAACCGCTTACAACCTTTCCTGAAAGAAATACCGCTCATAGACGGCATTCCATTTCAAGGCGGGCGTGCAGGCTGCTGCCGATTCTCAACCCGTTTTCCCCGCCACACGCCACCACCCAAGCTTTTAGCTTTACTGCGGCTCGTTTAAAATGTACTCCACCAATTCATCCAGCGGAACGGTTGCCAGTGCGATGGCCGTATCCGTCACACCGTAATAGATATACAGAAGTCCATCTTTAACGACATTGCCTGTCGGGAAAACGACGTTCGGGATTTGATACCCGAATTTCTCGTAATAGGTTTCCGGCTCCATAATAAAGTTGCGGGTTCTGGCAATGATGATCTCGGGATTGTCCAGATCAAGCAGCATCGCCCCGACGCGGTATACTGTATTTTCATCCACGCCATGGTACAGCACGAGCCAGCCCTTGTCCGTACGTACCGGAGGTGTGGAGCCGCCAATTTTCTTGAATTCCCAGCTTTCGTTTTCGGCTTTGGCCAGCAGCTTCGGTTTGTCCCAATGGATCAGATCGTCCGAATACGTGATCCACATGGCCGCCTTCTCCGTGCCGTATTCATCCCCGATGTACTCTTCCGGACGGCGCAGCAGAGCGTATCTGCCGTTAATCTTTTCCGGGAACAAAATATTGTCACGATCATTAATATCAAGCTCGGTGGTATCACAAAGGTACTGCCAATGAATCAGGTCTTTGGAAGTCGCAATACTGGAACGGGTCAGCCAATGTCCGGGATCCTCGCCCCAGCCGTCCGGATATTCAGGAATGGATCTTTCCGGTACTCCCGCTCCGGTCGGGTAATAGCTCATGGCACACGGACGCAGCGCATAATTCAGATAGAAGGTATCGTCGATTTTAACAATGCGCGGGTCCTGCACGCTGCCGTAAGGAAAGCCCAGCTCATCCGGCGTGAGGATCGGCTCATCCTTGACATGCGTAAAATGAACGCCATCTTCACTTTCCAGCAAACCCAGAAAATTTTTGCACGGAGTCAGCGAGCCTGCCGTACGTTCAATCATGTAAAACTTGTCGTTATCAATGATGACGGCCGGATTGAATACGGTTACTTTTCTCCATTCGAACAAACCTGGCACAACTATCGGATTTTCCGGATGTCTCGTGATTTTCATGAAAAGCCTCCTGATCTAGCTATTTTCGTTTTTGTAAACCTATTCATTGACCTAATTATAGCCTCCGATCAAGCGCCATAATATCCGACAAACTTTAGAAAACATCCGAAAGAATTCTGTTGTTTACTCAGAAGGCCCATTGAGCGGGCTGATTTTATGTGCGTTTGGGAGGCGCTCCGAGAACGAAGCATTCCTCCAATCGCTGTTGACCCTTCGGGCCAAAGGCGAACGCTTCGCTTTTCCGGAATTGCTTCGTCCTCTCCGCTGCTTTTATGCATCCCCCAACTTAAAAAATAAAAAAACGTCCTATGAGTTCTCCTCACAGGACGCCATTCGCAAATATTTATAGAATCAAATCATTGCTGTTCAGTGTCTTCCTCTTTGTTCTTGTTTTTCTTCGGAACACCGTCCAGCCCGTACTCATCATCATAAGCATCAAATATTTTACGGGCGATCGGTCCGGCGCTGTAGGCACCGAAGCCACCTTCTGGCACGACTACCGCTACAGCCAGCTTCGGATTGTTGCGCGGTGCGAAGGCGATAAACACCCCATTATCTACCAGTTCATGGCCGACGCTCTGCTGGGATGTACCTGTTTTGCGTGCAAAATCATACGGGAAGCCGTCAAAGGCCGATACATCCGTAGCCATCCCGCGTAATATCTCATTCCAGTAGGCGTCCGGAAAATCAACTTCGTTCAGTACCTTCGGCTTGAACGTTTTCACAACATTGCCTTCATCATCCTTGATCTGGCTGACCATATGAGGCTCCATTCGTTTGCCCTTTGTTGCCAGCATGGCTGCATACTGAGCAAGTTGCATAGTCGTATATTTCCCCTGCTGACCAAAGGAGGCGTAAGCCAACCTGGAGAGGGCAGTCTCCTTTTCATTCACATACTCCCTCCGGCCCTTCCATTCATTCGGTAGGTCTACACCAGTATACGCTCCAAGGCCAAACTCCTTCATATATTTATCCCAGACTGCAACACCCTGGTCCAGTTCCGAGTTAGTCCGATACTTGTTATACAGTCTCTCACCGATCATATCCACCATAAAAGCATTGGAAGAGTGTCTGATCGCAGAAGCCGGGTCCAGTCCGCCATAAACGTGTCCTGAGGAGTTCTTCACCCTAGAAGAATTGTTCCGGCCAAAGTAAGCAGCACCTGTATCCTGGTAGTAGGTTGAAGTTGTAATAAGCCTCTCCTCTAGGCCAATCAGCACGGACAACGGCTTGATGGTTGAGCCGAGCAAAACGACCGATTCCGGATGATCTCCCGGCTGTCCGGAAGGGAACGAGCGAATCGTACCGTTTAAATATATATTTTCAATTTTCTTATAATTTGCAGTGCTGATGCTGCCCGAGCTCCAGTAGTTGGAATCGTAATCAGGCATACTCGCCATCGCCACCACATTGCCAGTATCCACTTCCATGGCAACGGCAAAACCGGTTTTGGCATATGGATGCGTGCTCCCCGATACCGCGTTGCTGTGCAACCACCTCAATTGATCTGTAATTGCCTGCTCGGTCTTCACCTGCACATTTTTATTAATCGTAGAATACACATTATAACCTTTGACCGGAGGGGTTACAGATTCTACGCCCTGCGGCATGTTACGCGGATCAACAGGCACTGTTTTGTAGCCGTTTTTTCCGCGCAATTCTTCCTGATATTGATACTCCAGGCCGTCGAACCCGACCGCTTCATTTTCCAGATATACGACTCCCGGATCGTTTTCGGCGGAGTTCGTTTTCTGAATCTCTTGATACTTCTCAAGGGACTTTGCCTGCCGGGCGCTACTGTAATTTTTCACGTAACCGACAGCCTGCACCGCAACGGTGTCCGGGTCATAGTGCCGCACGTTCTCCTCAACGACCTCGACACCAGGAAACTCGTCCTTATGCTGCAAAAAATAAGCTATCTCTTTTTCGCTCAGATCCGCCTTGATCAAACGGGGCGTAAAACCGTTCGCTTTGCGATAATTGCGGTCCATCGCTTCCAGAATCATATCAGGTGTAAGCTTTTCCGCATCCGCAGCACCGTATTGGTTAAAGCGGTTGGACAGCTTCTTCGTCATCTGTTCAAGCACGGGCAACAGCTTCTTATCCGGGTCCCGCAGGCTTTCGGCACTGTCGCTGTAATTTTTGTCCAGCGTAATGTACAAAGATTGAATCGGGGTAGAATAGGCCAGCTTATTCTCTCCAGTAGCGTCGTATATCGTTCCGCGAATGGGAGGGAGCGGTACGCTCTTGGTGATACTGCCTGTCTCTTCTTCCTTCAACTGCGGCCCTTCCACAAACTGCAGGATGGCCAGCCTAACTATGATTACGGTGAAAATAAGAAACGAACTGAAAAAGAAAAGGTTGATCCGGAAGCTGAACCGTTTACGGCTTTCGGCTTCGCTATGCTTTTCCTGTTCGCCGTTCATCTGTCTCATACGGCTCCGATCTCTCCTTTTTCAGGATAATAACGTGAATATTCTAGCATCATTTGCTTAAGCTAACCTGAAAGGCAGCTTAAATCAGGCGGTCTTCAATATGGGTTTGGGCAAAATTCGGAGGATTGAACCAATCTCCGCTTTGTGCCCATGTCGGATCCAGCGGCACCCATTTCTGCTCCTCCGCAAGATATACCTCGTTCCAGGCGTGAGGGCCGTAGCCGCCCTGGCCATTGTACCCCAGGCCCGTGACTACTTTGACGTCCAGGTTCTGGGAACGGGCCATGACCGCATACAAACGCGCATAATCAATACATACGCCCTTGCGGGTGTCGAACGTATTTTGCGGTGTCTGCTCATGCCACACACCGCGCTGCTCATAGTCTTCGACCTTGCCGTAATCATACGAAACCCTCGTGCCTACCCAATCATATAGTCGGCGGGCTTTCTCCTCATCGCTGGCGGCACCGCTTGTAATTTGCGCTGCTGCCGCCCCGATATCATCGGGTATGCTGCGGTCAATGATTTCGTATCTGCGCTGCAAAATGCCGCTGAGCTCCTGCTCCGCCGCCCGGGTAATGACAGGCAGCTTGTCCTTGACCAGCCCTCCGGTAAGCGGGGCGATGACCGTCTGTGCCCCTTCCCTGTACACCGGAGAAGCCTGTACATAGCTGCTGAAGCCGCTTTCCGGGTACAGGCTTACGCCGATAAAAAGCACGGCAATGAGCATAATCGCCCGCACGCCCCCGATAACAGCACCGATACCGGCTCCGGCAAGCCTGCTGAAGAACCCTGTCCTTCTCCGTGCAGAATCCGAAATATCCGTCCGGCGCCTGCCCATCAGGGCTGCATATAGCAAACTTAGCGCGAAGCGGACGATCATATAGCTCAAAAGGAACAATACAGCAAAACGCAAAAGCGGAAAGATCTGCATGATATGAAGCGCCGTATACCACAGCTGCTCGGCAGTGCTTAATTCCCGCTCCGGCATTTTCCCGGCAAAGACAGCCAGCCGCTGCTGAACGACCGGGGACAACCATACGGCCAATCCCAATGAGCTGGCAACAGCAGCGGCGGCAATGATGCCGTCAACAAACAAATCAAACAGCGCTCCCGCCGATCTGGAAGCGCCGCGCCACCAGCCCTGTATAAACGACAACAACACGATGGCAATTAAAGCCACTGTAATTCCGTTCAACCGGAGAATGCTCTCCAGCCATTGACTATCCATTGCTTTCCTCCTCGGTTTGCCTGATTACTGCGCCGCCGAGCGGTCCTTCGCGCTTTGCACGTAATCAGCGACGGCTTCGGTGACACTCCACTCGCCTAGCGGCACACCCCTGAACGATACCTTCACTTTATCACTGCCGCTTTGTCCCGTTACCTCTATATTACTGCTCGAAACGGTGTAGGTTCCATCATCATTGGATTCATACTTCGCATCCTTCGCTTCTTTCACCATCATATGCAGAGCCTCGGTCCGTACCGTATCGACGGCCTCGTTGCGGACGTTCGTTACCACTTTACTGATCTCATCCATGGAAATGCCGCTGTAAATCAGCAGAGCCGCTACTATGACAGCCGCAATCAGCCATTTGACCAGCGTCTTCACCAGATTCAGCACTGCAAACAGCACGATCAGGGCAATTAAAATGACCAGCCAGTTCTGCTTTAGAAACTCCATCCAGACATTTGCATCCATTTTTATATACACTCCACTTCCTGCATTACCGGTTTAGTCGTCCACGGACATTCAAGCTTCCGATAAGTAATTATACATGATTTCATCAGGCTCTGTCAGCCGCAGCCTGTCCTTACGAAATATACGGTCTATGTTTGTCCGCCCGGGCGTAAGATGTACAACAGGCAACATGTGCCAAGCTATCAGGAAGAAAGGGGCATCCGGCATGAAAACAGCGCTGTGGCTGTATCTGTTTCTGTTCATTGCTTTTTTCGATCTTCACGCCCAGTATCCAATGCTTACTCCTTATGCCGTATCCTTAGGTGCAGCACCTACATTTATTGGCTGGATGATGGGCATCTATTCCCTGACACATCTGCCGGGCAACCTGCTGGCAGGCCCCGGTGTAGACCGCCATGGCAGCAGGCGGTATATTATGATGAGCCTTGTGGCGGCAGGAGTCATACTGATCTTTCAGGCCTTCATCACTTCCCCATGGGAGCTGCTGGTGCTGCGGGCCTTCAGCGGATTTGTGCTCGCATTTCTGTCCCCCGCCTGTCTGACGATGCTTGCGCGGCTGTCGGATGATCACGTCACACAGGGAAAATATATGTCTGGTCATGGTGTCATACATACCTCCGCATCGGTCATTTCTCCGGCGGCCGGCGCGTTCATCGTCGCCAGCTTCGGATTCAGAACGACCTTCGGGTCGCTGGGGCTTATTCTCATTGCGACCGGAATCATGGCTTATTTTACACTTCCCAAGACCAGACCCGCCGCCACAGCGGCTGCCGAACCGGCGGAAACGGAAACCGGACGCACTGTTCCTGACTGGCGCTACTTCCTGCCGCCCTTCGTCATTGCCTGCGCTCAGGGAATTTTGTTCTATGAACTGCCGCTACACGGAGCGGGCGGTGCCTCCATCATGTCAACAGGCATTTTGTTTTCCATCATCAGCCTTGGGGCTCTGCTTACGCTCAGCATGCTTTTTCTTAACCGCTATTCACCGATTCGCCGGCTCATCATCGGTATATTCTTGATGGCCCTCTGCTTCTATTTGATGGCGGTTACTGAAGCGCCTCTGGGCCTCCTGCTGTTTCTGCTTGGCACCACGAAAGGTGTTATATTTCCGGCAATGGCATCATTGTTCATCACCCTGGGCGGCTCACATCTGGGCAGGACCTTTTCGCTGCAATCCATTGTAACCTCCATCGGCTCATTCATCGGTCCGGTCCTGGCGGGTCAGATGCACGGCTATTTCTCGCCTTTTTTTGCCGCCTTCCTGATTCTTATGATCGGACTTGCATTTACTCCCTTACGGCGAATTCCCCATCCTGTCTCCGTCCCAGCCGCCAAAAAAGCAGCATAAAAAACGCTATAATAACAATTATTAGAAGCTGCCCCGTAAGCGGTTGTCAAATGCATTAACGGTGTCAAACTACGCAAACCTCCTGGTAGCAGGTAAACATAAAGAGCCACAGGCCGAGAACAAGAGTAATTTGCTCCTGTTCTTGGCCTGTCTTGCCAGTTAGAAATCGCAAGGGATTGGGGATTTCCACTTTCCATTTTTATATTAATAGGTCAACCAGAAGCTTGCGGTTGGCCTATTTTCTATGTAGAAGTTCAGCACGGAGCAGCGGAGAGAACGAAGCAATTCCGGAAAAGCGATAGCGTTCGCCTTTGGCCCCAAATTTCTACCACTGAAGAATCAACATTAGAAATTTGGGGTCAACAGCGATTGTAGGAATGGTTCGTTCTCGGAGCGTCTCACAGCATACATATGAGGTCAATGGACCTTCTGGGACAGTCACTTTTTTGTTTTTGCATGATCTCTAGCTTTGTTGCTACACTACATATATAGCCATTCATCATTTCCCGGGGAATCACGACAAGCTACTTACTTGAGGGGGTGTGCCTGATGCCGGTCACCATTATTGTCGAGGGCAAAAACGACCGCAGCAAGCTGCGCAGGCTGCTGGATTCCGAAGTACGCATTTTATGCACCTTCGGCACACTGAACACGATGAAGCTGGATTCTCTGCGCAAGCAGGCCAAGCAAGATGAGGTCTACTTATTTATGGATAACGACAGCTCAGGCAAAAAGATCCGCGGAATGCTGCGCGATTCCTTCCCCGACGCACTCCATATTTATACCCGGAAGGGATATGCGGGTGTCGAGGGAACGCCGGATGAGTATCTTATCGCCCAGCTTGAAAAAGCAGGATTGGATGAATTTATCCTGTATCCTGAACAATCCTTATTGGGAGAATCCTTTTGACGCCGACGCCGGGCATAAAAAAAGAGTTCCGCTAAGCGGAACTCTTTCAAATCTTATAATGCCTTGTGAGCCGTATCGAAAATCATCAGCAAAAAGCTGATCGTCAAATAATTGATGGAGAACAGGAACACTTTCTTGCCCCAAGCCTCATTATCGTTCGTTTTGAAACCTATTACAGCAAAGATAAGCCATACGAGCGACAAGAGCAAAGTGACAACCATAAAGACCCAGCCTGTGTATCCGTAAGCATACATCAAAATCGGAACCGGAATCAGCAGAACCAGATAAGGGATACACTGCCATTTTGTGCGTTCCACGCCTTTAACGACCGGCAGCAGCGGAAATCCTGCGGCACGGTATTCTTCCACACGGCGGATCGCCAACGCCCAGAAGTGCGGCGGCTGCCAGAGAAACAGCAGCGCGAACAGCAACCAGGCCCCGGCATCAATCTTGCCGGACGCAGCCACATAACCGATGACGGGCGGCATTGCGCCGGAAATGCCGCCGATGGACGTGCTCCAGGTGGACGAACGTTTCAGCCAAAGTGTATAAATAACAACATACACGAACATGCCCAAAATGCCGAGCAGGCCTGCAAGCACGCCTGAGAAGAAGAACAGGACCGCCAGACCGACAATACCTAGAATAATTGCATAGGTAAGGACGGTAGTTGGCGTAAGACGCCCGGTTGGCAGGGAACGGTTACGCGTGCGCTCCATCTTCATATCCAGCTCGCGGTCAAAATAGTTATTGAACACGCAGGAGGAAGCCATGACCAGAGCGGTACCCAGCATCGTCAGAATCATTTTAATGTAATCAACATCCCATTGGGAGGCCAGCCAGAAGCCGCCAAAGGCAGCGACCAGATTGGTTCGCAGAATACCGGGCTTGGTTACAGTAATAAAATCCTTCCATGTCCCGGCTTCACCGCCTGGCGGCTTGGAAGATACCGTAACAGCAGCCCCATCCGAGGAAGCTTTATATCCAAAGTTATTCACGTTAAGTAACTCCTCCTTTAACGATTCAGCTCCGCTGAAAACTTATAATTCTATAATCCGCAGAACATCGGAGGAAGTCCGCCTCCGAATATAAATTTTATCACATTGTCATTCTTGAGAGTTTGACAAAGATCGTACATTTACACAGATTCTCTTGGACTGATCTCATAAATATTGCCATATCATCCGTTTTTCTATACCTCTTTTCCAATCCCGGTGTACAAAAATGCAGCCAAGTAATTATGTAAGCGCCCTCTTGACGTATCCATGCTTCTGATTCACAATACGGGATAGACGTACAAAAAAAGAAAAAGCCGGAGCATGACGCCCCGGACTTTCGCCCATTGGTGCTTTCAGGATTTGAATATCTCCTGCCCGTGTTCGCTTGGTAGAACCTGTTAGCTGAAACGTCCAGCAGTTCCTTGAGTCCCGGCAGTTCCTGCCAGGGAAGCTTCTGCTTGTTGAACGAGCCGTTTTGTGATGTATCCTCCAAGGGATCCGGCTTCGCGGGACACCATGTTGCCATAATAACCGTCTTGCGGAATTGAGATGCCCAGTTCTTGAGCCGCTTCATATTTCAGTTGGTCCAGAGCAGCACCAGATTGTTGGATAAGCAATCCTCTTGAACGACGACGTGCCATATTTGGAATCTCCTTTCAGTCTTCTGGATGAGGTTCATTGCAAGCTTGCAAACTTATTATGGCTCTCGTTCATCAACTTATTCCCGTAAATAAAATATTTTAGGTTGGAGGTTTTTCCCATGAGCAAGACCCTGTCCATGTGGTTTGCCGCTTCATCCATCCTGCTGCTCACCGCAGCAGCCGTTTCCATC
Source organism: Paenibacillus enshidis (assembly GCF_042136365.1). NCBI lineage: Bacteria > Bacillati > Bacillota > Bacilli > Caryophanales > Paenibacillaceae > Paenibacillus > Paenibacillus enshidis. Next base: position 27,575 of record NZ_JBHHMI010000007.1, on the reverse strand, counting down.
AGCCATTCCGCGTGGCTCGCCGTCGGCTTGGGCCTTGCATCCGTGCTAAATATCGGATGGGGCTTTGCGACCAAAGCGAGACAAAGCCGCTCTTGATAGAGCCTTGGCTCTATCAAGGCTTAGCAGATGCCTTCAGCGGCTGATTTATTCCGCTTCAGCCTTTCGGCATTAGAAATCCCATACGTTCTTTGACGGCAGCCAGTGTAACGGCTGCCGTTTCTCTTGCACGTTCGGCAGACCGGGCAAGAATGCGGTCCATTTCCCCGGACTCGCGAATATCCCGGTAACGCTGCTGCAGAGGCTCAAGAACGGATACTACGGCTTCCGCCAGCTCTTTCTTGAATGCCCCGTACATTTGACCCTCAAAGCGCTTCTCCACCTCCGCCAGCGATAAACCCGTGCATTGGCTGTAGATCGTCATCAGGTTGCTGACCTCCGCTTTGCCTGCCGGATCATAGCGGACTTCACTATCCGAGTCCGTTGTTGCCCGGCTTATTTTTTTACGGATGACAGACGGCTCATCCAGCAGCGCAATATAGCTTCCCGGATTCGGATTGCTTTTGCTCATCTTTTTGGAGGCATCGTCCAGCGACATCACACGAGCCCCTATTTCAGGAATATACGGCTCCGGAACAGTGAAATACTCCCCGTAGCGGTGATTAAAACGCCCTGCCAGGTCACGGGTCAGTTCAAGATGCTGCTTCTGATCTTCTCCCACCGGAATGAGGTCGGCATTGTAAAGCAGAATATCGGCCGCCATCAGCGACGGATACACGAACAGACCGGCGCCTACGGATTCTTTCCCTTCTGATTTGTCTTTGAATTGTGTCATTCTTTCGAGCTCGCCCATGGACGTCAGCGTTGTCATCAGCCAGCCGAGTTCGGCATGCTGCGGGACATGGGATTGCATGAAGACAGCGGATTTTTCAGGATCAATGCCAGCGGCGACAAAAAGCGCAGCGACTGCGGCGGATTGCTCCCTCAGCTGTGCAGGCTCCTGCGGCACGGTAATGGCATGAAGATCGACAATCATAAAATAGCAGCGGTGATCCTCCTGCAGCTTAACAAAGTTTTTCATAGCTCCAATGTAATTGCCCAGTGTCAGCTGTCCGCTGGGCTGAATTCCCGACAATACGGTTTTCATTTTGCTACTCCTCCTGGCCTTTTCTTTTCAATCAACGAACCCCCCGAAACGCAAAAAAGCCCGCTATCCCCAAAGGGACGCGAGACCGTGGTACCACCCTTATTCACAGACAGTCATCCATCCATCAACCATCTGCCTTAAGATTCCTGTAACGGGGAACAGTCGGCCAGCATACTGGGGAGAGAACGTCTCCTGTTCCGCTTGGCGCTCCAAGGTCCATTCGGCAATCAGTCCACACCGGTTCGCATCAGCCACCGGCTTTCTGAAGTGTACACCTGAGTGCTTACTTGTCCTTCTCATCGCATTGCCATCTTATTTGTATTCATAATAATTCCGGAGGAGTTTATTGTCAAATCTCCATTTGCACTTGCAGACGCAAAATCTGTTATCATAGTATCGTACGGTGAAAATCCGATTACAGTGGACAAAGGAGCATGGATATGAAACAAGTGACCAAAGGGCATTGGAACGGTTACGACACTTACATCCTACATAGCCGGGAACTGGAAGTCACACTGCTGCCGCGTTTGGGCAATAACGTTATCTCGATGCGGGATAATATAAACGGTCGGGAGATCCTGCGTAAACCGGCCGAGGAGGATTTATCCTTTTACCTGCAAAAGCCATATCACTTCGGTATTCCCATGCTGATTCCGCCGGGCAGAATCCGCAGAGGGCATTTTGTCTACGATCAGGTGCAGTACCAGTTCGACCGCAACACATCCAATGACAATCATATCCATGGACTGCATCGCACCCAGGCCTGGTGTGTCAGTGATATTGAAGAAGACGATGATTTCTGCAGCATTACCACTGAATTTTTAACCGACAATGACGAAAATTGGATGAGACAGTTCCCTGTGCCGCTTCGTCTGGAAATGGTGTACCGTCTTGAAGGAAGCAGCTTCAGCCAGACCTTGAAGGTTACTCATCAGGGTGAGACGGCCGTTCCCTTCGGCATCGGCTATCACACATGGTTTCTGCTCGACGGAGAACCGGAGAGATGGTCGCTCAAACTGCCAGTGAATGGAACATATGCACTGGACGAACAACTACTGCCTACCGGTGAAGTGGAGGGACTAGGGGCACTCGCGCAATTGCCGGAGGGGATATCCCTGAAGGATCAGAATCTGGATACCCCTCTGCGTGCCGCAGACGGCCCGGCCGTCGCCCTTCTTGCAAGAGATGACGGGTACAGCATTAAATACAGTGCAGACGAACAGTTTTTTAAGCATTGGGTTTTATATACGAAGGGAGAGGCGGACCAGTTTTTGTGCATAGAACCGTACACCTGGCTGCCGGATGCTCCCAATCTGAAGCAGGGAAAAGATGTTACAGGCCTGATTCGTCTGGAACCCCGGCAAACCGTTGATTTGCATACTCGTCTTGAAATTATTTTGCCCTAATTTACCTCTTTATTTCTCCCTCCTTCGGCGGATATTTTCATAATGCTGTAGCATACTAACCTCACCACAGCCGAAGGAGGTGAGCATCATGTACGAAACGAATCAAGGCGGCCGTCGCCGTCGCAGCAACAACCTGGTCGTGCCTCAAGCCAATGCGTCGCTGCAGCAGTTGAAATATGAGGCAGCTCAGGAGCTGGGCATTACGATTCCTCAGGACGGCTATTATGGTAATATGCCTTCCAGAGAAGCCGGTTCGCTCGGAGGTTACATCACGAAGCGTCTGGTACAAATCGCTGAGGCATCCATCGCAGGCCAATCCGGTAAAACCGGTCTGTAATCGTAAAATGAGATCATATGAACAAAAAAGGAAGCGGCCCTCTACAGGCCGCTTTCCTCATTTATACAAATGAATGAATAAATTAAGATGATTCCGTTTTTGCTTCCTGATATGTATGATGCTTGGGATAACGTATCATAAGGTTAGCCATGTTATAATTGGATTCTATCGTGGTATCCACAACGATCATCCCTTGCCTGACTGCAAACTCGTATGAAATTTCCCCATGCGTCCATTTTTGCTTCAGCTGAAGGGCCTCCAGTGCCACGCTGCGGAAGGACGAGCGCTGCTGCGCATTTAAACCTGCCTCCGCTGCCTGTATTCGGCCGCCCCTGCTTTCTACCGGATAATGACGAATACCAAATTTGCCAACCACGTTATTACGAATTTGCAAAAACACAATTCCCGAATCCAGACCCGATAACTCGTCATCCAACTCTCGAAAGACCATATCTACCTGTCTGGCCAGCGATAGCTGCTCCATTCTGATCATATAATACCTCCTTTAGACTTATATAAAACCACTATTAGTAGGCCTTATGTCTCATATTATATGTGAGTATCATGACCTATTCAATATAACCCAACATAAATGGTAGTTTATCCCTAGTACATTCTCATATTTATACATGGTTTATGATTTTGGACAACAAATTGCCACTTAAATCGACATCATTTGCTAAAGACGCCAACAAACCCGATTTTCCCCAATGAAATGACAAAGAGGGAAACCCCAAATTCATGAGGATCCCCCTGCTATTTTACTCTGTCATGCTTAAAAATAGCTCAATGTCCTTCACCGCAAGCTCGGCTGCACCACGCCAGAAATCCGGCTTGGTCAAATCACTTCCCAGGTGCTTGCTTGCCAAATCTTCCACCGTCATACGACCGGTGTCGCGCAGCAATTCGTCATATTCTTTGGCAAAACCGCCGCCGCTCTTCTGCGCATGGGCATAAATCCCCGCACTGAACATGTAGCCGAATGTATAAGGATAGTTGTAAAACGGAACATCTGTAATATAAAAATGCAGCTTGGATGCCCAGAAATGCGGATGCATCTCTGCCAGCACATCACAATACGCTTCCCTCTGCGCCTCAGCCATCAGCTCAGACAGCTGCTCTGCTCCTACGATGCCTGACTTGCGCTGCTCATAAAACCGGGTCTCGAACAGAAAACGTGCATGAATGTTCATAAAGAAGGCGACACTGCGCTGAATTTTGTCCTCAAGCAATGCCAGCTTTTCCTGTTCGTTCGGAGCTGCCTCAACCAGCGCGTCAGAAACGATAAGCTCAGCCAGCGTCGAAGCGGTCTCCGCCACATTCATGGCATAGTTCTGATTCAGCTCAGGAAGCTCATCCATGACATGCTGGTGATAGCCGTGCCCTAATTCATGCGCAAGTGTCGATACATTGCTGGCCGTACCCGCATAGGTCATAAAGATACGGGTTTCTTTACTTACAGGCAGCGAGGTACAGAATCCGCCCGGACGCTTGCCGGGACGATCCTCCGCTTCAATCCAGCTTTTCTCGAAAGCCATTTCGGCAAATGCGGCCATATCCGGGCTGAACTTGGCAAATTGCTCAATGATGGTCACAGCCGCCTTGTCATAGCTGATATGCTCCGAGGAGGCTCCAAGGGGAGCTTCAATGTCATGCCAGGATAGACGCTCGACTCTCAGTAGCCTGGCTTTGCGCTCAAGATATTTAACCAGCACAGGCTTGGTCTCCACGATGACCTGCCACATCATATCCAGCGTTTCTTTGGACATTCTGTTGATGCTGAGCGGTTCCTTAAGCACATCGTGCCAGCCGCGGTTTTCATACAGCTTCAGCCGGAAGCCGCCCAGATGATTAAGGGTGTCAGCACAATAGTCCTCCACGTCCGTCCATGCTTTCTCCCATTGTGCAAAAATCTTCTCTCTTACCGCTCGATCCGCATGATGAAGCTTATTCGCCGCCTGCCCTGCGGACAGATGAGCAACCTTTCCGTTCTCTTCCACGGGAATGGATACCTTGCTGACAATCGTGTCATAAAATCCGCCCCAGCCGTGATAACCGTCTACAGCAAGATCAAGAGCAAGACTTTCCAGCTCTGGCGCCATTTTCTCCCTGGCTTCCTCGCGGCTCTCATTCAGCACGAACGCAACCGGCTTAATACGGTCTCGCTCCAGCCAGCGAGCCCAGATGTCGTCATCAGTCATACGGAGAATGTTCTGATAAACTGTTCGGGCTGTTTCCAGTAGCGCCCGCAGCGAATGGATGCGTGCACCAAGACGGACCGCTCCCTTGTCATCCTGGTTTTGTGCCCCCAGACACTCGACAAAAGCGGTTGCCTGAGAAGTGCGGCTGCCGCAATCCTGCAGCAACTCCAGCATTCCGTCCAGACGCTCGGTATCCTGTACGGTTTGCGGCGCTTTAGCAGCTTTCACCTCGGCGAGCAGCCTTTTGATATCGGCATCCAGTGCATTCAAGTAATCAGCAAATGCAGGAGAGGAAGAACCTCCACTGAAAATAGACTCCAGGTCCCAGGTTTGCTGTAACGGTGTTTTCATTTTGTTTCCACCTTTCACAGAAATGGTTAATCAATGGTTGAATAAAAGGACAGCCGGAATTTGAACTGCCCCTGTATTAAGTGTATAACTAAGTAGAATGATCCCCATGAGAAAAACCCGGTATGTTTATGCTCATAAGTATGTAGGAGGTAAAATCGTGAGACCTTTGCAAATATCGCCCGAAACGGCCATCAAGCTGTCAGAGAAGCTCGGTGTGCCCATTGAAAATCTGATGCATATGCCGCAGCATATTCTGATGCAGAAGCTTGCGGAGCTGGCAAAGACAGAGTCGGAAGGCAGCAGCGGCAAGAAAGAGGAAGCATGATTCCGTTCGAACGCACCTGGCCTTACGATGTCGTCATGGGGGACGTATACGTTCAGGACTGCCCTTTCTGCGGTACGGATCACGTCCTGCTGCCGCTCAAGCCCCGCGAACTCAAGGAGATTCAGGGGGGCAAGAAAAAACTGCTCGTCTTCCCCTGCTGTCACAGCAGAGTTACTCTCGTTGATTGTGACGGGGATTACCTGCTGGCCGATGTTCCGCTCCGGAATCAGCTAAAATGATTCCAGTTGCAGGGAGGCTTCGGTACCAGGACTAAACTAACAAGCTCCTGGTACCAACTTTCCTCATGTCCCGTGCTAACCGTGCGAAGCCGTATCAGGAAAGCTCCCGCATTTCGTCCGGAAGGCCCATATTATTGGCCACCATCTGCTCGCGCAAGACGCCCCATTGCTCACGGGAAGCCCTGATCATGGCCGTGTCCGTGACGCTCTTGTCGTTAATGACCCGCGAGAACCACCGTACAGCTTCGTGAAAATTGCCGGTTCTGCGGTGCAGCTCGCCAATCAGGTACAGCAGCTTCGCATTGTTGCCTCCCACACCCTCAAGCTCGTACACTTTAATATAGGATTCAAGGCTGAATGTCAGGAAGCGCAGCTCCTCCGTCTCCATGGCTTCATACCGGTACAGCCACGCGATATGATGCAGAAGGCTGGCGATGACACGTTCCTTTTCACCGATGACTTGTGCGCATAGCAGGGCCAGCTTGTAGGTCTCCAGTGCATTCTTCCATGTACGCTCACCGCCATAATCCCTTTTCTCCCATCTGCTGCCGATCTTTTCAGCAAACTGTGCCCTTTGCGCATCATTTAGCTTGTCTGTCGAATGCTCCGTGGAGGCAAAGCCGCAGTTCGGACAAATACGGACTACATAATAGTCGGGATTTTCGTGTTTGTAATAACAGCAAAAATCGGAATCGGTGCGGACCGCCTTTTTCAGGCTGGGTCTTACTCTTGATGTCTTATACTCTTCTGAACAGTACGCACAATTCAGTTTGATCGTGTATAAAGCTTCAATTTCCAATGACTACATCCCTTTCCCGATAACAACTTAATTAACCTGGGGTATTCACAAAGTGATAAGCCGGTCCCGACAACCGCTCCAGCACAAATGTACGAAAAGGCTCCTCCACGCCAACTTCCGCAAGTGCCCCACCCATACATTCAAGCCATGCGTCCGCTCTTTCCACTGTAATTGGAAAATTCATATGACGCGCCCGCATCATGGGATGGCCATATGCCTCGGAGAAAAGGGGAGGGCCGCCAAAAAACTGGCTGAGAAACATATATTGCTTCTCCATCACGGGACGAATATCTTCCGGGAACAAGGGAGCGAGCAGCGGATTTTTTTGAACTCTCGGATAGAAAGCTTCCACCAGAGCCCGCACCCCCTCCTCTCCGCCCAGATTATCATAAATGGATAAGTTAGAATTCACATATCCGCCAACTTTCTTCATTGGATTCAAAAATGCAAGACGCTTATATTATAGCATTAAAAAGCAAAAAAATGGCGCCAGCAGCGCCATGACCCAGAAATATTAGTAACTCCGCCAATCCTCTTCACCGGGATGGACGAGAGAGGCACGAATGACATATACAAACGCACAAACGAGAATACCGGCAACGACACTCATCGTTATCACTCCATCCTCAAGAGTTTTATCGTTGGTTTCATTATTTTAACATACTAAAAACAAAAGTACAGCCATAGAACGGACTTCATCCGTCATTTTTTGTACTCTTTGTCCAGCCCGGATCATATGGTGAACTAGGCCCTTTTATCATGCCAAATCGGTGGCCCCAAGGAGGGATTCTGTGCCTGTCTATCGGCAGTGGTCCGTTATACTGCTCAGCGCTTCCCTGTTCATCACATGTTTACTTATGGCTGTCCACCCTCTGGCTACACTGCAGGCCGGGGTAAGGGGGCTCGCCATCTGGTGGGATGTGCTGTTTCCGTCGCTGTTTCCGTTCTTCGTTATATCGGAGCTGCTGCTCGGCTTCGGCATTGTACACGGAATCGGTACACTGCTGGACCCGCTGATGAAGCCTTTGTTTCGCGTTCCAGGTTGTGGAGGATTCGTGGCTGCCATCAGCTGTGCATCAGGCTATCCGATTGGAGCCAAGCTGACCGCCAAGCTGTGGCAGCAGAAGCTGCTGACGCGCGAGGAGGGCGAGCGGCTAGTCGCCTTCACGACATCTTCAGATCCCATATTTCTCATCGGAGCCGTGTCTGTAGGATTTTTCCACAATCCGTCCATCGCCGTAGTTATCGTGTTGTCCCACTACCTCGGGGCGCTTCTGATCGGCCTTCTGATGCGTTTCCATGCCCCCCATGCTCCCGCTTCCTCAAGCCCGGGCGGACAAGGACAAGCCGGGTGGCGCGAGGCCTTGCTGGCGATGCATCAGGCGCGCCTGGAGGATGGGCGCCCATTCGGAGAAATGCTGAGCGACTCCGTGAAATCTTCCCTGAGGCTTATTATTGTCGTTGGAGGCCTTGTTGTATTCTTTTCCGTGCTGCTGGAATCCTTGAGCAAATCGGGTTTGATGCAATGGCTGTACAAATGCGCCAACATTGTATTGACAGGAGCAGGGATGCCCACTGCACTTGGGGATGCCATCGTCGGGGGCATTTTCGAAGTGACCTTGGGCACAAGCTCGGCAGGAGCTGTGTCAGGCGTTCCATTAGTCTACAAGGCTGCGGCAGCAGTCTTTGTGCTTTCATGGGGGGGCCTGTCCGTGCATGCGCAGATCACCAGCATCCTGAACGATACGAATCTCCGTTACCCGCCTTTTCTGCTCGCGCGTGCGGTCCATTCCGTGATCTCCCCTATTTTGCTGCTTCTTATGTGGAAGCCGCTGATGGGTAATGAAGAAACGGTTCAGGTGTTCCAATCGCTTTGGTCCGTCTCACGCAATCCCGTCCCTGAGCTTGTTGCTTATACGCCGCTTATCTTTGCTATTGTACTATCTGCTCTCGTTCTGCTTTCCCTGTTGGCACGTTTTTTCTTCAGGCTGCTGCAGCGACCGGAGTGACGGCAGGGGATTTCTCATGGAAAAACGCCCTGCTCATGGATTGCATTTGCGTCCAATTGCAATTATGATCGATATATACACATGACAAAGGAGCTTTTCACCTTGAGATATTATGTTCTGGATCGCGGGGATAAGCGTTCCATTGAGCTGAGTCAGCAGTTTCACCGTCTCGCAGAAAATAAAGGTTTCAAACTGGATGCGGAATCTCCGGAGATCGTGGTTTCGATTGGCGGAGACGGCACCATGCTGCATGCGTTTCATACATTTACGGACCAGATTCCGGATATTGCGTTTGTTGGTGTGCACACGGGACACCTGGGCTTTTATGCCGACTGGCGGGCGGACGAGCTCGAACAACTGGTGGAGCTGATGAGTGTCAACGGACCGGAAGGCTTCGGCAATCCGAGGATTGTGAAATATCCCCTCATTGAGCTGGAGATTCACAAGAAATCGGGCAGCGACTCCTTTATTGCGCTCAATGAGTTTACTTTGAAAGGCGTAGACGGGACTATTGTCGCCCAGGTTGATATTAACGACACCGCTTTTGAAATGTTTCGCGGCGACGGAATATGCGTATCCACCCCATCCGGCAGTACGGCTTACAACAAGGCTTTGGGAGGCGCGATGGTGCATCCGACCATTGAGGCGCTCCAGTTGAGCGAGATCGCTTCCATCAACAATCGCGTCTTCCGAACGCTGGGCTCTCCACTGATGTTGCCCAAGCATCATCATTGTGACATCATTTCCCGGAAAGAGCAGCGGCTGCTGCTGACCGTAGACCATTTGAATATCCAGCTTGACGATTTGGTGTCTGTCCGGTGTCAGGTGGCGAAGGACAAGGTCAGCTTTGCCCGTTACCGTCCCTACCCTTTTTGGGACCGGGTCCGGAATGCTTTTTTGAATTAATGCCCGGATTGAAGCACAACAAACAGCGGTTCCTGAAATCAGGAACCGCTGTCGCTTTTGGCGCTGTTATGTTCTTGTGTCTGCCTTTCACTATGTTTCCCCTGCTGAGCCGGAGGGATTCCCTGCTCCCTTGCAAAGCGCGTCTGCTTGTCCCGCTGCTCCGAATTCCGCTCAAAGCGGTTGCCTTTTGCTTCCCGCTGATCCTGGGACTCACGGCCTGAGCGCAGCTTGCGGCTGTCCGGGCTTTGGCGGTTTTCCCGCGGCCGCTTGAAATCACGCGACTCGCGTTCACGCCGTTCCCGTTCGCGGGGCTGCTTCAAATCACGATGCTGGTGCTCACGCACTCTTGGCTCCTCGACATCAGTCTGCTGCACACCGCTCTCTTCCTGAAGCTCCTGTTCACCTGTTCCGGCGGCATCCAGTGGTTCGGCATAGGTACCCGCCGCTCCCTGAACTCTGTGAAGCACAAAATAAGCACAGCCAAAGTTGCAGTATTCATTGATATAATCTGACAGAACGCTGATGGAAGAATCCTTGTTCGCTTTAGGGTGCCCTTCCCGATAAAAACCTTTTAGCCGGAGCTGGTTGTATCCCCAATCTCCGATGATGTAATCGTAACGGTCGAGCACCTCGCTGTACCGGTCCCGAAAGGCCTCGGGATTCCATCCATTTTTATAGTCCTGTACAAGTTCGTATATTTTGCCGCCTATCTGAAACAAGGTTACATACCGCCTTTCCCCGATCAAGCCTGCGAAACGGCGCCTTCTTCCTTATGCCGAGCGGCGGATTTCACCTGCTCATGCGCATGGTAGGAGCTGCGTACCATCGGGCCGGATTCCACGTGGCTGAAGCCCCGCTTCAATCCTTCTTCCTTCAATTTCGCAAAATCCTCAGGTGGATAATATTTTTTCACATACAGATGCTTCTCGGACGGCTGCAAATATTGGCCAATCGTCATAATATCGCAGCCCGCAGCCCGCAGATCGTCCATGGCCTGCAGTATTTCATCCCACTCTTCGCCCACGCCAAGCATAATGCTGGATTTGGTAGGGATCGAAGGCTGCATTTCCTTGGCACGCTGCAGCAATTCGAGGGAACGGCGGTACTTGGCTTTGGCACGTACGGTATCCGACAAACGTTCGACGGTTTCGATATTATGGTTCAAAATATCCGGCTTGGCATCCATCACGATTTGCAGGGACTCTCTGCTTCCCAGGAAGTCCGGGATCAACACCTCTACACTGCACAGTGGCAGACGCTCGCGGATAGCTTTAACCGTTGCGGCGAATATAGACGCTCCTCCGTCCTTGAGATCATCGCGTGCTACGCTCGTAACGACACAATGGCGCAGGTTCATCTTCTCCGCAGCCTCGGCTACGCGTTCCGGCTCCTGCAAATCAAGCTCTGTAGGCAGCCCGGTATTCACCGCGCAAAACCGGCAGGCCCGAGTGCAAATATCACCCAATATCATAAATGTTGCTGTCCTGTTCGCCCAGCACTCGTAAATGTTAGGGCAGCGAGCCTCCTCGCAAACCGTATGCAGTGTCTTTGAACGCATCATGCTTTTAATTTCCTGATAGTTATCCCCCGTAGTCAGCTTGATACGGATCCAATCGGGTTTAGGTTCTTTTACTTTTTTGGACAATGTCATGAACCTTCTTTCTAATGAGGTTACTGTCATCGCCGTATATTATAACATGAAAGCGATGGGAAAGCCTCCATTCTTTGTTTTTAAGCAGAGACCCTTCTGTTTGGATAAAATGCTTCTTTTAGGATAACTCTAATGAAAAGCACTGCCTGATCCATGAACCGCGGCAGTCCTATCAAAACGGGCATACAGGCCCGGTCGAAAGGGGGATGTGCTTTGCCTTTCAACCTGCACACAGTTCGCATGCCGCTGCTGCTGACGGTCTTGTTGGCCGGAACACTGCTTTTTGTATGGACGGCCTCACCTGCTGCAGGAGCGGAAACAGGGGCCGCAGCGCAGCCTCCTGCAGCAACACTGACTGGAAAGCAGCTTTATAACGCCAGACTGATTCTGTACCACCACATGCAGAAAGCAACCGGTGTTCCCTGGGAGCGCCTGGCGGCCATTGATCAATACGAGCGCACCCTTACCCTTGCCCATCCGAAAGACAGAAAGCATAATGAACGGCTGACAGGCATTTATTACAGCAAAATGGCTTGGTCCGGATGGCTGAATCCCGATCAGAACGACAGCAATCCAAGCTCGATCGCCTTTTTTGAAGGCTATGGACAGGACGGCTCCGGTGACGGCATAGCCAGCAGGGACAACGACAAGGATCTTCTGTACACCATGGCATCCCATGTTGCCTCATTCGGAAAATCAGAGGATAACTTCCATATCGCCCTGTGGGAGTACTATCATAATCCCCGTGCTGTACAGCGGATTCAGCAGTTTACCAAGCTGTACCAAACGTTCGGCACCCTGGACCTTCATAAGCACGCCTTTCCCCTGCCGCTTGGCACTGACTATTCCTATCGTAGCACATGGGGAACAGGCAGAAGCTGGGGAGGCTACAGAATACACGAAGGAACGGATTTGTTCGCCAGATACGGTATACCGGTCCGCAGCACCTGCTACGGGGTCATTGAAGTCAAAGGCTGGAATCCGTTCGGCGGATGGAGAATCGGAATCCGGGATATTGATAACAGATACCACTACTATGCTCATTTGCAAGGCTTCGAGAAAAACCTCCGTAACGGAGATCTTGTAAAGCCTGGTCAGACCATTGGCTGGGTGGGAAGCTCCGGATACGGCAAGCCGGGCACACAGGGCAAGTTCCCTCCCCACCTCCATTACGGGATCTACCGCGATAGCGGGTTGACGGAATGGTCCTTTGATCCGTATCCGCTGCTCAGGAAATGGGAGCAGGAAGAAAGAAAAGCGATAAGGACCAAAAAGAAGGCAGTCTCTTAAAGAGTCTGTCTTCTTTCCGATATACCAAGACCGGCGTTTACTTTTACGGCATATAATTCCCGTCCCCTGTTTAATCCCTAAGTGCTTCTGCTTTTCAACAGCAAGTAAATAAAATATGGAGCCCCGATCGCAGCGGTAAAAACACCCGTCGGTATTTCTAAAGGTGAGAATAGGGTCCTGCCAATTAAATCCGCTGCCATCACGAGCAAAGCCCCGATCAGCGCCGCTGCGGGAATAAGCGCTCCATAAGCGGAACCAACAAGCTTACGCGCAATATGAGGAGCAATTAATCCGACAAAGCCAATGCCGCCTGCAAATGCAACCGCCCCTCCAACCAAAGCAGTACAAAGAAGCAGCAAATAGAGTCTCTGACGTCCGACATTGCTCCCGAGTCCGGTTGCAAGAGAATCTCCCAGTTGCTGTATATTTAACTTGCGTGCAGCAATCCAGGTCACCAGGCTAATGACCGTAATCCAGGGAGCCAATACAGCAATATCCCCCCAATTCGTTCCATTGACCGTACCAATCAGCCAAATGTTCGCTTGACTGGCTGTATGTATAGGACTAAGAATCATAAAAAAAGTCGTGACAGCCTGCATAAGGGCGGCAATACCAATTCCAATCAGCACCAGCCGCAAGGGTACCACCTCTCCATGCTTATAAGAGAGCAGATAAACGATAAAGGCAGTTAAGGTCGCGCCCAAGAACGCACCGAGCGGCAGCCACTCAATACTGATCATCAATGACCCGGTATCCCGATCGCTGAATAAAGCCAGAAACAAAACGACTGCAGCACCAGCTCCTCCTGTAACTCCAATAATTTCCGGCGAAGCCAGCGGATTGCGCACAAGTCCCTGCAGAATACAGCCTGCTATAGCCAGACCAACACCAACAAACAATGCCATTAAAATACGGGGAAGACGAATGGATGTAACAACAAGTCTCTCCATGTCGTCCCCTCTGCCAAAAATAGCCTGCAGGACCCGAAACGGAGAAATATTCATATCTCCCATTCCGGTGCTCAGCAAGACAAGAAGCAAAGTTAAAATGAGTAAGCATCCCGAAGTCAGAAGTGCTTTCTGATTCAACAATAGTGAAACCCCGTTACCCATTCGTAGAGCTATTTGCTTTTTCATTTGGTTAAGACTCCTCTACGAGCAATATAAATAAAAAACGGTGTTCCAATCACGGCTGTCATGACACCGACAGGAACCTCCTGCGGCATCAGAATGAACCTTGCCCCTATATCGGCAGCCAGCAACAATATTGCACCAAATACCCCGCTGTAAGGAATCACCCATCTATAATCTGTGCCAACAAATGCGCGGGCAAAATGCGGGATCATGACGCCTACAAAGCCAATCGGTCCGGCAATCGCGACTGAGCTTCCGGCTAACAACACAACAATCAGTACCAGTATCCCTTTCACAAGCTGTGTACGCTGACCTAATCCCCGCGAAACATCATCCCCAAGCAGTAAAAGATTTATTTTTCCAGCCATCAGCATCGAACCAAGCCAGGCGACGATCAGATAAGGAAGTACGTTAATTAATGCTTCCAACTTACGCCCCTGCACAGAGCCCGCCAGCCAGAACAATACCTCGTCAAGTGCCGTTTCATTTAACACAAGCAGTCCTTGCGTCGATGATGATAACACAGCTCCAATGGCAACACCGGCAAGCGTAAGCTTAATAGGAGTAAGTCCTTCCTTGCCGATCGAAGCGATCATAAACACCAGAGCGGCGGCAAAAGCCGCGCCAAGGAAGGCGAGCCAGGAAAACACTTGAAGCGAATGTACAGAAAAAACAACAACAGCACAAACGATAAAAAAAGACGCTCCGGCATTAATCCCCAATATTCCGGCTGAGGCGAGCGGATTTTTGGTCAGTGCCTGCAATATTGCCCCTGCTATGGCAAGGCTTGCCCCCACAGCTGCCGCGATCAGCGCACGTGGGATGCGGACATTCTGAACAATAATATGTTCGTTTGAACCATTAAATTTTGTGAAAGATTCTATTACCGTACTTGGATTTGTATCTACGTAGCCATATATGACACTTGCCGTCAGGCAACACATAAGTAAAAAGCCAAATAGTATTAATCCTGCCGTTTTCTTTGGTGTGGTTTGAAAAATCATGTTTTATGTACCCTTTCTGCTCATTATTTTCAGTCTAGTAAAATCGGGATAATAGTCAATGAGAATTTTGATCAATAAAGGAATTGACAATTCTGCTCTCTGAATTATATCATTCTTTTTGTAAATGAAAATCATTATCATCATTGGAGGTTACTTAATTGAAGAGGTTTTCTTGGAGTCTGCTGATGCTGGGACTAATATTTTCCTTGCTATTAAGTGCTTGTGGCACAAAGGAAGAAGCAAAGAATGAAGCAGCAGCAACAGCAACAACCGAAACATATTCGGTAGAGCATGCGATGGGGACAACAGAGATCAAAGGAACGCCTCAACGTATTGTCGTTTTAACCAATGAAGGAACAGAAGCTCTGCTCGCCATGGGGGTAACTCCGGTTGGAGCTGTAAAGTCATGGACCGGGAATCCATGGTATGAACATATTCAGGATAAGATGAAGGATGCGCAGGTTGTGGGTACAGAATCCGAGGTGAACGTAGAAGCCATTGCTGCTCTAAGACCAGATCTTATCATTGGCACTAAAATGCGTCAGGAAAACATTTATGAGCAGTTGCAAGCTATTGCTCCAACCGTTTTTTCGGATACATTAAGAGGCGACTGGAAAGAAAATCTCAAGCTATATGCAAAGGCCATAAATAAAGAACAAGAAGGAAATCAAGTATTAGAGGAATATGATAATCACATAGCGCAAGTCAAACAAAAACTAGGAGATAAAGTCAATCAGGAAGTATCGGTTATTCGTTTTATGGCTGGTAAAACCCGAATTTATTACACCGATTCTTTCTCTGGAGTTATTTTCAATGAACTTGGATTTAAACGTGCAGAACAGCAAGAAGCGCTCTTTACAGCTGAAAATAAACTGGGGAATCTTGCGATCGAGGTTGGGAAAGAAGTGATTCCTAAAATGGACGGGGATATCCTTTTTTACTTCACTTATGCTCCTGATGGAGATCAGGAAGCGCTGGCCACTGAATCAGAGTGGACAAACGATCCACTTTGGAAAAATTTAGGGGCAGTTAAAAACGGAAACGCCCATCAAGTTAGTGATGTAATCTGGAACACTGCCGGTGGCGTGCTTGCAGCCAATCAAATGCTGGATGAACTAGAGAAGATTATGCTGGAGAATTAAATGGAATAGACCCTTGGTTCATGGAGAATAAATCGCCACATCCGAATGAAAACGAATCTTTACAGCAGAAAAACGCGGCCCCGAAATCTACGGGAGCCGCGCTACATATTAGATCAATGCACCTTGCAGTTAGTATTATGTACCTATAATATATATCTCGCCTGTCCACAAATGCCAAACAAATCCTTCTAAGATGAGGTATTCAGTGTTGCTTGAAGTCTTGTTGTTCTTGCGGCAAGAATATCGACAACCTTATCGGTGTCTTCTTTCCATTTGAAGATGACTTCGACTCGTTGGTCGATTCGTTCCAGTGTTGCTACCAAACCGTCATGCTGATGTGCTTCAATTCGGTTGACCGTTTCTTTAATGCCCGAAATGTCGCCTTCCATGCGGTTCATTTGTTCCTGCGTTTGGGACACTTGTTCTTGTATTTTAGTTAATATTGCAAGTATTTTTTCATCCAAGCATATCACCTCAATTTATTATATCACCGCACATACTGCTATACAACTAACAACCAAAACTACTTTGTTTTTGTCTTTCCCCTTTAGTATCGTCTTCTCTTACTATTGGTTAAAAAAGACGCTGCCTCATCGCCTCGAACAGCAGTACTGTTGCTGCCATGGCCGCATTAAGAGATTCAGCCTGCCCGGTCATCGGGATCAGGATGCTGTCATCCACCAAGGCTGCAACAGCATCCGAGACGCCCTGTCCTTCATTGCCGATCACCAGCCAAACAGGCTGCCTGAAATTGTATGTATAACAGGAATGGCTCGCCTGCAGCGACGTGCTGACGACGCGTGCTCCGCCTGATTTGGCGGCAGCCAGTGCCTGTGTCAGTTCAGCCTCCACAACGGGCAGATGAAACATTGAGCCCATGGTGGAGCGTATTGTTTTCGGGTTATACAGATCCGCACAACCGTGCCCCAGCACAACCGCTGCCGCTCCCGCAGCATCAGCGCTGCGGATAATCGTGCCAACATTGCCCGGGTCCTGCACCCCGTCCAGCACGATCACCAGGCCGTTCTGCTGATGAAGAAGCCCGTCTGCTGGACTGGCTTCTTTATGCACAACCGCAAATACTGACTGGGGTGTCTTCGTTTCCGTACACTTCGCAATCACCGCTGCTGAAACGGCTGCCCACTCCGGGTGACGGTCAGGCAATTGTGCATAACTCTCTAGCTCGTGCGGGATCCCCTTTTCCATGTCATAAGCAACACATTCCACGTCGGCTCCGGAACGCAGCGCCTCCTGTACCAAATGTACACCTTCTACGATATACTTTCCCTGCCGTGTACGATGCTTCTTCTCCAGCAGTTGGGCCCACTCTTTTACGCGCGGGTTGTTCGGGGACATCAATTCCATGCTTGCTTCATCCATTCCTTGTTCATTCTTGTTTAATCCGTAAAAGCCTGCTCAAGCTTGGCCAGATGA
Organism: Paenibacillus enshidis; assembly: GCF_042136365.1. Classification (NCBI taxonomy): domain Bacteria; kingdom Bacillati; phylum Bacillota; class Bacilli; order Caryophanales; family Paenibacillaceae; genus Paenibacillus; species Paenibacillus enshidis. The sequence continues at coordinate 10,204 of NZ_JBHHMI010000007.1, read as the reverse complement.
TCCTTGTGGCCCACTACGATCAGAACATCTCCTGCAGCCAGACGTTCCTCAGGACTCGGGGAAATGTTCATTTCCTGGCCCCGCCGAATCCCCATCACGTTGCATCCATAGCGTGCGCGGATATCCAGCTCCTTCAGGTTCTTGCCAAGCATGGCTTTCGGCGCTCTCATATCAAAAATGCTGTAATCCTTCGACAGCTCAATATAATCCAAAATATTCGGCGAAGTCAGATGGTGCGCAATCCGCAAGCCCATGTCCCGTTCCGGATAAACCACCTTGTCTGCCCCTATTTTTTGCAGCACCTTGCCGTGCAATTCATTCTTGGCTTTTACAATCAGCACCGGGACGCCCATATCCTTCAAAATCAGTGTCGTTAAAATGCTTGCTTGTATATCTTCACCGATGGCAACCACCACAACATCAAAATTGCGGATGCCGAGCGCCCTCAGGGCGTCTTCATCGGTGGAATCAGCCGTCACGGCATGGGTCACCATCTCGGCAACCTCCTGGGTACGTTGTTCGTTGGAATCGATGGCCAGTACATCGTATCCCATTTCACCGAGGGCATTGGCCACACTGGAACCAAACCGTCCCATTCCAATGACCGCGTACTGCTTTTTAGCCATATATCTTCCTCCCGAAAATGTCACATTTCTACCGTCCTAGTATAGCATAACAAGACCTGCGTATTCATCAGCATGGGCTTGACAATCCTGTGCATACATACTTGAGGCGTGCTTAGGGAAAACTGTTTATGGATTCATTTGAACCAGATCATCTCGGGAGGGACAACATCATGCCCATCACGCTTGATTTGCGCCAGGCCATTATCCACAAGGTGCATGGAGAATCGGAAGAAGACCTGAGGCATATGATCGAAGGCTCCATTCACGGGCCGGAAGCCGCCCTTCCCGGTCTCGGGGCCGTTTTTGAAATGATCTGGCCCAACCTGGATCAAAACCGCCAGAACGAAATGGTTCATATTCTGCATGAGCATCTGAAGCAGGTAAACCCGCAGCCCTTAAAATGAATCCCCACAATGAAAGCCGGCGTCTGCAACATCACAGACGCCGGCTTTTTCCGGTACTTAACCGTGTCCTGGTACCTTGAAACAGTGCTATTATGGCGCCGTCTCCAGGAACTTCGCAGTCGGATTTTTCTCCATCGCAGTTCTCATCGCGTATTCATTCTCGAACAGGACGACATAATTGCCTTTCTTATCTTTGACAAGCGTCGAGTTGATGCGGAATTTGCTTGGATCAATATTTTCATCTATGATCCAGCGGGCGAACTGATACGACATTCTTTGCAGTTGAACATCCACCCCGTATTCGCCCTTCATACGGTACTCAAACACTTCGAACTGAAGCTGACCGACAACCCCCAGCAGCGTATCGTCAAAACTCACAGTCTGGAACACCTGGATGGTGCCTTCCTCTGTCAACTGGTCGATGCCTTTTTGATACTGCTTATGTTTCAGCGCATTTTTTACCGTTACCTTGGCAAAGATTTCCGGAGAGAAGGTCGGAAGCTCATCGAACACAACCTCGCTGCCTTGACTGAGGGAATCCCCAATCCGGAAGATGCCCGGATCGAACAAGCCGATGATATCACCCGGAAAAGCTTCCTGTACAATATCCCGGTCCTGTGCCAGAAACTGCTGCGGCTGCGAGAGCTTGATCTCTTTGCCTGCCCGTACATGCTTAACGCTCATGCCACGCTGGAATTTCCCTGACACGATGCGCAGAAAGGCGATCCGGTCACGGTGCGCCGGGTTCATATTCGCCTGGATTTTGAAGATATATCCGCTGAACTTCTCATTTGTAGGCTCAATCAAGCCGGCGGTGCTCTTGCGAGGCTCCGGTTTTGGCGCAAGCTTCAGGAAGTTCTCCAGAAATGTCTGCACCCCGAAATTGTTGATGGCACTGCCGAAAAATACCGGCGTCAGCTCACCACGCTGAACCTTTTCCATATCAAATGGATCGCCAGCCACATCCAGCAGCTCAAGATCCTGGCAAAGCTGATCGTGCAAAAACTCGCCGGCCATCTCCCGGATGACCGGATCGTTGTAATCTTCAACCTTCTGCACCTGGATGGTAGAGTGATCGTCTCCCTGGAACAATTCCACCTGACTCTGCATACGATCGTATACGCCGCACAGGTCTCGTCCGGTTCCAATAGGCCAGTTCATCGGCACGGAGCGGATACCAAGCACCTGCTCCAGTTCCTCCATCAGATCGAACGGATTTCTCCCTTCCCGATCAAGCTTGTTAATGAACGTAAAAATAGGAATGCCTCGTTTGGCACAGACCTGAAACAGCTTGATCGTCTGCGCCTCCACGCCTTTGGCCACGTCAATCAGCATCACGGCGCTGTCCGCAGCCGTCAAGGTACGGTAGGTGTCTTCACTGAAGTCCTGGTGACCAGGGGTATCCAGAATGTTTATCCTGTGGCCGTTATAATCAAACTGCATGACCGAGGAAGTAACCGAGATTCCGCGCTGCTTCTCGATTTCCATCCAGTCACTGGTGGCATGCTTGCTTGCTTTACGGGCTTTGACCGTGCCTGCCTCACGAATCGCTCCCCCGAACAGGAGCAGCTTCTCCGTCAAAGTCGTTTTCCCCGCATCGGGGTGGGATATAATCGCAAAGGTACGACGTTTGTCGATCTCCTGCTGCATTTGGTTATCCAATGTTTTGCTCATTTCACTTTTCCCTTCGTCCCATAAGTACTTGTTCATTATCGCAATCTATTCAAAATCAGAACGTTCTATCCGCTTTTCAAACGATCAAATCGGCATCAAAACAACCCTCGCTTAATGATGAAATCATTATGTATTATAGCATACTCTGATCACAAATCATCCCCATCCGCCGAAAGACGAATGAGGATGTGACCTTAGACTATTCTACCTTCCACACGACATTGTCTTCCTCCTGGCCATTGACCGGCCACCATTTGAAGCCATCCTGTTCGATCAGCCGGTACGCTCCTTCCGGTCCCCAGGTTCCGGCAGGGTAGCTCTCCAGGGAGTCCGGCGTTTCCTGCCATGCCTTGGCGATCCGGTCCACAAAAGCCCAAGCCGTGGACACTTCATCCCAGCGGGTGAAATAGGTGGAATCCCCCTCAGCTGCATCCTGCAGCAGACGTTCATAGGCTTCGGGTGAATTGATTCCCACCCTGCAGCTTTGACAGAAATCCATAGCCAGCGGTTCGATTTCCGTTTCGGAGCCCGGCTTCTTCGCATTGATCTTCACGTAAATGCCTTCCATCGGATTTACGCGAATGACCAGCAGATTGGGCTCCAGTTTATATTTCTTGCCCAAGTATACGTTATCAGGCATGCCTTTGAATTCCACAACGACTTCCGTTGTCTTTACCGGCAGACGCTTTCCTGTCCGAATATAGAAGGGAACCCCCGCCCAGCGGAAATTGTCTACAAATACACGGGCAGCAAAGTACGTTTCGGTAGTGGATTCCGGATTCACTTTGTCCTCCTGACGGTAGCCAGGAAGCTCCTTGCCCCGGTAGGTGCCTGCCGTATACTGCCCGCGAACTACATTCATCATGACGTCTTCATTGGAGGCCAACGGACGGAGGGAACGGAGCACCTTCACCTTCTCATCCCGGATATCCTCCGGAAGCTGACGGCTTGGCGGCTCCATGGCGATCATGGTCAGCATCTGCAGCATATGATTCTGTCCCATATCGCGCAGCGCTCCTGAATGATCATAGTACTCACCGCGTTCCTCTACGCCGACCGTTTCCCCAAGCGTAATTTGCACATTGGCAATATGTTTGTTATTCCATAAAGGTTCAAAAAATGCGTTCGCAAAACGAATGACCTCAATATTCTGCACCATTTCTTTGCCGAGATAATGGTCAATCCGGTAAATCTCCTCTTCAGAGAACACCTCGCGGATTTCTTGGTTCAAACGCTCTGCCGACTCCAGATCATAGCCGAACGGCTTCTCGATAACGAGGCGGCTCCAGCCTGCCCCTTCAAGCATACCGCCTTCTTTCAGACTGTTCGATACGCTCCCAAACAACTCGGGGGCCAGTGCAAGGTAAAACAGCCGATTGCCGGGGATGCCGAATTTCGCTTCCATCGTCTCGGTTTGCTGCCGGAGCTCATGAAAGCCCTCCACATTGTTAATATCCAGCGATTTGTATTCAAAATGCGAGGCGAATCTGTCCCAATCCCCGCTGTCTGCTGCCTTGTAGCGGCAAAATTCCCGGACAGATTCATATAAATCGTTATGAAATTCCTCCGGTGTACGCGGACGGCGCGCAACACCGATCACAGCAAAGTTCTCTCCGAGTTTGCCTTCCCGGTATAGGCTGTAGATTGCAGGATAAAGCTTGCGGCGGGCCAAATCACCCGTCGCCCCGAAAATGAAAAACACTGCGCCTGGAGTTTGCACTTTATTCATCATTCGATTTTCAGCCATAGCTCCCCATTCTTTCTTTGAAAGTTTTTCTTATCTTCTATTTTACCCCATCCCTCGGTGTTCAACCAACAAAAGCCTGCACAAAAAAAACACTGAACCTCAGTGCATTACACTGTGGTCCAGTGGCTGTTTTTCACTCGGCCAAACCGTTCTTGTATGCATAAATAGCTGCCTGTGTCCGGTCCTCTACCCCCAGCTTGGCGAGCAGATTGGTCACATGGAATTTCACCGTTTTAATGCCAATGATCAGTTCATCCGCAATATCCTGGTTGGATTTGCCTTGGGCGAGCAGCCGCAGCACCTCCATCTCCCTTTCGGTCAAGTCGGCGTGAGCAGGTGCCTCTGCTTGAGGCCTGCGGAATCTATCCATCATTTTGGAGGCCACCTGGGACTCCAGTACGGATTGTCCCCGTGCGGCAGCCCGAATGGCATCCGCGATTTCGGCTGCGCGTGACGTTTTGAGCAGGTAGCTGAAGGCGCCTGCTTCGATGACCGGATACATTTTTTCGTCATCCAGATAACTTGTGAGCACAATGACTTTGCATTGCGGCTGCAGCTTCAGCACCTGCCGGGTCGTTTCGATGCCGTCCATACCGTCCATGACCAGATCCATGAGAATCACATCCGGCTGATATTCAGTGGCAAGCCGAATGCCTTCCTCACCGCTGCCCGCCTCACCCACGACTTCGATTCCGTCCTCCGTGCCGAGTACGGCCGCCAGGCCGATCCGCACCATTTCATGATCATCCACCAGCAGCACTTTGATTGGATTGTCCGTACCGTTATCCATCGCTCTCGTTCCTCCCGCTTTCTTCGTTCATGACGGGAACCGAAATTTCAATACGCGTTCCCTTTCCCGGTGCCGTAATATATTGAATCGCTCCGCCAACCTCGCTGATCCGCTCCTGCATGGTGGATAATCCGTAGGAAGCCTGCTTTTTGTCGTCAAGCTCGAAGCCGACCCCGTTGTCACGGATCATGACGCGAAGCAGCTCCGAGCGCTGCTGTATGCGGATTTCCATCCTCGTCGCCTTGGCATGGCGAAGCGTGTTCGACATGGCCTCCTGGATGATACGGAACAAATGATTTTCAACACCCTTGACAAGACGGATTCCGCTGTCCATCTCAAAATCAATCTCCATCGGAACTTTAAGCTGAAGCTCATTGACGAGCTCCCTGATCCCCTGCTCCAGATGCTTGCCTTCCAGATACACCGGTCTTAAATGGAGCAGCAGCGCTCTCATCTCCGACTGGGCCACTGCCGACATTTCTTCGATCAGAGCCACCTGGCGCTGGGCTTTGGCAAAATCCTTCTCCAGTGTTCTTCCTACAGCCGTAGCGGTCATGGAAATGGCAAAAAGCTGCTGCGAAACCGCGTCATGCAGCTCCCGAGCCAGCCTTTGCCTTTCTTCCACAATAGCAGATATTCTGGCCTGTTCAGCAAGCTGTGCATTATTTGTGGATAAGCGCTGCAGCGAGGATACCTGCTCTTCCCACTTTCTCCCGATACGGCCAAGCTGCTCGCCAAGCCTGCCAATTTCATCCGCGCCAAGCTCGGGAAGCTCCCTGGACGGACTGCCCTTCTCCCACATCAGCAGGGTTTCACGCATCTGCTCCAGCCTTCTTTTTACCCGGTAGCTTTGATAAAATCCAAAGGTGGCTCCCAGCCCAGCCAGCAGAAATAATAACGCAGCCCCGAACTGTATACCTACTCTCCACTCAGAAATAGGCTTCATATACCCATATGTATTGGCCATGTACAGGAAGACAGCCCCCACAATGAGAGACAGGAGGATGCCTTCACCCATACTGCGGGTGACCATATTGGATGTTTTTCGATCATTCATACCCGGCTCCTCCTGCTCCTATATAAATTGAAAGCGTACATCTCCTGCCACATATGAAACGATAAATTTAACCTTGTACTCACTCTCCGTATAATTTGGAGATTTCCATACCAACCGATTCAGCACTCCCACATCCATATCCCGGCCGAGTTGAATTTGTCCGAACACCACAACGGCCTCAACCTCAACCCCATAATATTCAGGAATCCAGAAATCAATATCCCCCAGAATTCCCTGCATATAAAATACCGTCTCCCGCTCCTCGGGCAAAGCAAGCGAAAGATCCGCATCCATCTCGCCAAGCACATGCCATATGTTTGCATTACGGAGAGTCCAGGGCCCTTCATCCCATTTATAGTTGGACATGAAGTTTTGCTTGAACATCGCCGTGCCATGCGGCTGTACTTTGCGTGCTTTATAATAGAAAACTCCAAGCGAAATCAGGGTAATGCCAATGAATATCACCAGATTGTCCAGTACGAGCAGCACGCCGCCAATCGCCGCCAGCATATATCCTTTTTTGAGACGGTCTTTTTGCATTTTATATACGCCTGCAAAGATCAGAATCAGTGCGACGATGGTGAAAAAACCTATAAATTGATGAAACAGCGCAAGCAGACCAATGACGATCAAAACCCAGCCTGCCAGAGCCGTTTTTCTCCTCTCCATGCCGCACCCCCTTTCTTTCAGGTAAGGAAAAGCCATAACGGCGTTCTTTAGAAACGGACGCATGGCTTCTCCGATCATATGGAACGGTCTTCAGAGCTCATTCCATATAGCATATCATATTGCTACAATATCGAGTAGCTCTTAGGCCTGCGGTTTGTCGCCACTCTTTTGCAGCTTGCTCTTCAACTGCTCAAGCTGCTCATCCACCTTGAGCTGCTTCTCGGCATCAGCCGGATTCACATATTGACCGGCTCCGGGGCGGTACGGCGCCCGCAATACATCGGCTTCCGCTTCCATTTGCATGATTTTTTCCTCCATACGGTGGAAGCCGAGAGATGCGCTGCCGCTCTCGATGGTATTCACGCTGCTGATTTGCGACATCTGCTTTTTGGCTTTGGCCATTTGGGCACGGGATACGAGCTCGTTGCGCTTGTTGCGCATTTTATAAAACTCGTCCTTCATGTCATGCAGCTGTTGAACAAGGGATTTTACCTGCTCCGAAGATTGGGTATGAAGCTCCCGGTATTCGTCCTTCTTTTGTTCAAAGTAAATTTTCTCTTCCAGCAGCTTGCGTGCTACTTCCTCCTGTCCGTTGCGAAGTGCGGCCTCCGCCTGCTTCTCGCGTTCAATGGCTCCACGTTCCGCTTCTTCCAGACGCTGCTTCATGCGGCGCTCGTTCGCCATTTGCTTTGCTACCGTCAGTTCGGCTTCATGGATTTCGCTCTCCATGTCGCGCAGGTACTGATTCAGCATCACAATCGGATCTTCCACCTTATCCAGTACGTCGTTAATCGAAGCTCTTGTCATATCCTTCATTCTTTTAAAGATTCCCATTATTTATGTTCTCCCTTCTCTAAATCCGCAATTTTTTTACGCAGTTCCGCCAATTCCTTCTTCATGGCTTTTTTTTCGATATCTTCCATCATGGAGTCCAGGTCGCTGCCTTTGTTTCCGAAGGAAGCCTGCTGTTGCTGCTGGCCTTGACCGTTATGAAAGCCTTGACCATGACCGTAATTTTGGTGATGCTCTCTGCCATATGGACTTCCATACGGCCCGCTGCCATATCCCTGTTGAAACGAGCCGCCTGAATGTCCATAGCCATTATGCGGCGGATAAGACTCTTTAGGAATTACGAGTGCGGCGATAAAGTAAATGAGGATCGTCGCTCCCCCGGTAAAAGGAATGCTGACCAGCAGCAAAATCCTGATCCAGGTGGAATCGATGCCAATGACATCAGATAACCCGCCGCTCACTCCTGTAATCATTCTGTCCCGGCTTGACCGGTATAACTTGGTCATCTCTTGTCTACTCCTTTCTTTCGTTATTCAGCTTCTGCTTTAATCTTGCCAGCTCCTGATCCAATACGGAGCCTTGGGATTGCCGGCTGTCACTGTATCCGGCCTCGGAACGGCGCAGCTCCCGCAGACTGTATGTCTCTGCTTCAATATCTGCAACCCTGTTGTCCAGGCGGTCAAACATCCGGGGAAGATTTCTTCCGCCGTATGTACCCGCACGCTCATTCAGTTGACGCTGCAAATTCAACGTTTCCATACGTGCAACATAATATTGTCTTTTGCTGTATACGGTTTGATACTCTGTCCGCAGCTCTTCAAGCTGATATTCAAGCTCCTGAAGCGATTCTCTGCTCTGCCCCCAAAGCTCCGTATACTGCTGCGCTTTTTCTTCGTAGAGCATTTTCTCTTGCAGCGCCAGCTTGGCGACATGATCCTCGCCTGCTTTCAATGCCAGCAACGCTTGTTCTTCCCTTTTGTTCTGCATCGAGAGCGCTTGATCCATCTGCAGCTTCATCTGTCTTGTGTGTACCGAATACTGCTGCTGCAGCTTCTCCGCTTCCGCGATATCCCTCCGTGTGGAGGAAAGAAACTGGTCAATCATTCGAACAGGGTCCTGGCTTTGCTCCAACGCTTCGTTGAACGTTGCCACCGTAATATCCCGCATGCGCCGAAATACACTCATTTGCTATGCTCCCTTCCTAACATTAATATCTGCGTCCCCGGCTTCTTAAGAGGAAAATCCCGAAAATGATAAGTCCGATCGCAAGAAGCGGACCGATCAGCCAGGACAGCTTGCCGATCAGGATCAGCAGACCCAGGATCAAAATGATCCAACCTATCACCATATTGCCGCTTCTGACTCCGTAGTACCCGAGCACGATCATAGCGACCGGGATCAGATAACTCATAATCTCACTCATCAGATAACCGAATGCCGGAGACAGGGTACCGAGCAGAAATAGAACACCCACTGCGATAAGCAGGATGGCCAAGCCTTTGTTTCTATCCATTCTCATTGATTGATCACCGCCTTTCGTTGTCTCTCTCTTATGTCTTTATTTTATACGTGTTCCCCTCTTGTTAAAACGGACTGCGGGCGGTTTTTAAACCTAGCCTTAGGTCTGGGTATGCTCTGGACTGACTTTTATCTTCAAAAAAAATAAGCAACTGTCCCCCGATGGATTACCGGGAAACAGTTGCTTCAATTGAACCTTCCACGCAAAAAAGATATCCGCGCTCAACCCAATATAACCAATCATCCATGGCCGACTGTTATGAATAAATTCGACTTGGTTTAGGAAATTTCTTGTCTTATCGAACGAGCACGGGCTCATCCATATCAGCTTCCGATCTTTCAGATCCGGGTCGCATCCCTAATTCCTCCAGCTTGCACCTGTTTGGTATCTTTATGGATATCAAAAAAGCCCTTAGGATTCCTAATCCCAAGAGCTTAATTTCATAGTTGATACCGGTGAGAGGACTCGAACCTCCACGGGTCTCCCCACTCGATTTTGAGTCGAGCGCGTCTGCCATTCCGCCACACCGGCAAAGTAAAAATATTCAATTTTCTTGCTACTTATGTTTCGCATTCCAAGTAAACTCAATAAATCAACTCATTATGGAGGCGCCACCCAGATTCGAACTGGGGATAAAGCTTTTGCAGAGCTGTGCCTTACCACTTGGCTATGGCGCCACATTTTATGGAGCGGACGACGGGAATCGAACCCGCGACCCTCGCCTTGGCAAGGCGATGCTCTACCGCTGAGCCACGTCCGCATATAAATGGCTGGGGATATAGGATTTGAACCTATGCATGACGGAGTCAAAGTCCGTTGCCTTACCGCTTGGCTAATCCCCATTATATAAAAGGGCGATCGATGGGACTTGAACCCACGAATGCCGGAGCCACAATCCGGTGCGTTAACCCCTTCGCCACGACCGC